>NZ_JBIVLH010000009.1:0-330312 GCF_044751185.1 Streptomyces sp. NPDC088733
CCCGCGTTCCCCCCCCTAGACCGACCACCCCACACACCCACCCCACCCCGCCCGCGCGCGGGGCGGGCGGGGCCCCCCCCCCCCCCCCCCGCCCCCCCCCCGCCGCTGCGCAACGGCTGTGCTGTCGCCGGTGCCGGTGCCGGTGCCGGGGCCCTGACCCCGGCACCGCGGTTCAGCGGGCGCCCGCCCGCACCATGCCGTGGCCCGTCGCCCGGTCCGGTGCGGGGCGCCCCTGGGCGGGGGCGCGTTTGGGCGGTGCGGCGGCGCCGTTCTGCACGTCCATCACGGCGTGCGCGACGAGGCCGCCCATGGGGTCGTACCGGATCAGGTCACGCAGACGCGATCGCGAGGACCGGCCCTCGTTGCCCGGGTACAAATGCTTGCCGAGGCCCACCGCATGGGCGATCGCGGCGAGGGCCGCGGTCCGCGGGTCCGGTGGCACACCGGTGCGGATCGCGCTGTCCAGCCGGGCCCTGATCTCCCGGCTGACCTCGCTGTCGGTCGCCTGATAGCGCGTGGTCGGCAGCACCCCGCACATCTGGCCCGGTACGGCATGCACCATGCCGCACCGCTCCAGGTGCACGAGATACGTCTGGCGCAGCCCCAGGCGGGGCCCGCCGATCCAGTGGACGGCGCGCACCGGGCTGCCGCGTCGGCGCAGCAGTTCGAGCGCGGAGTCCAGGGTCGGATCTCCTGTCGGCCGTGGGTGCACCACGGCGATACGATCCCCGTCAGGGGCTATTCGTCCGGCCAGACACAGCTCCACTAGCTGTGCCCCGGCCAGACCGAGGTCAAGAGACTGCGGCTGCGCCGTGGTACCCGTGGCCGGGTCCAGGGCGAGCAGCAACAGCTCCTCCGGAAGTGTTCTGCGGCTCCTGCCCATCCATGCCTCCCCGCGTGGATGAATGACAGGGTGACGCCTCTCACACCGGCCTGTCGAGAGCGCCTTGCCCGTTCGTGCGGGAACCGACTCATATGTCGTTTGCGTCTTGCACCGGGGCGGCGCCGCCTGTGGGGGCGGCGCAGGTGTCCCGTCGGCGGGTCCCGAGGAGGCTGTTCTGCCGGGGCCCGGAAATTGGTGTATGGGTGAGCGGGGCGCCGCGGCGGCGCTCCGCACGACGTGTGGAGGAGGTCTGCGTGGCGGGCGAGTCCCCCGGCAGGGCGGATCAGCAGGAGTCGGCCGGGGAGGCGACCGGGCGCGGGGCGGTGGATCCGAGGCTCGCGGTCTTCCGCGGGGAGCCGGCGGAAACGTCTCCGGACGCACCGGAGTCCGCGCCGGAGCCGCCCGCGGCGGCCGGGGCGCCCGCGGCGGCGGAGCCGGAGCGGCGTAGTCCCGGTACGCCGGACGGCGGAGCGGACGCGGACGATGTGCCGGACGGGACTGCGCCGGACGCCGAGGACGCCTCCGCGGCGGACGACGGGGGGAGCCCCGGGGAATCCGGTACCGACGCCGCAGGCGCTCCGGCGGACGAGCCCGCGGATGCCCGCTCCGGGCAGGACGACCCCGACGACCCGGACCATGCGACGGGCTCCGGCGCCGGACCGGCCTCCGACGCCCCCGAGGAAGCCCCTGAGGGCGCCGGAGCGGAAGCGGAAGCCGCCGGCGGCCCCGACGGGCCGGACGACGCGCCCGAGGCCGCCACAGCGGCGCCTGAGGAGCCCGCGGGCGAAGCGGAACGCCCCGGGGACGCGGACCGCACGGGTGCCACGGGCGGCCCGGAGGCTTCTGACGCCCCGGAGGGTTCCGGCGGAGCGGACCCGGCGGCCCACCCGGACGGGTCCGTGGCCGCGGAGGACGCCGAGGAGGACGCCGAGGAGAGCGACGAGGACGGTCCCGGCGACTCGGGCGACTCCGGCAGGGCCGCGGCCTCCGCCGGGGGCGACGACTCCGGCGGCCCCTCCCAGGAGACCCCCCGCCATGTCAACGGCTCGGCGGACTGGTTCGGGGGCTCCGGCGCGGGTCCGCGGACCGGCGAGGGCACCATGACGCTGCGTGCGCCGCGCGCGGACGGCGCGGACGCCCCGCCCCGCGAGGGAACGCTCACCCTGAGGGCGCCGGGCGCCCCGGCCGCCGCGCCGGAGAAGGGCGGGACGGGCGGCACCGACGGCTCCGGCACGGCCGGGAAGGCCGTCGCACGCCCGGCCGCCTCCGCGCCCGCGGCGACGCCCGCCCGGCCGGGCGGCGGAACGTTTGTCCCGCTCGTCGGCGACGACCGGCCGGCCGCCGAGGACCTCGGCTCGCGCACCAAGCAGATGCCGCTCCCGCCCGAGCCGGACGAACCCCTCAAGCTGCTGGCGGAGCTGACCAACACCCCGCCGCCGGTGCAGACCCCGCTGCGCACCACCGTGCGCCGGGTGAAGATCTGGACGCCGGTGGTGCTGCTGCTGGCGGTGATCTTCGTCCTGGTGCAGGCGCTGCGCCCGCTGCCCGCGCCCGAGCTGACCCTGACGGCGAAGTCCTCGTACACCTTCGAGGGCGACGAGCTCTCGCTGCCGTGGCCCCCGCAGGGCCAGGCCGTCGTCGAGGCCGAGGGCCTGGGCCGGCTGGGCGCGTTCGGCGAGGAGAAGCCCGTGCCGATCGCCAGCGTCGCGAAGGTCATGACGACCTATGTGATCCTGCGCGACCACCCGATCAAGAAGGGCGGCGACGGCGAGACGGTCCCGGTCGACAAGACGGCCGAGGAGCAGTTCGTCAGCGGCCAGGCGGAGCAGGAGTCCGTGGTCAAGGTGACCGAAGGACAGAAGCTCAGCGAGTACGAGGCGCTGGAGGCGGTCATGCTGCCGTCGGCGAACAACGTCGCGCGCCTGCTGGCCCGCTGGGACGCGGGCTCGGAGAAGGCGTTCGTGAAGAAGATGAACGCCGCCGCCCAGCAGCTCGGGATGAAGAACACCCACTACACCGACCCCAGCGGCCTGGAGGCGACCACCGTCAGCACGGCGAGCGACCAGGTGAAGCTGGGTCACGCCGCCATGAAGAACCCGGTGTTCGCGGAGATCGCCACCAAGATCGAGTACAGGGACATCAACGGCGACAAGCAGAAGAACTACAACCAGCTCGCGGGCTACGACAACGTCGTCGGCATCAAGACCGGCACCAGCACCAAGGCCGGCGGCAATCTGCTCTTCGCGGCGGTCCGTGAGATCGGCGGCACGAAGCAGCTGATCATCGGCGCGATGCTGGGGCAGCACAAGGCACCCATCATCGACACGGTGCTCACCCGCAGCAGCACCCTGCTGCAGGCCGCCCTGTCCACCCTCACCTCGGACACCGTGATCAAGAAGGGTGACGTCGTCGGCTACATCGACGACGGCCTCGGCGGCCGGACGCGCGTCGTGGCCACCAAGGACGTCACCGCGATCGGCTGGACCGGGCTGAAGGTCGACATCTCGGTCGTCGCCGCCAAGGGCGGTATCCCGCACAAGGCGCCGGCCGGAACCACGATCGGCACCCTCACCGTCGGCAACGGCGACAGCAGCATCAAGGTCCCCGTCGCACTCGAACGCGACCTGACCCAGCCGTCCTTCGGCTCGAAGCTCACCCGCCTCGGCTGACGGCGCACCCGCGAAGGCGGGCCGGCCGGACCGCTAGACGTGGTCCAGCCGGCCCGCCTTCGCCTCTTCCACCAGCGAACGGAACTGGTCGGAACTCATCCGCACGCGCTGCCCGAAGTCGTCGGTCATCACGACCCTCTGCTCGGGCGGCGCGCTCTCGTCCACGTACAGGGTGGGACAGCCGCAGTCGCAATTGCCGCAGAACACCGCCACCTGTTCCATGGGGTCACCTCCACTGTCAGCTCTGTGTACCGACCGTCGGGTGCGGCATACCCGGAGTGACGGCGGTTCAGGCCGACAGCTCGCGTTCCATCGGTGTCCGGAAGCGGGGGGTGACGCGGGTGCCGCCCAGCCAGCCGCGCAGCCGGGCCGCCTCCGCACCGATCGCCGCGGCCGCCTCGCGTCCGGGATCGGCGAACAGACGGTGCACCACGCTGCCGTCCGCGCGCTGGGCCCAGCCGCCCACGACCCGGCCGTTCCACCACACCGTGGGGCCGATGTTGCCCGAGCGGTCGAAGAGCGCGGCACGGTCCGCGGGGTCCTCCGGCAGGTACCAGTCGCGCCCCCGCCAGCCCATCGGCGTCGGGTCGAGCGCGGGCAGCAGCGCCGCCCACGGCCCGGGGTCGGGCTCCAACGCCATGTCCTGCGGCAGCAGGTGGCCGGTGCCCTCCGCCAGTCCGACGGGCTCCGCGCCGACCGCGGCCAGCGCCGTGCGGACCTCGGTGAGCGTCCACCCCGTCCACCACTTCAGATCGGCCTCGGTGCCCGGCCCGTACGCCGCCAGCCAGCGCCGCACCAGCTCCGCCCGCGCCTCGCCGGCCGGGGTCGGCGGCGGCACCGCGCCGGCCGCCCACCGGTACTGACTGCTCGTCCAGCCGCCGACCGGGCGCCGCCGTACGATCCGGCCCTCGGCGGCCAGCACGCGCAGGATGCGGCTCGACACGTTCTGCGTCGCCTCGTACGGCTTGCCGCGGGCCGCCACCACCTGCTCGCGCAGGCGCGGGACCCGCTGGGCCAGTTCCGCCGCCGTGGACTCCGCGCCCCCGGCGAGGGCGACCAGGACGGCGTCCTCGACCTCCGCCAGCCACCGTTCGTCCCAGCCGCCGCCCTCGGCGAGCCAGGCCGTCAGCTTCCGGCGCTCGGCCGCGGCGATCGCGTGCGCCGCCGCCGCGTGGACGAGGGGCCGGGCGTCCGCCGTGACCACGAACATCGTCCGGCGCATCGCGAGCAGCCGGGTCAGGCTCCGTTCCTCGTACAGGGCGTGGTCGATCGCCGCCGCGTCCGGGACGCGCATCCGGGCCGCGGCGGACAGGTAGACCGTCGCCGGGTCGGTGCCGTGCAGGGCGACCAGCGACTCCGCGGCCTCCTCCGGCCGCTCCGCGCGCCCGTCGGCGGTCAGCCGCTGCCGCGCCGCCATCCGGTGCCGCCGCTCCTCCGCCCCGACCTCGCGCCGCGCTCCCATGGCCACCCCCGTCGTGTCCCGCGGCGTCCTGGCGGGCGCCGCGGGGCCATCGTGGCACGGCCCACCGACAACGCTGCCGCACGGTGTGACGCAGGTCACATCACCTCGCCGTAAGTCGTCCCCCAACCCGCGTAAGACACGGGGCGGTCGACGCTCTCATCCCCGACGGAAGGCACACCGGACCCGGCACGGCACCCCCGGAGGACCCAGCCATGCTCACCGACATCGACCACATCGTCCAGGCCCGCCTGCACACCCCGAAGTCCGGGCCGGAGGGCCACGAGATCACGGCGACCCTGCGCTACCACCGCGACGACCCGCTGGCGGCGCGCATGGCCTTCCCGCCCTCGGTGTCGCTCGACGGCGCCGAGGTGACCTGGGTCTTCGCCCGCGGCCTGCTCACCACGGGGCTCTACGAACCGGCCGGCGAGGGCGACGTCCACGTCCGCCCCGCCGGCCCGGACCGCACGGTGCTGGAGTTCCGCGCCCCCGCGGGCGTCGCCCTCGTCGAGGTCGCCACCACCGACCTGCGGATCTTCCTGGCCCGGGTCTACGAGGCCGTCCCGCCCGGCCACGAGTTCCGCGGCGTCGACATGGACGCCGTGATCGCCTCGCTCCTCGGGGAGGAGTGAGGCGACCGCGGCGCGGACTGCCGCCGGACTCAGTCCGCGAGGGGCCGGAAACCGCGCAGCCGGAGGGAGTTGCCCACGACGAAGACCGACGAGAAGGCCATCGCGGCGCCCGCGATCATCGGGTTGAGCAGGCCCGCGGCGGCCAGCGGCAGCGCCGCCACGTTGTAGCCGAAGGCCCAGAAGAGATTGCCCTTGATCGTGGCCAGGGTGCGGCGCGACAGCCTGATGGCGTCCGCCGCGACCCGCAGGTCGCCCCGGACCAGGGTCAGGTCGCCCGCCTCGATGGCGGCGTCCGTTCCCGTGCCCATGGCCAGACCCAGGTCCGCCTGGGCCAGAGCGGCCGCGTCGTTGACGCCGTCGCCCACCATGGCGACCGACCGGCCCTGCTGCTGGAGCCGCCGGACGACGGCGACCTTCTCCTCCGGCATGACCCCGGCGATGACGTCGGCCGCGTCGATGCCGACCTCGGCCGCCACCGAGCGGGCCACGGCCTCGTGGTCCCCGGTCAGCAGCACCGGGGTGAGACCGAGTTCGCGCAGCATCGCCACGGCCCGGGCGCTGCCGGGCTTCACCGCGTCCGCGACGACCAGCAGGGCCCGCGGCCGCCCGTCCCACGAGACGGTCACCACGGTGCCGCCCAGCGCCTCGGACTGCACCTTGGCGAGGACGAGCTTCTCCGGCAGCGGCGCCGGCGGCGTCTGGCGGCCGACGGTGACGGCCCGGCCGTCCACCGTGCCCTGGACGCCGAGACCGGGCAGCGACCGGAAGTCCGCCACGCCCGGCAGGTCGCCGGCGCGTTCGCGGGCCGCCTGGGCGACGGCCCGCGCGATGGGGTGCTCCGAGGCGTCCTCCAGGGCGCCGGCCAGCAGCAGGACCTCGTCCTCCCGTTCGCCGTCGGCAAGGTGCACGCCGGTGAGGGTCATGACGCCCGTGGTGACGGTCCCGGTCTTGTCGAGCACGACGGTGCCGACCCGGCGGGTGGTCTCCAGCACCTCGGGACCCTTGATGAGGATGCCGAGCTGCGCACCCCGTCCGGTGCCCACCATCAGGGCGGTCGGCGTGGCCAGGCCGAGTGCGCACGGGCACGCGATGATCAGGACGGCGACGGCCGCGGTGAACGCCGCGACGGCGCCCTCGCCCAGCGCGAGCCACACGCCGAGCGTCCCCAGGGCCAGCAGGATCACGACGGGCACGAAGACCGCGGAGATGCGGTCCGCGAGCCGCTGGGCGGCGGCCTTCCCGTTCTGCGCGTCCTCCACGAGCCGCGCCATCTGCGCGAGCCGGGTGTCCGCGCCGACCCGGACGGCCTCCACGACCAGCCGTCCGCCGGCGTTGACGGTGGCGCCGGTGACGGAGTCCCCGGGACCGACCTCGACGGGCACCGACTCACCGGTGAGCATGGCCGCGTCGACGGCCGAGGTCCCCTCCCGCACGACGCCGTCGGTGGCGATCTTCTCGCCGGGACGGACCACGAACAGGTCGCCCACCGCGAGGTCCGCGGTCGCGATCCGCACCTCGCGCCCGTCGCGCAGCACGGCGACGTCCCGGGCGCCCAGCTCCATCAGGGCGCGCAGCGCGGCGCCCGCACGGCGTTTGGAACGGGCCTCGAAGAAGCGCCCGGCCAGGATGAAGGCGGTGACACCGGCGGCGACCTCCAGATAGAGGTTCGCCGAGCCCTCGCCGCGGGCCACGGTCAGCTCGAAGGGGTGCTTCATGCCGGGCATGCCGGCCTCGCCGAAGAACAGCGCCCACACCGACCAGCCGAAGGCCGACAGCGTGCCGAGCGAGATCAGCGTGTCCATGGTGGTGGCGCCGTGCCGCAGATTGGTCCAGGCGGCCCGGTGGAAGGGCCACGCGGCGTACGCGACGACCGGCGCGGCCAGCGTCAGCGAGAGCCACTGCCAGTTGGTGAACTGCAGGGCCGGGACCATCGACATGGCGATCACGGGCACGGCCAGCACGACCGCGGTCACGAGCCGCTGCCGCAGGGTGGTGAGCTCGTCGGGCGCGGAGGGGGTGCCGGCGGGGTCGCCGGGAGCCGCGGCGGGGGCCGGCGGCGCGGGCAGGGCCGCGGTGTAGCCGGTGGCCTCCACGGTGGCGATCAGGTCCGTCACGCCGATGCCGTCGCCGAACGCGACCTTGGCCTTCTCGGTGGCGTAGTTGACGGTGGCCGTGACGCCGTCCATCCGGTTGAGCTTCTTCTCCACGCGCGCGGCGCACGAGGCGCAGGTCATCCCGCCGATCTCGAGTTCGAGCTCGGTGACCGGCGCCGCGGCGACCGGCGGGAGGACCTGCGGGCGATCCGCGGGAGTCATGCCCTGCCGACCAGCTCGTAGCCCGCCTCGTCCACGGCGGCGCGGATCGCGTCGTCGTCCAGCGGGGCGGCGGAGGCGACCGTCAGCAGACCGGTCTTGGCGTCCACCTCGATCCCGGTCACGCCGGGGAGGGCGGAGACCTCCTTGGTGACCGCGGACTCGCAGTGACCGCAGCTCATCCCGGAGACGCTGTAGGTGACAGACATGGGTTCTCCTCGTGCGTTAAGTGCGTGTTCCGGTGGGCGGCGAGGACCGCGAGGACCGCGAGGCCGTCCACCCGATGACCACACTATACCCCCTAGGGGTATGAGTAGGCGGAGTGCCGGCCGAGGTCCGTGTCACGCGCGGTGCCCGCGACGTCAAGAAAAGCACCGGTGCGAACGGCCAACGGGCGTATGGGCCAATGGCGGCCCGGGGTGCGGCGATCAGTGCTGGCGGGATGCGATTCCCGTGCGGGGCGATCACGCATTCGGCGCCGGATCGCGTGATTCACGCGCAAGGCATTGATGTGACGCTCGAATCAGCAGTAGCGTCAGCGCGTCGCGTCATCCGCCGCACAGGAGGCAGCGCCCATGTCCCTCGACCGCACCCGGCTGCGCGCACTGCTCGCCCGCGAGACCGCCGACGCCGTCGCCCGCAACCCGAAGTCCCGCGCCGCCTACGAAGCGGCCGACCACCTCTTCGGACGCGTACCGATGACCTGGATGAACAAGACCGCCGGCGCCTTCCCGCGCTACCTCGCCGGCGCCCGGGGCGCCCGTGTCACCGACATCGACGGCCACAGCTACGTCGACTTCTGCCTCGGCGACACCGGCGCCATGGCCGGCCACTCCCCGGAACCCGTCGCCGCAGCCGTCGAGCGCCGCTTCCGCGAACAGGGCGGCGCCACCGCGATGCTGCCCACCGAGGACGCCGAATGGGTCGGCGCCGAACTCGCCCGCCGCTTCGGCCTGCCGCGCTGGTCGTTCACCCTCACCGCCACCGACGCCAACCGCTGGGCGATCCGGCTCGCCCGCGCCGTCACCGGACGGCAGAAGATCCTCGTCAACAGCTACTGCTACCACGGCAGCGTCGATGAGTCGCTGATCGTCACCGGCCCCGGCGGACGCGGCGGCGTCAGCCGCCCCGGCAACGTCGGCGCCCCCTGCGACGTCACCCTGACCAGCCGCGTCGCGGAGTTCAACGACCTGGAGGGACTGGAACGCGAACTCGCCCACGGGGACGTCGCCGCCGTCCTCATGGAACCCGCGCTCACGAACATCGGCATCGTGCTGCCCGAACCCGGCTACCTCGACGGGGTCCGCGCCCTCACCCGCCGCCACGACGTGCTCCTGATCAACGACGAGACCCACACCTTCTCCGCCGGTCCCGGCGGCGCCACCGCCGCCTGGTCCCTGGAGCCCGACATCCTCACCGTCGGCAAGGCCGTCGCGGGCGGCGTCCCCGCCGGCGCCTACGGCCTGTCCGCCGCACTCGCCGACCGGCTCCTCGGCCGCGCCGACCTCGACCTCGTCGACATGGGCGGCGTCGGCGGCACCCTCGCCGGCAACGCCCTGTCCGTCGCCGCCATGCGCGCCACCCTCGAACACGTCCTCACCGACGAGGCGTTCACACGGATGTCCGCCCTCGCCGCCCGCTTTGCGGACGGAGTCGAAGGCGCCGTCGCCAAGCACGGCCTGCCCTGGTCCGTCAGCACCCTCGGCGCCCGCACGGAGTACCGCTTCTCCTCGCCCGCCCCGCGCACCGGCACCGCGTCGGCCGCCGCCGCCGACCCCGAACTGGAGGACTTCCTGCACCTGTGGACGGCCAACCGGGGCGTCCTCATGACGCCGTTCCACAACATGGCCCTGATGTGCCCGGACACCACCGCCGCCGACGTCGACACCCACACCGCCCTCTTCGCCGACGCGCTGGCGGAACTGGCAGGCTGACCCCCGTGGACGACATCGACCGCGCGATCCTCCGCGAACTCCAGACCGACGGCCGCATCCCCTACGCCGACCTCGGCCCCAAGGTCGGGCTCTCCCCGTCGGCGGCGCGCCAGCGGCTGCAGCGGCTCGTCGACGGAAAGGTCGTGCAGGTCGTCGGCGTCACCGACCCAATGGCGATGGGCGGGCAGGCCATGGCGCTGCTCGGCCTGCGCGTCGACGGCGACCCCCGGGCGGTGGCCGACACCCTCTCCGCCCGCGACGAGGTCGTCTACGCCGTCCTGACCGCCGGGTCCTACGCGCTGTTCGCCGAGGTCGTCTGCCCCGGCCCGCCCGAGCTGCTGGACTTCGTCAACGACGTCGTCCGGCCCCTCGAGGGCGTTACGGACGTCGAGACCTTCCCGTACTTCGGCATCCACACCCACCGCTTCCTGTGGGACGTGGGCTGACGCCGGACGCTCAGCCCTTCGGCACGACCCGCAGCGCGCGGTAGTCGTACCCGTCCTGCCGGAAGCCGGGGGCCTCCCACTCCAGCACCACCGACTGGCCCGCCGACAGGGTCCGGAACCCGGCCATCTCGATGTTGCCGTAGTGCGCGAAGCATCCCCCCGGCGTCTCGGCGCAGTCCAGCACGCCCCAGCCCGCCTCGTCGTCCCACTCGCGTACGGTCGCGTTCGCCATGAGGCCGAGCGTAGGCGCTCCCGCGGCATCCGGCCCGCGCTGTTCACCCGTACCGCCGCGCCCCCGCCCGCGAACGTGACGGAACCAGGGAGCGTATCCAGCTCCCGGGTTCCTGGGATGCCACCCAATTGCGCACACCGGCGGCGTTTAAGAGTCGCGGATCATGCTGAGGTCGACGTGTTCTGCCATTGAACTACCGCGCCGCGAAGAGGCGCAGAGGGGAATTGAACCCCCATCCGTCGACGGTCGTCCGCACTCGGTCGATCCGGTGTTCGGTGGCGAATACTGAGACTGGAGCGAGAATCTGAGATTGACAGGGCCGCCTCTGCCTGCTTGGGCCACCCCGGCACGCGGTGCCGGGGGAAGGATTCGAACCTTCAACTGCCACCCCTGGATCAGCTTCGACGTTCAGTTTCAGCTTGCGCTCTCACGCGCACCCCCCGCTCGCACGGGGGGCGTTCCTGCGGCTACCCGAACAGGTAGCCGAAAACGGCGTCGCCCACGCGCTGGTCCGTGACCTCCGCGCCGTTGGCCTCCTCGCGGGCGAACTTGACGGCCTGCTGGAGCTTCTCGACCCGGTCCAGGAGCTCGTTCACCCGGCGGGCGGGCAGTGCACCGGAGAACTTGACCGTCGTCCAGTAACCGACCGGGATGTCCTCGTAGTACACCTCGACCTGCGCCGGGTGCTTCTCGGTGGCCTCCGCCTTCACGTGGTTGCGGGGCACCTTCTTCGTGCGGATCGTCCGCACCGGCTCGGTCTTCCAGCAGTCCGTGGACGGGTCCGGGTGCCAGGACTCCGCGGCGTCGAGGACCGGGAGCTTGCGCACGAAGGTGTGGAGGTCCGTCAACTGCTTCTCCAGGAAGAGCAGATACGGCACCGGCACCTGCGCCAGCACGACGCGGCCGTCCACCGTCACGTCGGCGGCCGCGGACCGGTTCGCCCAGTCCTTCGTCGCCGTCACGTCGAACAGCCGGGTCAGCGTCGCCGCCGTCGTCCGCAGCACGTCCTCGGCCTTGACCTGCACCCGGGTGGATTCGGGCGGCAGTTGCTCGCCCTCCTCGTCCTTCGGCTGGTAGGTCCGGGCGATACCGGCGAGCAGCGCGGGCTTCTGGACGTCGTGATGGGCCTGCGTGAGCTCCTGGAGGGATTTGGACTTGACGCCCTTCTCCACGGCGATGATCTGATTCAGCTTCGGCACACCGGCGAAGCTATCAAGCGCGGTTCGCACACACACCCGGTTTTTTCCCGGGGTCCGCGCGTCCCTCGTCTCCCGCCCGCGTCAGGCCGCGGACGACAGGTCCTGCTCGGCCCAGATGGTCTTCCCGTCGTCCTCGTAGCGCGTCCCCCAGTGCCGGGTGAGGGAGGCGACGATGAACAGCCCGCGGCCGTTCTCGTCCTGGAGCCGGGCGTGCCGCAGGTGCGGGGCGGTGTCGGCGGCGTCGGACACCTCGACGGTCAGGTTGAGGTCGAGGATCAGGCGCAGCCGGATCGGCCCCACGGCATGGCGGACGACATTCGTGGCGAGCTCGCTGACGACCAGGTCCGTGACGGGGACGTGCTCCTCCAGCCCCCAGTGCGCCAGCCGGTCCCGTGCCGCGCGCCGGGCCTCCGGGACCGACGGGGGCTCGGCCGGGAACGTCCAGGTGGCGATGCGGTCCGGGTCGATGCCGCGGACCCTGGCCACCAGCAGCGCCGCCCCGTCCTGCGGGGTGCCGCGCAGCAGCCGGTAGGCGACCGCGTCGCAGATGTCCCTGGGCGCGGTCGCGGGGTCGGACACCACGTCGCACAGCCGGCTGAGCCGTTCCCCGGCCTCGGCCGGGTACCGGTCGGCGACGCTGTCCGAGTGCAGGGTCAGCAGGCTGCCGTCCCGCAGTTCCGTGGTTGTCATCTCGTACGGGGTGCCGCGTCCCAGCGGGGCCCCGCGCGGTACGTCGAGCAAGCTGACGGCGCCCTCGGGGGTGGTCAGCAGCGGGCCGTCGTGCCCCGCGGTGGCCGCCGAGCACTGCCGCGTGATCGGGTCGTACGTCACGTACAGGCAGGACGCGGTGAACGGCGCCCGCGCGTGGTGCAGGGTGACCGGGTCGGCGTCCTGCTCGCGGGCCATGTTCTGCGCCACGTCGTCGAGGTGGGTGATCAGCTCGTCGGGCGGCAGGTCCATCGCGGCCAGCGTGGACGCGGCGGTGCGCAGCCGTCCCATGGCGACCGACGCGTGCAGGTCCTCCCCGGGGACGTAGCCGATGACCAGCCCCACGCGGCAGCTGGACAGCGGCAGCACGTCGAACCAGTGGGCGCCGTAGCGGCCCGGCAGGTAGCAGTGCGCCGGATCCACCGCCGCGACTTGCGGCGGTGTGCGCGGCAGCAGGCTCCGCTGGAGCGCCGTCGCGATCGTGTGCTCGCGGGTGAAGCGGCGGGCGTTGTCGAGGCACAGCGCGGTGCACGCGGCGAGCTGGGTGGCCAGGGCCAGGTCCTGCTCGTCGAAGGAGTCGGGTCGCGAGCCGCTCCGGTAGAAGCTGGCCAGGCCCATCACCAGCCCGTGCACGGTCAGCGGCATCACGATGAGCGAGCGCATGCCGCTCTGGGCGATGAACTCGGCCCGCGCCCGGTCGTGGAGCAGCCAGCCGCCCTTCTCCGGCAGCACGCCGACCAGGCGCGGCTGCAGATCGCCCAGCGCCTGTGTGTAGGGGGTCGGGATCGCGTAGTAACTGGCGCCGCCCATCGGATAGGCGCCGACCTGGCCCTCCCGTGCCTTGAACCCGGCACGCCGCATCGGCAGCGTGGTGGAGATCGGGCCCATGGGGGCGTCGCCGGTGAGCACGGACTCCAGCAGGTCGACGGCGACCGCGTCGGCGAAGCAGGGCACGGAGACGTCGGCGAGCTCCTGCGCGGTCCGCAGCGCGTCCAGGGTGCTGCCGATGCCCGCCCGGGCGATGTTCAGCAGGTCCATGCCCCGCCGGACCCGCCCCTGGCCCGTGACGTCGTGGAACATGCAGGCCGCGCCGATGGTGCGGCCGCCGCCGTCCTGGAGGTGGTAGCCGGCGACCTCGTACTCGTGCCGGTGCTCCGGATCGCCTCCCGGATACGCGGCGACGGGCCGCTCGACGAGCGTGCCGGTGGTCCGCAGTGCCTCCCGCACGACCGGTGACAGGGGGATACCGGAGTCCAGTTCCTCCAGCTGCGCACCGATCACGGAACGGGCCGGCATGCCGCGCATGCGCAGCGACGCGGGGTTGGCGCGCAGCACCCGCAGATCGGCGTCGTACACCTCGAGCCCGGCCCGCGACTGGTCGAACAGGGCCTTCTCGAAGCTGCCCGTGGCCTCCGCCACGGGGCCGGTGCTCATTCCCCCGCCCGGCCGTCTCGTCGTTCCGGCGCCATGGCTGACCTCGGCTCCTCGGGTGCGGCTGCCACCACTTCTCAGTAAATACACCGCGCGCGGGGCTCCGCCACCGGAGGCGGCGGGCGGGCGGTGGGGGCGGTCCCCGGCGCACCGGAGGCTCAGCTCCGGTTGCTAGGGTGCGCGGGTGTCCGACTCCTCCCGCGACTCCCTGGCCGGTGCCGGCTGGGAGAGTCAGAAGCCCGGTTCGTACCAGGAGTTGATGCCCGCGCGGGTGGTCAACCTGTCGTGGCTGAACCCGGCCACGCTGTGGAAGGCGCGCAACGGCCCCCTGGCGTCGCTGTTCGGCGACCCGACCGGCCGGGACCGGCAGCGCTGGGTCGCGGGCCAGGTGGAACGGGGGGCCGCCGGTGCGGACCTGGTGATCGAGCGGGACGACCCCGACACGTTCTCGTTCCTCCTCCTCGGCGACACCGGCGAGGGCGACGACCCCCAGTACGCCGTGGTCCCCGGCCTGTTGAAGGCCGGTGAGGGCACCCGCTACGCCGTGCTCTGCAGTGACGTCCTGTACCCCGTGGGCAGCGCCAACGAGTACGGCACCAAGTTCTTCCGGCCCTACCGGGACTACGACGCCCCGATCTATCCCATCCCCGGCAACCACGACTGGTACGACGGCCTCACCGGCTTCATGCGGGTCTTCTGCCGCGCCCCGGCGCTCCCGCCCGCCCCCCGACCCCGTGCGCTGAGCCCCGCCTGGTGGCGGACCCTGCTGTGGGCGCGGCCGGACACCCCCGACGACGCCCGGCTCGACGAGGACCGCCGCATGCGGTCCGCGCCCGCGCAGGCCGCGTCGCTGCCCGGCCCGTACTGGGCGATGGACTCCGGGCCGGTGCGGATCATCGGCATCGACACCGGGCTCCTCGGCGGCATCGACCGGGAGCAGGGCGAGTGGCTGCGCCGGGTCTCCCGGGGCTCCCGCCCCAAGATCCTGGTCACCGGCTCCCCGATCTACGTGGACGGCGAGCACCACCCGTGCGCGATAGAGGGCGGCGGCACGGTCGACGAGATCGTCCGCGACCCGGCCCACCACTACGTCGCCGCGATCGGCGGCGACATCCACAACTACCAGCACTACCCGGTCGACGTGGACGGCCGCCGGATCGAGTACGTCGTCTCCGGCGGCGGCGGGGCCTTCATGCACGCCACCCACACCATCCCGCGCGTCGCGGTCGGCGGCGTCACCGAGGACGCCTTCCGCTGCTACCCGATGCGCGGCGACTCCCTCGCGTTCTACAGCCGGCTCTACGGGCGCCGCCTGCGCCTGCGCCGCCTGTTCGACCTCACCCCCGACGAGGCGGCCGCGGCCCTGGCCGAGCGTCTCGGCGTCGAGCCCACGCGCGCCACCGGGGCGCCGGTCACCGCGCGCACCCGTTTCGTCGCGGGCCTGCTGGGGGCGCCGCCCCGCCCGCACCGCAAGCGGCGGATGCGGCTGCCCGTCCGCAGGGTCCTCACCCGGCTGCTCTCCCCGGGCTCGGCCACCTACAGCCCGCCGTTCTTCAAGAGCTTCCTGCGGCTGGACGTGAGCCCCGCCGCGATACGCGTGCGCTGCTTCGCCGCCACGGGGCTGCGGGAGCACGAGCTGGACCCGCCGGTCGAGGACGACTTCACCATCGCCCTGCCGGGCGGCGCCTGAGGGGGCGCGGGCGCGTCCCGCACCCCCTCAGGCGCGGGTCACCTGCCCGCGTCGTAGCGCACGTCCACCACGTCCGGCGCGCCGGGGAACCGCCCCTCGCCCCGCAGGACGGCGTCGTACCGCCGGTCGCCCAGCAGATGGTGCGCGAAGAAGGCCCCGACGTAGTCCCGGGTGAGCAGGCGCTGCTGCCGCTCGGACAGCTCGTCCTGGTCCTGCTGCGGGTAGTCGGCGTCGGGGAACTGCGCCATGCAGGTGCCGGGGCGGCTGCCGGGGAAGGACTCGTCCTCCGACAGGACCTGCCCGCCGGCCGGCGACCACTGCGTGTTGTAGAAGTTGTGGACCCCGCCCGTCAGCGTGAACTTCGTGATCGGCACCTTGTTGCGGGCCGCGTTCTGCTCGACGTACGTGCCGCCGTTGGTCGTGTCGCACGTCCCCCACATCACCGCGAACGGCGTCCTGGTGACGGTGACCTCGTCCCATGTCGCGGCCGGGGCCAGGGCGAACGCCGCGCGGATCGTGACGCCGCGGGGCCAGGAGGCGCGGTTCGGGTCGTCGATCTCCTGCATGACGGCGGCGCCGCCCATGGAGTGCCCGATCAGCCCCACATTGCCCAGGTCCACGTGGCCGCGGAAGTCCACCGCCGAGGCGCGTCCCGAAGCGGCGTCGGTGAACGCGCCCTTGAGCGGGCCCCCACCGGACTGCGACAGCTGCCGCCACATCACCAGATGGCGTTCGATCAGCTTCGCCCGTGCCTGGTAGACGGTGTCGGCCTGGCCGAAGGAGGTGGAGTTGATGCCGTTGGTCCCGATGGAGACCACGACGAAGCCGCGGCGCGCCAGGTCCCGGCCGAGGTAGTCGTAACCTCGGTAGCTGGGTATCTGGTCCGTGCCGGGCGCGCACGGCCACGCGTACAGGGCGGCGACGGTGGCGTCGATGACCGCCTGCTGCTTCTCGGCGTCGGCGGAGTCGCCGGTCTCCTCGTCCCGCGCCAGCGCGGCCTTCGCGGCGGCCAGGTCCCGGGCGGCGTCCGCGTCGGCGCAGGTGGCGTGGATGCCGTGCTCGATCACGATCAGCGGGTGACGGCCCTCGGCGAGGTCGGCGGGCACGTACACCGCCCCGTCCAGCTCGTTGTTCCCCACGTAGCCCAGGGACTTGGGCGGCCGGAACGCCTCGTCGCCCAGGTTGTAGAGCACCTCGCTCACGCCCTGCCGGCCGCGGTCCGGCCCCTGACCCCCGTCCGCGGCCCGTGCGGTGCCGGGCACCGCCAGGAGGGCGAGTACGCCGGCCAGGGTCGTCAGCGTCGTGCGTGCGCTGCGTTTCTTCATGGTCTGTCTGCCTCGTGTCGTCGCGTCGGATGACGGAACCCGTCATCCGCTACGACGTCCCGGCCGCCCGGGGGTTGCGGGTGCGGCCCTACAGCCGCGTGCTGCTGATGAACGAGGCGAACCGCCGGCCCTCCGCCGTCCTGACCGCCAGGTACGCGCCGGTGCCGGCCCCGAACTCCTGCCCCTCGCGGTCGTGGCGTGCGAACCCGCCCTCGATGAAGGCGGCACCGGTCGCCACCGCGTGGACGGTCAGGCGGGAGATCTCCGACCCGGTGCAGCCGGCCCGCACCAGGGTGTCGATCGTGCCGGTCGCGAACTCCAGGGTGGCGGCGCGGGTCGGCGCACCTTGTGGTCGCCGTCGGTCACCACGACCATGGGGGCGCCGTAGAAGCCGAGCAGCGCCCCGGTGTCGGTGCGCTCGCCCCGGGCCAGACCCACGAACGTCTCGACGTAGGCGTCGTACCACTCACGCACTTCGGCCTCGACCGTGTCGCGCAGGGACATCGCCAGCACCTCTCCTCGGGCCACGCGGAACCCGCAGGAGTATGCGCGCCCCGGCAGGAACAGCGCGCCGCACCGCGCGGCCCCGGGCCCCGCATCACCCGCGCGGAGCACGCCGTTGCGCCCCAGCCGCCGAGCGCGGACACCAGTCGGACGCTGCCGACCACCACGCCCGCGGTACCGGCGCTCGCGGCCACCACGCGCAACACGACAGGCCTGACGACACGGGTCGGCATGCGCCGGTGGATCCGCCGCGCGAGATGACGGACATCGCACGCCACCAGCAGCATGGCCACCCCGAACGCGAGATCGTACGCGGCCCGACCCAAAGCGATCACAGTGTCCCCGAGTGTCGCAGGGAGCGGTTAGGTTGCACAGGTGACCGACGTGGACCCGCTCGTGCCCGTGCTCACCGGACTGCTCGTGGATGTCGTTCGGTGGCTGGAGAGCTGCGGGGACGAGGAAGTGGATCCCGACTCCGCGGTGAAGACGATGGAAACCATCGGCTGGGTCCTGCTCCAACTGCCCGCAGACCAACGCACACGATTCCTGCGGGCCCTGGCGGACCTGGCCGAAGCGGAGCCCGACCCTGCACGGCGCGAGTTCCTGGTGTCCTTCCCCTTCGCCATGGGCTTGACCGAGGACGAATAGAGCCGGTCGAGACGGCGTCCGCGCCCGGGGGTTCGTTGTCGGTGCTCTGCGGCCTGGGGACCGCATCGCGAACCGACAGGGGAGGCGGATCCGGGGGTGTCCACGTGTCAGCTCATAGGGATGTCATCGGGCCACTGGGCCATGCCCGCCCGTCCGGAGCCATGACGCTGGGCCGACCTGCCCGCACGAAGTCCCAGTATTCGTCTTGCACGAGGCCCTGGTTCACCCATCGTGTGCGGAGCGCTCCCGTTTCCTTCTCGGCGGTCGCCAGCGCGGCCTGTGGGTCCTTGGCGACAGCAAGGAGGCGACCGAAAGCCTCTTCCTCGTCCTTCACGTCGAACGGTGGGAACTCCACCAGATCGCAGAAGGCCGCGTGTCCGACGTCCTCGACGGCGTGGACGTAGATCTCATAGGCCGCCTTCGTCGGCCGGACCTCGACATAGGCGACCCCAAGACGCTCGGGCGAACCGATCGGCCCGAGGAACTGCTCAACCGAACGCCCCCTTCTCAGGGCCCCGGCGATGAAGGACTCGGCCAAGTAGCGCATGAGTGCACGTTACGGCCCCGATTTCTCAGGCAGGATTCCAACCCCGACACCCGCTGTGGCGGAGTGCGGTCTCCATGGCTCCTCCTTTCAGCGGTCGAGCGCGGCTACCCGCTTCCTCAGGCTCCGAAGCTGACCCGCCACCGCAGTTCCCTGCGATGGGGATGCACCGGCGCGACGGTGAGATCTGCTCGTCCCATCGGGCGGTTGCTCTGCGCCGCCGGCAGCTCGCCTGCGTTGGCGCGTGGTCAGCCTGATCTGGTGATGAGCGGTCGGTAGGGCAGGTTTGAGGGCGTGAAGACCAATGTGAAGTCGGCGCCAAGGTTCGTTGCTACCTCGTGCAGTCTGGCAAGGGCGTCGGCCTCGGGGGGAAGGTCGATGCCGAGTGCCACTGCTGCACGGTCCCGGCGCAGGTACAGGTCAGGCATGTCCTCCAGGTATTCGGCCGCCAGTTCATGGCTCTCATCCGCGGTGAAGTTCAGGCAGCTGTGCCACCAGGGTGCAACGAGCAGGAGTTGGAGGAGTTCTCGGAGACCGATGGCGATCAGTGCGGCGCTGCCTTCGGAGTCAGCGAACAGCACTGGACGCTCTTCGCCGCCTTCACCGCAGAAGAAGTACCTGCCGCCGGCACCGTCTCCAGCAAAGCTCTCCAAGCGCTCACCCGACTCAAGTCGGACGTTGTCGGCGTTCTTGGCACGATCGAGCTCGAATTCGCCTGGCCATGTGAGGTAGTCGGTGGCGGCTTCGTCTCCGCGGATGGCGCTGATCAGCGACGGCACGCTGCGCACCCTAGCGTGATCGTCAGGGTGCCGCCCGCGGTTCCCGTGGACAGGTCTGCGCGTCGCCTGAGGTCATTCGATGTTCTGGCTGCTGTAGGGACAGCCGGGGACCCCATGCAGCAGCAACCCGAACCGGGCGACCCCCGGCAGACGGGTCAGCCCATCCGGGCCAGCACGTTCCTCGCGATCAGTGCCACCGTCTTGATGTCCCCCAGCGCCTTGACTCGATCGTCACCCCACTCCCAATGGGGATAGACGGCGATGAGTTCGCCGTCGTAGAGCGCCGCGCGTGCCCTGGGAATTGTTCCGTCGGCGAGTATCTCGAGTGCCGTCCGGTACCGGTCGGCCGGCAAGGCCAACAGGTTGAGGTGGAGACCGCCGTCACCGGGACCGTCTTGGCGGGGAACGATCGTGAGTTCCCCGGGTGCGGGCAGCTCTTCGCGGAGTATGTCGACGATCAGGTTGAACATCGGCTCCCTGCCGGAATACATGAGCCAGCCGTATTCGGGAGAGATGGAGACGCTGTAGAACTTCACCCCGCGCTCCCGTTGTCCCGTTCCCGCAGCACCTCGGTGGCCATCATGGCCAGGATCTCCAGGTTGTGGACCGCACCGGCCACCTGCGCCTCGGACAGCGAAGTGTGCTCACGTGCCCATGCCCCGTAGGCCGACGGGAGGTCTTGGACCAAGACGCGCAGTACCTCGCGGCGGCCGGGCTCCGGGAGTCGGTACACCCGGAAGTCCTTCAGCACCTCGAACCCGTCCTTGTCGGCGCATGCCCAGACGGACTGGTTGGTGACCCGTTCTTTTAGGTGCTCGACGATCCACCAGAACATTCCGGAGGAAGTGGTCCACACGTATTCCTCGGAGACACTGATGTCCCCGCTCATTCTCATCATTTTCCGAATCTGAGCGTTCCGCCCTGTCCGTGATGCCTCGGAAAATACCGGTAGAGCCGTCCCCCGGTGGAGCGGCACTGTAGCGCGCGGCCCGGTGTGGAGAGGCTACGGGCTGGACTGCCAGGGGGTGAGAGATCGGGGCCCGTGAGCTTGCGGCGACTCGGGCGGTCTGTGGCCCTGCCCGCCAAGGCAGCGCCCATGGGCGGTGACCACGAGGATGCGGACTGTCTCGCGGGCCAGGTGGCGCGAGTGGACTTGTCCGGGGGCAGAGTCTCGGCTTCTCAGTCGCCGGAGAAGCCCCAGAAGTAGATCTCCTGGGGTTCGCCGGCTGCGTTGTGCAGCAGGGCGCATCGGCCGAACCACCGTCGATTGGCCAGGGGCTGCAGGTCATCGACGTGGGCTCGGGTGAGTCGCTCGGTGCCGACGGTTCGTAGGGCCTCCGTTGTTGAGACGGGTTGCACGGTGAAGTAGTCAGGCTCTTCATGCGGCCGCACGACCCGGTGCATGTCCAGGATGGAGTGGGTGCCCTCCTCTTGGACGGTTTCGTCCTCCCACAGCTCTTCGATGGTCGCCGGGCGGGGCTTGGCGACCCCGTCGGGCAGATCGTCGTCCCAGGGATCCCAGTAGTAGTCCTCTGCGTGGAAGACCTTGTGGCGGAGGTTCTGTAGTGCGACTTCCAGGTCTTCCTGGTAGGGCACGTAGTAGTCCCATCCCGATGCGCCCACAGCGTTCCTGCTTTCCGGTGAGGTTTGTTCGCGAGCCGGAAAGTAGCAGCCGCGGGTGACACGGGCTCACGGCGACGGGGTGTGTGGCGAACGCGGCGACGGTGGCGGGTTCGAGTTAGTCGGCGCTGGTGCAGGCCGCGTTGAACTGCCCCAGCAGCGCTGGGGTTTTGACGACCACGGCTTGTTCGACCAAGGGCGGTTGCTGCATTTGGGGTTCGCGCAGCAGTTGGTGGAGGCGTTCGACTTCGGGGGTGATACGGGGTCGCGAGATCGCCGATCGGCTCGGCTCGATGATCCGCAAAGAGCGTGGTGAATCGGACTCCTGATAGGGCTCGGTCGACTCCGGCTGCCCAACTACCCCGCCTCGTCCTCCCACCAGTCCCAGCCCGGATCCGCGTCCAGGCGGGCCAGGAACTGCTTGCCACTGCCGAAGAAGGACCAGTCGGTGTCCACCACGCACGGGAAGCGCTCGGCGATGGCTCGGGCGATCCGCTTGGCGAGGTCCATGGCCCGGTAGCGGTGGGGCAGGATCAGGCCGGTGTACGGTCCGAGGAGTTCGGCGATCCTGGCCAGTTCCTCCTGCGTGAACTCGCGGTCCAGTTCGCGGCCCTCGTCCAGCAACAGTGAGACGCCGCCCACACCCTTGCCGACGGTCACTGCGTTCGGATGGAGGCCGACTTCTCCGATCGCCGAAAGCGGCTCCACCAGATCGGCCGGCTGCACCGTCGCGGGGATGCAGATGATCAGGTTGTTCATGGTGCAACCACCGCCGGCAACTCCTTCAACAGCGGACCTTGTCGCACGTGCGTGGCATCGCCGTGGTCACCAGAAAGGGCCAGTCAGAGGAGATGAAGCCTCTGAACTGGCCCTTCAACCCGTGCCCCAGGCAGGATTCGAACCTGCGACACCCGCTTTAGGAGCGAGGTGGGGCGATCGAGGCTGTGACCTGCGGGTTCCCTACCCTGGGCGGAGTCCGGCGTCACGTACCCCTGCGCACCCCGATTCCCCGTGAGACCCCGCCCGATCTGGCACGGATGTGGCACGGACGCTCTTCGTCCCGAAGCAATGCGTGTGGTGCTGCGACCTGGGGTTGGACCTCCGGTGACCTGCGTGAACTGTGCGCGATCGTCCGTGCTCGTCCGTCCCCGTACGGGGCCGTTGTAGCGCAGTTAGACACTCAGTCCGCCACGGCGCAGCGGGGGCGGAAGTGCCCTGTCAGCTCGCCTCATGAGTGTCGGCGCAGGAGAGCGCGGAGATCATGTTCATATGGGGGTATGTCGGAAGTACCCTGCGGTCCTGACGACGTCCCGGTCGACCGGTCCGAGGGATTCGGGGAACGGCTGCTGGGCGTGTTGCTCGACCGTGCCCACGAGATGCCGCCGCAATTGATCGCGCCGCTGATCGCGGAAGAGATCGCCAGGATGGGCGGACGTGCCGTCTCCGTGCTCCTGCAGGACTACGAACAGATCATGCTCGTGCCGCTGCCGGGCAGACGACTCGCCGGTGGCGCGGCCGTACCGATCGCGGGATCTCATGCCGGTCGGGCGTTTCTGGAGGCAACGCTCGTGGAGGTACCGCTGTCGGACGGGATCCGGCTGTTCCTGCCATTGCTGGACGGCAGCGATCAGGTGGGGGTGCTGGGCGTCACGATGGACACCGTGGATGACGATGGCCGGCGGCTGCTGCGGCGGCTCGCGAGCATGGTCGCCGACATGCTGGTGACGAAGAACAGCTACACCGATCAATTCACGAAGGCCCGGCGCCGAGCCCCGATGACCGTAGCCGCAGAGATCCAGTGGTCCCTGCTGCCCCCGCTGATGATGTCCGTCCCCCAGGTCGAGGTGGCGGGAATCCTCGAGCCCGCCTACGCGGTCGCGGGCGACAGCTTCGACTACGCCCTCAACGACGACATCCTGCACCTGGCCGTGATCGACGCGATGGGCCACGGTCTGGACGCCGCCGTGATGGCGACCGCGGCCATCGGTGCGTACCGCCACGCCCGACGCGCCGATGTGGAACTGGCCGAGATCTACGCGTTCATGGACCAGGTCATCGCTGAACAGTTCGGGCCCGAGCACTTCGTCACCGCGCAGATGATGCGCCTCAACATCTCGACAGGACACCTGCAATGGGTGAACGCTGGCCATCCGGATCCGCTCCTCATCCGCGACCGGCGTGTCATCCAGCGGCTGGAGAGCCGGACGACCCTGCCGGTTGGTTTCGGTGGAGAGGAGCCCCGCATCAGTGAACTGATGCTGCGGCGCGGCGATCGGGTGCTGTGCTTCACCGACGGTCTCATCGAGGAACGCGAGGCCGGAGGGGAACAGTTCGGCCTTGGCCAACTGGTCGACATCATCACGCGGGTCGGGATCAAGGAGACGAGTGTACGGGCCATGGTGCGGGTCCTTTCCCACGCGCTGAAGCGTGCGCGAGGCGGGGTCACCAGCGACGACGCGACGATCTTCCTCTTCGAGTGGCGCGGCGGCACCGCCGACCGTCTGGCGATCATGGGCTAGACAGGCACTGCTGATCGTCCCCACAGCAGGCCGTTACCTACACCGACGGTCGGCGCGCAGAGGCTTTGGGCGGGAGCTGGCATGGGGCGAGAGATCGGGGCCCGTAAGCTTGCGGCGACTCGGGCGGTCTGTGGACCTGCCCGCAATGGCCCGATGTGGGCCCCGATCTTCGAGGCTCGCCCCATGGTGGCTGCCTAAAGCCTCGGAGCGCCGGCCGCCTCAGCCACCGCGGTTTTGACCTCATGCCCCTGGGCCTACCTGTGCGGGCGCGCGGCGGCGGACGGCGCGCCGAGCGGGGCGAAGACTGGAGCGTGGGCGCGGCCGGACGCGGGCCGCGCGCCCGGCGGAGCGTGAGCGACGCCGGGTGTCTTGATGAGGTAGAGAAATCCGTAACTCGGCTGCGGGATACGGCCGTTGCTCGCTGAACTGTCACTTTTACTGACAGCGTGGTCTCACCTGGTGGGTACCTTCGAAGTGTCGAAAGGGGGCCCATGATGGGAGCTGACCTGACTACCGGGCAGCGCGTTGCGAGGGCACGACGCCGCATCGGCTGGGATCAAGCGCAGCTGGCAGCCGCTGTGGATCGTTCCGTGAGCTGGGTCTCCAAGGTTGAAACCGGGCGTCTGGCGCTGGACCGCATGAGCGTGCTCGGGCAGCTTGCCGATGTTCTTGGCGTCGAAGTTGTCGAGCTGACCGGGCAGCCGTACCGGCATGACACGAGTGAACTCGACTCCGGTCACGCCGCCATCCCCGGTCTCCGTCTGGCGCTGCAACAGGCAACGATGCCCGGTGGTGCGGATCTCATCGCGCTTCCCGCGGCCCCGACGCTCGCTGATCTTGCGGCCCGTGTAGCTGCTGCCGAGCGTCTGCGGCAGGACGCGAAGTTCACGGCGCTGGGTGACGTGCTCCCTCAGATCCTCCGCGAGCTGGTCGTCTTGTGCGCCATCTCCGACGGGGAGGCTCGGGCCGCGGCAGAGGCTCTGATGCTTCGGTCGAGTCACATGGCGCGAGTCTCCTCCAACCTGCTCGGTCACCATGACCTTGGGTGGAGTGCGGTGCAGCGTGAGTTGGTGGCTGCTGAGCGTGCCGATTCTCCCGTCTTGCAGGCGGCGGCTCGCTGGGACCTTTGCGGGGTCTGGCTCCATGAGGGCGAACTCGGATCGGCCAAGAACATGGCACGTCGAGCCTTGGATGATCTGGAACCGCACATGGCTGGCGCCGACGACGTCGTGCGGGCCCTCTGGGGAGCCATGCACCTTCGTGCCGCCGTGGCCTGGTCCCGGCTGTGGGATCGCACAGAAGCGGAAGCCCATCTGGCTGCGGCCCGTGAAGTTGCGGCCGGTCTCCCTGACGACGGGAATGTGTTCCAGACCCAGTTCAACGCGGTGAACGCGGAGATCCACTCGGTGGAGATCAGTCTGGAACTGGGGCATCCGCGCGACGTGCTGTCGAAGGCTGAGCTGGTCGACGTGGCCCGGATCGCCTCGGGCGAACGGCAGTCGCACTTTTGGGTCTGCATGGCGGCCGGCCAGATGATGAACGGCAAGTCGGACCCGGCGGCTGAGGCAATTCTGCGCGCCGACTCGATCGCTCCCCAGCACGTCCGCAATCGCCCGATTGCACGGAACCTTGTGGACGACCTGCGGGCCACGGATAGGCATGCACGAACGGAAGAGATCAGGCGTCTCGCCGGGAACATGAAGCTGGGCTGATCACCACAACCAACAGGGGGCACGCTGTAGTGAGGGTCGCGGACAAGGCACGGTTACTAGTCGAGCTGCACGAGATCAGGAAGCAACTGATCGAAGCTGGTCAGCGCGTGGACCGGCTCGCTTCGCACGTCAAGGCCGGGCGCGGACCTGACCTTCGATCCGGTCGAGCCGCGAGTTGATCAGCTCCAACGCGGCCTTGATCTCGGACAGCTCGTCCGTCATCTGGGCATCGCCTTCGGAGGTCTCCAGCTCGGGTGGATCGCTGGCGACGAAGGTTCCGCGACCCTGCTGGCTCACGATCAAGCCCTCTTCTCGGAGGACGTCGAGAGCGTGCCGGACGGTCATGGTGGCAACGCCATAACGGACGGCCAGTTTGGCGTTTGCGTCGAGCCGCTGCCCAGCCTTGAGGGCTCCAGCAGCAATCTGCCGCCGGAGATCGTCAGCGACCTGTTCGTAGGCGCTGCGGGGCACGTCCGGGCTCACGGTCACGGATCCAGGTTACCTAAGTGACCTAAAGAAATCTTCCCCAGTGCCCGCCAAAGCTCTTGCGCTTAGCCGTCAGGCAACTAATCTAGGTAATACAAGAGAAGCTAGATGAGATCGACCCCCTGTGAAGCCCGGGGGCGGCGCACCTACCGCCAAGCAGTTTCGCCGCCCCCTTCGTCCCACGAAGGGAAGTTCCATCATGCCTGTGCTGCCTGCCCGTGTGGAGGTCGGTGCCTTAACTTCGCGCCCGGCTGCGGTGGTGACGGTCCGTTCGTCTCGTTCCTGCGTGGTCTGTGGCGACCGCCGGTGCCGAGACGCCGCTGCGTGTGCTGCGTACTTCGAGGCGCGGTCCTGGATGGACTGCCCGGAGTGCGAGGGCACTGGCTACGACTCGACCGGGTTCCAGATCTGGTGCCACATCTGCGAGGGCGGCCGTCTGGTCGAGGCCGGTATCGGTGACACGGGCGGTGTGCGCCCCGGCACTGAATGGACCATGGCCCCCATGGCGGTGGTCGCGTGACTTTGACGCCTGTTGCCCCGGCGGCTGTGGCTGGTGCTGCGGCCGCCTGCGGCACCGACCCCCACACGCTCCTCGACGCGCTGCGGCTCGCGAATGATCCGGGGTTCGAGCGGTGGCGGGAGCAGATCCAGCGCACCGGCGGCTGCGCCGACCCGATCCACCTGCAAGGGCTGACCGTCACCCGCGACGCCAAATCGGGTGACGTCCTGTACTCGTACTCAACCGATGGCGAGCCGGGGGGCCGGTTACGGGTGGCGTGCGGAAACCGCCGGGCCTCGCGCTGCCCCTCGTGCGCCTGGACCTACGCGGGCGACACCTTCCACCTGATCCGGGCCGGGCTGACCGGGGATGAGCGCAAGGACGTCCCCGTAACGGTCCGCACGCACCCGAAGGTGTTCGCCACGCTGACCGCGCCGTCGTTCGGGCCGGTCCACAACCGCCCCGACACCGGCCGCTGCCGCTGCGGCCTCGCCCATGCGGAGCATGACCTGGCGATCGGCACCCCGCTGGATCCGGACCGGTACGACTATGCGGGTGCGGTGCTGTGGAACAACCACGCCGGGGATCTGTGGCGGCGCTTCACCATCTACCTGCGCCGTGAGATCGCCGCCCGCGCCGGACTCTCCCAAGCCGCCTTGAAGGAGGTCTGCCGGGTCTCCTTCGGCAAGGTCGCCGAGTACCAAAAGCGCGGGGCCGTGCACTTCCACGCGATCATCCGCCTCGACGGCCCCGGTGGCCCGGAGGACGTTCCGCCGTCGTGGGCCAGCGTGGCGCTGCTGGACGCCGCGATCCACGCCGCTGCTGCCCGGGTCTCGGTTCCGGTCCCGGCCGCCGGCACCCTCCCGGCGCGGGAGCTGCGCTGGGGTTCACAGGTCGATGTCCGCCCCATCGGCACGGATGACGGCCAGGAGCTGACCGAACAGGCCGTCGCCGCCTACGTGGCCAAGTACGCCACCAAGGCTGCCGAGACCACCGGCACCGTCGATCGCCGGGTGGGCAACCGCGAAGCCCTCGACCTGTTCGACCTCCCCACCCACACCCGCCGCCTGATCGAAGCCTGCTTCGACCTCGACGCCGAATACCCGGACCGCAAGCTGCGGGCCTGGGCCCACATGCTGGGCTTCCGCGGCCACTTCTCCACCAAGTCCCGCCGCTACTCCACCACCCTGGGCGCGCTGCGCCAGGTCCGCGCCGACTACCGCGCCCGCCAGGAACGCCAGCAGCGCGGGCTACCTGACCCCGACGACACCTTGGAGGGCTCCACGCTCGTGCTCGCCCACTGGACCTACGCCGGACACGGCCACACCCCCGGCGAATCCTGGCTTGCCGCCAGCATCGCCCGGGACATCCGCACCAACCGCGACACCGCCCGCGAAGCTCTCGCCGACCTGCCTGACGATGACGCGGGGGAGTGGTGAGCGTGGATCGACTGCTCTCAGTGCAGGAAGTCGCGGAGCTGCTGGGGACTACCGTGCGCTTCCCCCGGCGCTTGATCGAGGAACGCCGGATCACCTTCGTGAAGGTCGGTCGGCACGTCCGCATCCCGGAGAGCGCCGTCTCCTCGTTCATCGCCGAACACACGGTCCGGCCGCTGAGTGCTTGCCCTGTTGGCCTGAGGAGGGTTGCCTGATGCCCAACGACCAGGGCAGACGCCGCCGCTTCGGCTCGGTGCGACAACTCAAGTCGGGCCGATGGCAGGTGCGATACCGCGACCCGAACACGGGCCAGCTCCGCAGCGCAGAGGAGACCTACGCGACCAAGACGGATGCGGAAGTCGCGCTGACCCACATCGAGGCAGACATCACCCGCGGCCAGTGGGCCGATCCGGATGCGGGCAAAGTCAGCTTCGGTGACTACGCCCTCGCGTGGCTCAAGGATCGCAAGATGGCTGCGCGTACGCGCGAGCGCCACGAATCGGTGGTCCGGCTGCACCTGCTCCCCACCTTCGGTGACCGGCCGTTGGTCTCGATCACGACAGCTCAGGTGCGGGCCTGCGGACGGCGTGCCTGACGCGCACTGGTGAGCCGACCGTGGTCAAGGCGTACCAGGTCTTACGGGCGATCCTGAACACGGCCGTGGATGACGAACTGATCCGGCGCAACCCGTGCCGGGTCAAGGGCGCTGACCGGTACGACGTGCCGGAGAGGCCGGTCCTCAGCGTGGGCGAGGTGTACGCCGTGGCTGACGCGATGGGCTCGCGCTACCGGCTGCTCGTCCTCCTGGCAGCCTTTACCGGGCTGCGCTTCGGGGAGCTGGCGTCGCTCCGCCGGCGGGACGTCGACACGGGCAAGGCGGCGCTCATGGTCCGGCGCTCGCAGGCAGAGATGCAGACCGGAGCCCTCTTCGACAAGGCACCCAAGTCCGACGCCGGTATTCGGCCGGTGGCCTTCCCCAGCGAACTCCTGCCGGACGTTCAACGGCACCTCGACAGCTACGCCGGGCCCGGCCGCGACGGCCACGTCTTCCTCGGCCCGCAGGGCGGACAGTTGCGCCGGAGCAACTTCCGAGACGACTGGATCCGCGCGCGGACCAAGGCAGGCATCACGGCAGACGTGCACTTCCACGATCTTCGGCACACCGGGAACACGCTCGCCGCCTCCGGTGCGAGCCTGCGGGAGCTGATGACCAGGATGGGCCACAGCACTCCACGTGCCGCTCTGATCTATCAGCACATGGTCAACGGTCGTGATCGCGAGATCGCCGATCGGCTCGGTTCGATGATCCGCAAGGCGCGGGGTGACGGCGACTCGTAGCGGGCGTTGTGGCACGGAAGTGGCACGGCCGTGGTCACGAGAAAGGGCCAGTTCCGGGGGACCAAGCCCCTGAACTGGCCCTTCGCTATGTGCCCCAGGCAGGATTCGAACCTGCGACACCCGCTTTAGGAGAGCGGTGCTCTATCCCCTGAGCTACTGAGGCCACGCCCCGCGTGGGACAGGGTCCCGGCGAGGCGATGCCGCCCCGGAGGGCAGCCCAGGACAGGGTAGCGGATCAGGGGCGGGGCGGTGCGGACGTGCGCGTCCGCACCGGCCGGCGGTAAAGCGCCGTCAGGCGTCCTCCGCCAGGTCGGCCGCGTCGAGCGCCGAGGTCAGCCGGTCCAGGCGGGTGCGCAAGTCGATGATCTCGTCCAGGCCGAGCCCGGTGGCCGCGGAGATGCGGCGCGGCACCTGGAGCGCGCGCTCGCGCAGGGCGGCGCCGTCCTCGGTGAGGTGGACGGTGACCGAGCGCTCGTCGTCGGCGGAGCGCTCGCGCCGTACGAGGCCTGCCGTGTCCAGGCGCTTCAGCAGCGGGGAGAGCGTGCCGGAGTCGAGGCGCAGGTGCTCGCCGATGCGCTTCACCGGCAGCGGGCCGTGCTCCCACAGCACGAGCATGACGAGGTACTGGGGGTACGTGAGGCCGAGGTCCTTGAGGACGACCCGGTAGACACCGCCGAAGGCGCGGGACGCGGACTGCAACGAGAAGCAGATCTGCTGCTCCAGGCGCAGGTAGTCGTCGCCGGCCCGCGCGGATGCGGATGCGGGGGCAGAGGCAGGGGCGGTCATGGGTCCAGGGTATCCGAAGTGCCCACACTTTAGTTGTGCACAACTGAGTTGTGTGCTCTACTTGGCGCAACGAGTTCGTACGCGATCGAAAGAGGACGGATTCCCATGGACGCGCTGTACACCGCTGTCGCCACCGCCAACGGCCGCGACGGGCGGGCCGTGAGCTCCGACGGCCAGCTCGATCTCGCGCTGGCCATGCCCCCGGCCATGGGCGGCAACGGTCAGGGCACCAACCCCGAGCAGCTCTTCGCCGCCGGCTACGCGGCCTGTTTCGCCAGTGCGCTGGCCCTGGTCGGCCGCCAGGCCAAGGTGGACACGAAGGACATCTCGGTGACCGCCGAGGTTTCGATTGGCAAGGACGAGACGAGCTTCGCCCTGGCCGTGGTGCTCCGGGCCGAGCTGCCGCCGGAGCTGGAGAACGAGACCGGCCACCAGCTGCTGGAGCAGGCCCACGCGGTCTGCCCGTACTCCAAGGCGACCCGCGGCAACATCGACGTCGAGCTCGTCGTCGAGTAGTCGCGATGCCGGGCCCAGGACGGTGGGCCCGCACGACGGAGACGAGGAGGGCCCCGGTCGCCATGGTGCGGCCGGGGCCCTTCCCGTATGCGGCTGAATGTGAGTCAGGTCACAACAGGCGCTGAAATATCCGGGGACGACGTCCCCGTTTACCCTTGTGTCGCGCAAGCGGGGACACGTTCCCCGGATGCGCGGCACCGGACAACCGTCAGGCAGTACACCCGGCACCGTGGGAGAGGAGGACCCGTCATGGTCCAGACCGCCGTGAAGCAGCGCGCGGACGCGACACGCAATCGTGAGCGCATCATGGCCGCGGCCCGTGAAGTCCTCCTGGAGTACGGCGCCGACGCACCCCTCGACGAGGTCGCCCGCCGCGCGGGCGTCGGCAACGCGACGGTCTACCGGCACTTCGCCGACCGCCAGGAACTCGCGATCCAGGTGGCGTACTCGGTGATGGACCGGATCGCGGACCGCGCCGAGCGGCTGCTCGCCGAGGAACCGGACCCCTTCGACGCGCTGCGCGCCTTTGTGCACGAAGCCGCCGACGAGCGGGTGGGGGCGCTGTGTCCCATGCTCGTCGCGCGCTTCGGCCAGGGTGATCCGCGCCTGGAGGAGGGCCGCGTCCGTCTGCACGACGGCGTCGCGCGTCTGATGGAGGCTGCTCGCCGGTCCGGACGGCTCCGCGACGACATCGACGTCGGCGATCTGATGGTGGCGATCAGCCAGCTCACCCGGCCGCTGCCGGGATCGCACTGCGACATGGGCCGTTTCATCCACCGGCACCTTCAGTTGTTCGTCGACGGTCTGGAGGCTCCGGCACGTTCGGTGCTGCCCGGATCGTCGGTGACGCTGGACGACCTTCGGGGGCACCACTGAGCCTCCGCCGGCAGCCGCGCGCCGTGGCCGGCCGACCGGTAATTCACTAGCCGACCATTCACCCGTTACGTACTGTAGGTCCCCTTCGTCTTCTCTGGTCCATGAGTCGCGCCCGCCCGCATCGGCGCGCGGCGCCCATGCGGTCTGCAGAGTTCACCGTCGTGCCCGTCTCCCCACCGTTAGTGAGTTCTTCCATGTCAGAAACGGCCCACGCCCAGCGCTGGAAGGCGCTGGCCTTCATCGCGATAGCTCAGCTGATGGTCGTCCTCGACGGCACCATCGTGAACATCGCGCTTCCCACCGCCCAGGTCGACCTGGGCATCTCCGACGCCAACAAGCAGTGGGTCATCACGGCCTACGCGCTCGTCTTCGGCGGACTGCTGCTCTTCGGCGGGCGCATCGCCGACATGTGGGGCCGCCGCCGCACGTTCATCACCGGTCTCATCGGCTTCGCGGCCGCCTCGGCGATCGGTGGCGCCGCGGCCAACGAGGCGGTGCTCTTCGGCGCCCGCGCCCTGCAGGGTGCCTTCGGCGCGCTGCTCGCCCCCGCCGCCCTGTCGCTGCTCGCGGTGATGTTCACCGAGCCCCAGGAGCGCGCCAAGGCGTTCGGCATCTTCGGCGCCATCGCCGGTGGTGGCGGCGCGGTCGGCCTGATCCTCGGTGGCGCGCTGACCGAGTACCTGAACTGGCGCTGGACGTTCTTTGTGAACATCCCCTTCGCCGCCGTCGCCGTCTTCGGTGCGCTCCGGGTCATCCGCGAGCCCGCCGGCAGCCGCAACAACAGCAGCCTCGACATCCCCGGTGCGCTGCTCGCCACCTTGGGTCTGGTCTCGCTGGTCTACGGCTTCACCGTCGCCGAGTCCGACGGCTGGCTCGCGGGCAAGACCATCGCCCTGTTCGTGGTCGCGGTCGTCCTGCTGGTGTCCTTCGTGGTCGTCGAGTCCCGTGTGAAGGCGCCGCTGCTGCCGCTGCGCGTGGTGACCGACCGCAACCGCGCCGGCGTGTACATGTCGCTCGGCCTGGCGATCATCGCCATGTTCGGCCTCTTCCTCTTCCTCGGCTACTACCTCCAGGTCGTGCAGGGCTTCTCCGCCCTGAAGACCGGCTTCGCGTTCCTGCCGATGATCGCGGGCATGATCACCGGCTCGACCCAGATCGGCGCGCGTCTGATGAACCGCGTCCGGCCGCGGCTGCTGATGACCCCCGGCTTCGCGCTGGCGGCCGTGGGCATGCTGATCCTGACCCAGCTCCAGGTCGGCAGCTCCTACGCGGGCCTGATCCTGCCGGCTGAGATCCTGCTCGGCCTCGGCATGGGTACGGCGTTCATGCCGGCCATGAGCCTGGCCACGTACGGTGTGCAGCCGCGTGACGCAGGTGTCGCCTCCGCCATGGTCAACACCTCGCAGCAGGTCGGCGGTGCCATCGGCACCGCGCTGCTCAACACCATCGCGGCCAGCGCCACCACCGCGTGGATCGCCTCCCACGCCGCCGAGGCCCGCACGCTGGGCAAGCAGGGCTTCATCAACGCGGCCGCGGTGCACGGCTACTCGACCGCGATCTGGTGGGCCGCCGGCATCCTGGCGGTGTCGGCGATCATCGCCTTCACCTTCATCAACGCCGGCCACGGCGGCGGCGTCGTGGCGGCGTCGTCCGGGGACGGGGCGGAGGGCAGCGCCGAGGACATCGTCGTTCCCGTGATCGCCCACTGACCCGGACGCCCCCCGGCGCACCGTACGAAGGGCCCCGCTTCCGGACGGAAGCGGGGCCCTTCGGCTTGCGGTGAGCGGGGCGGAGGCTCAGCCGAACTGCACAGACCGCTTGGCCAGACCCATCCAGAAGCCGTCGATGACGCTGCGCTGCGCGGCGAGATCGTCCTCGGCCGCGCCCATGGCGACGAAGAGCGGGGCGAAGTGCTCGGTGCGCGGGTGGGCGAGGGTGCCCGCAGGGGAGGTGTGCGAGAAGTCCAGCAGCGCGTCCACGTCCTGGGCGTCCAGCGCCCGCCGACCCCAGTCGTCGAACTCGGCCGACCAGCCGGGGACGCCACCGGCGTGCCGCAGCGCGGCCAGGTTGTGCGTGAAGAAGCCGCTGCCGACGATCAGCACGCCCTCGTCGCGGAGCGGGGCCAGCCTCCGCCCGATGTCCATCAGCCGCTGCGGGTCGAGCGTGGGCATCGAGACCTGCAGCACGGGGATGTCCGCGCCCGGGAACATCTCCACGAGCGGCACGTACGCCCCGTGATCCAGACCCCGGTCCGGGATGTCCTGCACCGGGATGCCCGGGCCGCGCAGCAGCTTGCGCACCGACTCGGCCAGCGCGGGCGCGCCGGGGGCCGCGTACTTGACCTCGTAGTAGTGCTGGGGGAAGCCCCAGAAGTCGTACACCAGCGGGACGGTGGTGGTCGCGCCGAGCGCGAGCGGGGCCTCCTCCCAGTGCGCGGAGATCATCAGGATCGCCGTGGGGCGGGGGAACCCGGCCGACCAGGCGGCCAGTTCACCCGGCCACACGGGGTCGTCGGCGAGCGGCGGGGCGCCGTGCGACAGGTAGAGGGCGGGCATGCGCATGGGGGGCCTCCTCAGGCCGGGAGGTCGAGGGTGTGGTGGGTGTGCTCGGCCTTGGCGCGCAGATAGCGGACGTTGGCCGGCGAGAGGTGCACGGCGGTCGGCACGCGTTCGGCGACCGCGACACCGAGGGCGGACAACTGCTCCGCCTTGTCGGGGTTGTTGCTGAGCAGACGGATCGTGTCCACGCCGAGCGCGCCGAGCATCTGGGCGGCGGCGGTGTAGTCGCGCTCGTCGTCGGCCCGGCCGAGGGCGCGGTTGGCGGCGTAGGTGTCCAGGCCCCGGTCCTGGAGGGCGTACGCGTCCAGCTTGGCGTACAGGCCGATGCCGCGGCCCTCCTGGCGCAGGTAGAGCAGATAACCGCCCTCGGCGGCGATGCGCTCGGCCGCCTCCCGCAACTGGGGCCCGCAGTCGCAGCGCTGGGAACCGAACACGTCGCCCGTCAGGCACTCGGAGTGCGGTCGCACGAGCGGTACCGGCGCCCCCTCGTGATCGCCGAGGCCGAGCGCGATGTGCTCCTTGCCGTCGGCGAGGCCGGTGAAGGTGAGAACGTCGGCGGAGGTCGTCCAGCCGTCGGCGAAGCGCAGCGGGACGCTCACGCGGGTACGGATCGCGGCCTGGGGGAGCGCGGGTGCGGTGGTCATCGGTTCCTGGAGCTCCTTGCCCGGTGTTTCTTGAACTTTCAAGCGAGCAGAATGGACGGTACCCCTAATTGCTTGAGGTTTCAAGATAAATTCGTACCATGGGCACATGACGACGAGCAGGACCGAACCCCGCTGGCTGAGCGAGGAGGAGCAGCGCGCCTGGCGCGCCTACATGGCATCGACCCAGCTGGTCTCCGACGCGCTGGACCGGCAGCTCCAGCGCGACGCGAACATGCCGCACGCCTACTACTCGCTGCTGGTGTGGCTCTCGGAGACGCCCGAGCGCCGGATGCGGATGACGGAGCTCGCGGAACGCTCGAAGATTACGCGCAGCCGGCTCTCGCATGCCATAGCGCGGCTGGAGGAGAACGGCTGGGTGCGGCGCGAGAGCTGCCCGTCCGACCGGCGCGGCCAGCTCGCCGTCCTGACGGACGAGGGCTTCGCGGCGCTCGCCGCCGCCGCGCCCGGGCACGTCGAGGCGGTGCGCGGGGCGATCTTCGACCGCCTCTCGCCGGAGCAGACGCGGCAACTGGGCGAGATCTGCCGGACCATCGCGGAAGGACTCCAGCCCGGGAAGGGGACGGTCGCGGACCTGCCCTGGCTGCGCTGAACGGCGCCCGGCGCCCGGCGGCTCCGAAGGGCGCGGCCGGGAGGGGCCCGGGTCAGGCGACGGGCGTCAGCTCCTTCTCGTACCAGGCGACGTCCCAGTAGCGGCCGAACTTCCGGCCGACCTCGCGGAAGACGCCGACCGGGCGGAAGCCGAACCGGGCGTGCAGCCGCGCCGAGGCCTCGTTGGGCAGGGCGATGCCCGCGTACGCGCGGTGCACGTCCTCGTTCCGCAGAGCCTGGAAGAGCGCGGTGTAGAGCAGGCTGCCCACACCCAGGCCGACCGCGCCGGGGGCGCAGTACACAGAGGTCTCCACCGAGGTCGCGTAGGCCGCCCTCGGGCGGAACGGGCTGCTCGTCGCATAGCCGAGGAGGCGGCCGGCCGGGGCCGGGGTGTCCGGAGTTGCGGCCGATTCGAGGGTTTCTGCGGATTCGAGGGCAACCAAAAGGCGGTGCGGTCCGTCTTTCGGGTGGGAGAGCAGCCATGGACGGCGCTGTTCCAGGGAAAGCGGTTCCAGGTCGAAGGTGACGGGCGTCTCGCGGACGTAGTGGTTGTAGAGCTCGGTGAGGGCCCGCAGGTCCTCCTCCCGACCCGGTCTGACCTGCACTTCCGGGGGCTTCGGCAATGATCCACCTCTCGCTGTGGCCGGACAGGGTACTGCAAGATCGTAAAAAATGGGGCTGCGCATGGGAATTGTGTCCGGATTCCAGTCGTTATCACTTTTCGAGTGGGCAGCCGAGAGGTAGTCGCGAAGCTGCTGAGAGGCGGCTCATTCGACCGACACCCGACCGAACCTTCGCAAGGGAGCACGCATGGCAACCCGTGCCGTCGCCCGCAGCACCAACGGCGGGAAGAGCAGCGCCCGCGCGCACGGCCACGGCGAGATGGCCGACCGCGACCTCGTCGGCATGTACCTCGACGAGATCGCGCGCACGCCGTTGCTCGACGCCGCGCAGGAAGTCGAGCTTTCCAGGGCGATCGAGGCCGGCGTCTACGCCGAGCAGCTCCTCGCAGGCGAGGAGCTGGGTTCGGGAGGCGGCGCCGACCGCGAGGAACTGGAGGCGATAGCCGCCGCAGGTGCGCGGGCCAAGGACGTCTTCATCCGGTCCAACCTGCGTCTTGTCGTCGCCGTCGCGCGACGTTATCCGCGCAGCGGCCTTCCGCTGCTGGACCTGATCCAGGAAGGCAACGCGGGCCTGGTCCGCGCCGTCGAGAAGTTCGACTACGCCAAGGGCTTCAAGTTCTCCACATACGCGACATGGTGGATCCGCCAGGCGATCACCCGGTCCATCGCGGACCAGTCGCGCACGATCCGGCTCCCCGTCCACCTGGTGGAGGAGCTGGGGCGTGTGCGCAGGGTGCAGCGCGAGTTCAACCGTGAGCACGGACGCGACCCGGAGCCCGCGGAGATCGCCGCCGAACTCGACTCCACACCGGAGCGCATCGCCGATGTGCTGGACTGGGCGCGCGACCCCGTGAGCCTCAACATGTCCGTGGACGACGAGGGCGAGACCCAGTTCGGCGATCTGGTCGAGGACACCTCGGCGGCCTCGCCGGAGGACTCCGTGCTCGTCATGCTGCGGCGTGAGGAACTGGAGGACCTGATCGACCGGCTCGACGACCGGACCGCGTCCATCATCCGGGCGCGCTACGGGATCGTGGACGGCCGCGAGCGGACGCTGACCGAGGTCGGCAAGCAGCACGGCCTGACCCGTGAACGGATCCGGCAGATCGAGAAGCACGCCCTGGCCGACCTGAAGCGCATGGCGCGCCAGACGGGGCTGTCCATCGAGGCGGCCTGACCCCCTGGCGGGCGTCCGCCGCGGCGCCCGCACCCACCCCCCACCCAAGACTCGGGCTCCGGTGCCACCCCCCTGCACCGGGGCCCGACCCCTGTCCGGAGCGGGCCGGCCCGGTACGGGACCCCCGTACCCTGGAGCCCATGAGCAGTTCCGATCCCCACCCCGCCGCGCAGCCCGCACCCGACCGGCCGCGTGAACCACGCGACCCCGCGACGGCGCTGGTCTTCGACGACCCGCTGGACCGGCAGTCGAGCGACGACACCGACGCCGGCTGGGGCGACCGGCAGGGGCAGGGCGGTGCGGGAGATCTCGCGCGCTTCCTCGACGAGAAGCCCCCGCACCACATCTGAGACGGACATGCGCGCCCGTGCGCGCCGCGCCTACTGGCGCGTCCGGTTCCCGCCGCCGTGGTCGTAGGGCGACGGGATGGTGTGACCGCCGCCGTTGCCCTGCTGGCGGGCGAGCAGGTCGCGGATCTCGGTGAGCAGTTCCAGCTCGGTCGGGCCGGGCAGCGCCTCCTCCTTGCCTGTCTTGCGGCGCTCGTTGAGCTTGTTCATCGGGAGGATCAGCAGGAAGTACACGACCGCGGCCGTGATCAGGAAGGTCAGCGCGGCACCGGCGACGGAGCCCCACAGCAGGCCCACGCCCTTCGTGAGCTCGCCGCCGGAGGCGACGCAGGGCTTCTCGATGCAGACGATGTAGCCGTCGAGGTTCTTGGTGCCGATGGCACCGATCACCGGGTTGATGAGGCCCTTCACGAACGCATCGACGATCTTGCTGAACGCCGCGCCGACGACGACGGCGACAGCGAGCTCGACGACATTGCCACGCAGAAGGAAGGCTTTGAAGCCCTTCAAGGGACGATTTCCTTTCGAACGACCGTGCATGTTCGGCCTACGGAACCCTGACGCGTCAGCGGGCCCACCACGGGACGGACGGCGGAACCCTGGGGTCCGTGAGCGGTTCGGCCTCTGAGGGTACGGGCTTGGGCGCCGCGCGACACACCCCTGTCCGACTCGCCCCGACCCGCCCCCTCCGCCCCGGGGGTCCGGGCCCGCGGCCACCGTCCGTGGCCGTCGCCTTCACCGCAGCGCCAGGGACAAAGGGGTCCCCGCTGCGGCCCCGGAGAGCGCGGCGGCCGTGTCGCGCGGGACCGAGAGCACGATCAGCGCCCCGTCCGCGCCGCCGCCCGCGCCGTCCTGGCCGAGCACACCGGAGAACCCGTCGGACTCCCGTGGTACGTCCACCACGGGCGCGGCCCGCGCGACGATGCGCGCCGCGGCCATCACGTCCACCCGGTCGCCGGGGCGCACGAGCCGTACCGCCTCCGCGTCCGCGATCCGCACGGGCGCGCGCACCGTGTCACGCGCCGCGGCGGCCACCGCGGGCGCGGGCCCCGCCCGGCCGGACCACGCGGGCCGAGGGGCCTCCCGGGGCGCGGTGGCCGCAACTGCCGCGGCCGTCATGGCAAGTCCCGCCGCCACCACCCGGCGGCGCCGGCGCAGCAGCCGCCGTAAGCGGTGGCTCCCGCCGCCCGCCCTGATCGGCGCGAAATCCGGAACCGTGCGCGGTGCCGGAGCCCCGGCGCCCGACCGGGAGATCGCACCCGCTGTCGCTGGTGCCGCCATTGCCGCCACATCGCCCACGCTGTTCACGCTGTTCACCCGGTTCACGCTCTTCTCACCCATCACTGGGGCCACCACCGCCACTTGCTGACCGCTTGCCGGCCACGTGCCGTCACTTGTTCTCGCCGCTTTCGCCGCCGCTCTCGTCGTCGGACCGGCACGGACCACGATGCCCCACCGCGCCGACGGCCGTTCCGGGCCTGTGGATTACTCACCGGTTGTGGATAACTTCGTCGCCCGGTCGAGGGGACCGCGGATTCAGACCTGGCGGCACGGCCCGGGCGGTGATGTGCTGGAGAGCGAAACGAAGCGCCTGAGCCCGACAACGGGAGGTGGTCGACGTGCCCAGGCAGACCTTGCACGACGGCCTGTCCGGAAACTCCAGGTCCCACCCCGGCGACGTGTCCCGCCGCGTCGCGGAGCGGCGGGAGCAATTGGGGCTCAGCCGCGAGGAAGTGGCCACACGGGCCGGGATGACCCCGGGCTATGTGCGCTACGTGGAGGAGCAGTGCCACCACAGCATCGGCACCAACGCCCTGCTCCGTCTCGCGGGCGCGTTGCGGACCACGGCCAGCCGCCTGCTCGGGGGTGACCTCGAAAGCTGTCCCGACGATGTGGTGACCGGCCAGCCGGTGCCCTGCGACCTGGGCGCGGACGAGTGCTGGACCCGGCTGTCGGGGCAGGACGTCGGCAGGGTCGCGCTGACCACCGCCACGGGCCATCCCGCCGTACTGCCGGTCATCTACTCCGTCGTCGAGGGCACCATCGTCTACCGCACGGCGCCGCACACCCCGCCGGCCGCCGGGCGGGGCACCGAGGTCGCCTTCGAGGTCGATCGGTTCGACGCGTCCCTCAGCGCCGGCTGGAGCGTGCTGCTTCTCGGGAACGTCGAGCACGTCACCGACTCCGACGAGGTGCGCGCGCTCGCCAGGGACGCCCACCCCGACCCGTGGGCCGACGGCACCCACGACCTGTGGATACGGATCGTCCCCTCGAACGTCACGGGGTGCCTGATACGCGTCGACTGAAGCCGGGAGCCGGGAGCCGGGAGCCGGGAGCCGGGAGCCGGGAGCCGGGAGCCCGGAGCCGCCCGCCGCCCGCCGTCAGCCCGGGACGAGCACGGCGGCGCCGTTGACGCGGTCGGCGGCCAGATCCGCCAGGGCACGGTCCGCGTGGTCCATCGGGTACGGGGTGGCCGTCACCCGGATCCCGATCCTGGCCGCCAGGGCCAGGAACTCCTGTCCGTCCTGTCTGGTGTTGGAGGTGACACTGCGCAGATTCCGTTCCTGGAACAGATGGCGCTGGTAGTTGAGCGAGGGGATGTCCGTGAGGTGGATGCCGGCGACGGCCAGCGTGCCGCCCCGGTCCAGCGCCTCCAGGGCGACCGGCACCAGGTCGCCGACGGGCGCGAAGAGGATGGCCGCGTCGAGCGGTTCCGGGGGGCGGGCGTCGGCACCGGCCGCCGAGGCCGCACCGAGTTCCAGCGCGAGTTCGCGGGCCTTCTGGGACCGGGTGAGCACATGCACCGTCGCTCCCTCGGCCAGGGCGACCTGCGCGGCGATGTGCGCCGACGCCCCGAAGCCGTAGATGCCCAGCCGTCCGCCGTGCGGCAGGTCACTGCGGCGCAGTGCGCGATAGCCGATGATCCCGGCGCACAGCAGGGGCGCGAGGTGCACGGCGTCGTGGCCGTCGGCGTCCTCGGGCAGCGCGTATGCGTAGTCCTCCGGGACGGTGGTGAAGTCCGCGAAGCCGCCGTCCGCGTCCCAGCCGGTGTAGACGGAGAACGGGCACAGGTTCTCCCGTCCGGACCGGCAGTAGGCGCAGTTCCCACAGGTGCCGCGCAGCCAGGCCACACCGACCCGGTCGCCCTCGGCGAAGCGGGCGGCGAGATCGCCCATGGCGACGACCCGCCCGACGACCTCGTGCCCCGGCACGGTCTCCCGGCGGTGCGGGGGCAGGTCCCCCTCGGCCAGATGGAGATCGGTCCGGCAGACGCCGCACGCCTCGACGCGCAGCAGCAGCTCCGTCGGTCCCGGCACCGGCTTCGGCCGGGCGACGCGCACCAACGGCTCCGTGATCATGGGCCCGGGCCGGTCGACGACCCAACCGCTCAGCATGTCTCCAGTCTGTGGCCCGCAGCCGTCGCCGCGCACGGTGAAACCGGCCGGGGGCGATACCGGCGGCAGGGCCGCCCGCCACGGCCCGGTTCACCCTGCCCGTCCCGCTCACCCCGCGAGCGGGCGTACGCCGAAGGCCCCCGGTCGTTGCCGACGGGGGCCTTCACCCGAAAGTGGGGCGCCGCTCGGGCGGATCCGCGTGTGCGGACGCGCGAAGCCCTCCGCTCAGGCGGCGGAGGTGCTCGCCGAGCTGGACGAGGAGCCGCCGGTGCCCGAGGACGAACCCGTCGAAGAGGACGAGGACGACGACGAAGACGCGGACGACTTCGACTCGGAACCGCTGCCGGCCTTGGCCGCCGGGGCGCTGCTGGACGACGAGCCGCGGCTGTCGGTCCGGTAGAAACCGGAACCCTTGAAGACAACGCCGACCGCGGAGAAGACCTTGCGCAGGCGGCCGTGGCACGCCGGGCACTCGGTGAGCGCGTCGTCGCTGAACTTCTGCACCGCCTCGAGGCCCTCGCCGCACTCGGTGCACTGGTACTGGTAGGTCGGCACTTGCTCCTCCTGGCACTCTGACTCAGTGAGTGCTAACGACGGTCAATAGTGCAGCATTCCGCGGCGTCAGTCCACCGTGACCGGCACTCGGTGACCGATACCACTGCCGTCCCCACGTGCCGCGACCAGTCCCGCGGACTGCGGAGCGAGCCTGCCGCGCAGTGCCAGCAAGGTGATCAGCGCTAATGCGGTACCGGCCAGGGGCACGGTGAATCCGGCGCTCGCACCGATGCCGTCCGCGAGCCGGCCGGCCGCCGTGGCCGCCGCCGCCTGCCCGAGCGCGACCGCGCCCGTCAGCCAGGTGAACGCCTCCGTGCGGACCTGCGCGGGCACCAGCGATTCCACCAGGGTGTAGCCGGTGATCAGTGCCGGGGCGATGGTCAGCCCGACGAGCAGCCCGAGCCCGCCGAGCAGCGGCACGGCGTGTGCCGCCCACAGCATCGAGGTGGCCGCGGTCAGCGCGGTGTAGCCGATGACCATCCGCCGCCGGGGCCCGGACTTCCAGGCCACCGCGCCGCAGACGATGCCGGCCAGCATGTTCCCGGCGGCGAAGGTGCCGTACAGCAGGCCGTTGATGTCCGGCCGGCCGATCTCCTCGGTGAAGGCCGTCATGGAGACCTGCATGCCGCCGAAGACCGCGCCGATGCCGAGGAAGGCGACCGCGAGGACCCGCACGCCCGGCACGGTCAGCGCCGAGGGCTGCCGTCCGCGGGTGCCGCCCGTGGCGCGGGCGGCCGGCGCGGGCGCGGTCCGTCGCTGCGCGGCGAAGACCAGGCCGCCCGCCAGGGTCAGCCCGGCTTCGGCCAGCAGCCCGGCCGCCGGGTGGACGCCGGTGCACAGGGCCGTGGCCAGCACCGGGCCGATGACGAAGGTGAACTCGTCGGTCACCGACTCGAAGGCTGCGGCGGTCGGCAGCAGCGGGGACTTCTCCGGCAGGGTGGCCGCCCAGCGTGCGCGCACCATGGGCCCGACCTGCGGCACCGAGGCACCCGCCGGCACCGCGACCGCCAGCAGTGCCCACAGGGGGGCGTGCGCGAGGGCGAGCAGTGACAGCAGCGTCACGGCGGCCGTGTGCACGAGCACGCCGGGTACGAGCACCGCGCCCTGCCCGAAGCGGTCGGCGAGCTTGCCGCTCTGCGGGGCGAACAGCGCCATGGCGACGCCGGTGACGGCGGACACGGCTCCCGCGGTGCCGTAGGAGCCGGTCGTGTGCTGCACGAGCAGCACGATGCCGATCGTGAGCATCGCGAAAGGCTGCCGGGCGGTGAACCCGGGCAGCAGGAACGTCCACGCTCCGGGCGTGCGCAGCAGCTGTCCGTAGCCGGGCCGTCCCGCGCCGGACGACGCACGGTCCCGGCGCGCCTTGTGCGGCGTACGAGGTGAGGGACGGGGAGAACCGGAGGATCGATCGACCGTGGATGCCACGGCCCGGGCCTTTCTGCCGCCTGGTAGCGCACCCTGGACGTCTGGTCGCGTACGGTGCGCCGAGAGCTGTCCTCTCGCGCTTGACCGAGGTAGATACCGGGTGTCCGGCCGCCGGGCGGTCGCGCCAGCTCTGCGTCAGGCAGAGTTGGTGGTGACTGTCGTGCAGCTATGTTAACGGCTGGTTTCGCGCCCTGATTCCAGCCATCCGGCCAGCTTGCCGCCCCGGCCGACCGCGCGCAGCCGCGCCTCGGCCTTGTCGCGCACCGGGTCGGTCGCGACGACCAGGAGTTCGTCGCCGGTCCGCAGCACGGTCGTCGGCAGCGGCACGAAGCTCTTGCCCTCGCGGACGACCAGTGTGACCGCGGCCCCGGGCGGCAGCCGCAGTTCGTTGACCTCCACGCCGTGCATGCGCGACCGGGTGGGGATGCGCATCGACAGCAGGTGGCCGCGCAGCCGTTCCAGCGGGGCCGACTCGATGCCCAGGTCCTCGGCCTCGCCCGGGTCGTCGATGCGCAGGGCCTTGGCGATCCACGGCAGGGTCGGGCCCTGCACCAGGGTGTAGACGATCACCAGGACGAAGACGATGTTGAAGATCCGCTCGCTCTGCTCGATCTGGGCCACCATCGGGATGGTGGCGAGCACGATGGGCACCGCGCCGCGCAGTCCCGCCCAGGAGATCAACGCGTGCTCGCGGAGGGGCATGCGGAAGGGCAGGAGGCTCGCCGCCACCGACAGCGGCCGCGCGACCATGGTCAGCACGAGCCCGACGACGATCGCCGGCACGATGTCGTCGCCCAGTTCGTGCGGGGTCACCAGCAGGCCCAGCAGCACGAACAGCCCGATCTGCGCGATCCACGCGAGCCCCTCGGCGAAGCCGCGGGTGGCCGGCCGGTGCGGCAGCCTGGCGTTGCCGAGCACGACGGAGGCGACGTAGACGGCGAGGAAGCCCGAGCCGTGCGCCATGGCGCCGCCCGCGTAGGCGAGGACGGCGATGGCCATGACCGCGATCGGGTAGAGGCCGGAGGCGGGCAGCGCGACGTGGCGCAGGGCGTACGCGCCGAGCAGGCCGACCGCCAGGCCGACGACGCAGCCGATCGCCAGCTCCAGGATGATCTCGCCCAGCAGGACGCCCCAGTTGTGCACCGGCCAGTGCTCGGAGAAGGCGACGACCAGGATGACCACGGGTGCGTCGTTGAAGCCCGACTCGGCTTCCAGGACACCGGTCAGCCGGGTCGGCAGCGGGACCCGGCGCAGTACGGAGAAGACCGCCGCCGCGTCGGTGGAGGACACCACGGCGCCGATGAGGATCGCCTGCCGCCAGTCGAGTCCGACGAGGTAGTGCCCGCCCGCCGCGGTGACGCCGACGCTGATCGCGATCCCGAAGGTCGCGAGCACGGTGGCGGCCGGCATCGCCGGTTTGATCTCCCGCCACTTGGTGCCCAGACCACCCTCGGCAAGAATCACCACAAGTGCGGCATATCCTAGCACTTGGGTCAGTTCGGCGTTGTCGAACTTCACGCCGAGGCCGTCCTGCCCGATCGCCACGCCGATACCCAGGTAGATCAGCAGGCTGGGCAGTCCGCTGCGCGAGGAAAGGCGCACGGCGATCACCGCGATGAGCAGCACGGCGGCGCACACCAGCAGGAGCTCGTTGAGGCGGTTGACAGTCAGGAGCCGTTCCTTTCACCGCAGTTCGTTGCCCTGCCTAACATTTTACCTGCGCTTGGGGTCGCTGCGATCTCTGCGGCCCGTCCGGGAGTGGCTTCTGCACCGCTTCCGTACAGCTTCCGTCCCCGCTCCCGGCACCGCTTGGGAGGCGGCTGGACACTACGCCTAAGGTGGCCCCTAGCAATCGGTCCACCCTGCCCTCGAAGGACATCGATGCCCCCCAAGACAAAGTCCCGCCGCGTGCGCCTGATCGTGATCGGGGTCGTACTCCTGCTGGTGGCGGGCATCGCCTTCGGGTCGTACTGGAGCGTCGCGACCGTTCGCGCCTCCCTCCCGCAGACCACCGGAACGCTGCAGCTCAAGGGCCTGTCGGGGCCCGTGCAGGTCAAGCGGGACGGCAACGGCATCCCGCAGATCTACGCGGACACCCCGCAGGACCTCTTCCGCGCCCAGGGGTACGTCCAGGCGCAGGACCGCTTCTACGAGATGGACGTGCGCCGGCACCTGACCGCCGGCCGCCTCTCGGAGATGTTCGGCAGCGGCCAGGTGGAGACCGACGCCTTCCTGCGCACGTTGGGCTGGCGGCGGGTCGCGCAGGCCGAGTACGACACGAAGCTGTCGAAGACCACCAAGGACTACCTGCAGGCCTACTCGGACGGCGTCAACGCCTACTTGGACGGTCACAAGGGCGCCGACCTGTCCGTGGAGTACGCGGCCCTCCAGCTGACCAACGACTACACCCCGGAGCGGTGGACGCCGGTCGACTCGGTCGCCTGGCTCAAGGCCATGGCCTGGGACCTGCGCGGCAACATGCAGGACGAGATCGACCGCGCGCTGCTGACCAGCCGGCTGAACCCCCAGCAGATCGCGAGTCTGTACCCGGCGTACCCGTACGCGCGGCACCAGGCGATCGTCGACGGCGGAACGGTCAATACCGTCACAGGTGCGTACGAACCGCCCGGCACCGCCACGAGCGGCGCGTCCGGCGACACTTCGGGCACGGGCACCGGCACGGGCACAGGCACCGACGGAGGCACAGGCACCGGCACCGACGGCGGTACCGGCACAGGCACCGACGGAGGTGCCGGCACAGGCACCGACGGAGGTACCGGCACCGACGGCGGCACCGGCTCCACCGTCGACGAGGCCGCCGGCAACCTGCAGTCGCAGCTCGCCTCGCTCTCCGGCACCCTGGACCAGATCCCGGCGCTGCTCGGCCCCAACGGCAACGGCATCGGCTCCAACTCGTGGGTCGTCGACGGTGAGCACACCACCACCGGCAAGCCGCTGCTCGCCAACGATCCGCACCTGGCGCCCCAGATGCCCTCGCTCTGGTACCAGATGGGCCTGCACTGCACGACGGTCTCCCAGGCCTGCCCCTTCGACGTCGCCGGCTACACCTTCTCCGGCATGCCGGGCGTGGTCATCGGCCACAACCAGTCGATCGCCTGGGGCATGACGAACCTGGGTGCCGACGTCACCGATCTGTACCTGGAGAAGCTCTCCGACAGCACCTACCTGTACGACGGCAAGCAGCGGCCGCTGCAGACCCGCCAGGAGACGATCAAGGTCGCCGGGGGAGCGGACCGCACGATCACCGTCCGCAGCACCAACAACGGCCCGGTGGTCTCCGACCGCAGCTCCGAGCTGCTCAAGGTCGGCGACCGGGCGCCCGTGGACAACTCCGCGCCCGACCGCGGCGACGGCTACGCGATCTCCCTGAAGTGGACCGCCCTCCAGCCGTCCAAGACGATGGACGCGGTGTTCGAGCTGGACACCGCGACCGGCTGGGACGAGTTCCGGGCCGCGGCCCGCGACTTCGCGGTCCCCTCGCAGAACCTGATCTACGCCGACGGCAAGGGCGCCCACGGCAACATCGGGTACCAGGCCCCCGGCCAGGTCCCGACCCGCGCCGCCGGTTACGACGGCACCTACCCGGCCCCCGGCTGGGACCCGAAGTACCAGTGGGGCAAGCCGATCCCCTTCGACGCCATGCCCTGGGACTACAACCCGCCGCGCGGCTACATCGTCACCGCCAACCAGGCCGTGGTCGACCAGCACAAGTACCCCTACCTGCTCACCCAGGACTGGGGCTACGGCACGCGCAGCCAGCGGATCAACGACCTGATCGCGTCCAAGATCAAGGACAGCGGGCTGGTCTCGATGGACGACATGCAGAAGATGCAGAGCGACAACAGCAGCGAGATCGCCAAGCTGCTGGTGCCGTACCTGCTGAAGATCGACATCAAGAACGACAAGGACGACTACGTCCGCAACGCGCAGAAGCTGCTGGAGAGCTGGGACTACAACCAGGACGCGGACTCCGCGGCCGCGGCCTACTTCAACGCGGTCTGGCGCAACACCCTCAAGCTCGCCTTCGGCAACAAGCTGCCCAAGGAACTGCGCCCGAAGGGGCAGTGCCTGACCGTGCCGGCGGCCGACCGGTCCGGTCCGGTCGACGACCTGAGCGGCAAGTCCCAGCTCGTGCGCGAGTGCGGCCAGCGCGACGCGGACCAGGCGCAGCCGGACGGCGGCGACCGCTGGTTCGAGGTGGTGCGGTCGATCATCAAGGACGAGGACAACCCGTGGTGGACCACGTCCCCCACGGCCTTCTTCGACAAGGACAGCGGCAAGCCGCGCACGACCCGCGACGAACTGCTCGCCCAGGCCATGAAGGACGCCCGCTACGAGCTGACGGCCAAGCTCGGCAAGAACATCGACACCTGGAGCTGGGGCCGGCTGCACCAGCTGGAGCTGCGCAACCAGACGCTCGGCACCGGCGGCCCGGCCGTCGTGCGCTGGCTGCTGAACCGCGGGCCCTGGAACCTCGGCGGCGGCGAGGCGGCGGTCGACGCCACCGGCTGGAACGCGGCCGGCGGCTACGAGGTGGTCTGGGTGCCGTCGATGCGGATGGTGGTCTCGCTGGACGACTTCGACAAGTCGCGGTGGATCAACCTCACCGGCGCCTCCGGCCACGCCTACAGCTCGCACTACTCGGACCAGACGACGAAGTGGGCCAAGGGCGAACTCCTGCCGTGGGCGTTCACCAAGCCCTCGGTCGACGCCAAGACGCAGGACACGCTCGCGCTGACGCCGTGAGCCGCTGACGCGCACGTACCAGGAGGGGCGAGCCCGTGGGGCCCGCCCCTCCTCGCGTTCAGCGCGGCCCGAACCGCCGTACGCCGTCCGGGGTGACGGCCGCGTCCACCGGCCGGTCGTGCGGCTCGGCGGGCACGCGCTCCAGGACTTCGTGCCCGTACAGCAGGACCACCAGGGCCGGCGTCGCCCCGCACGCCTCCAGCCGGGCCAGCACGCGGTCGTAGCTGCCGCCGCCGCGCCCCAGGCGCAGGCCGCGCGTGTCGACCGCCAGGCCCGGCAGCAGCACGGCGTGGGCGCCCGTGACGGCGTCGGGGCCGAGGCGGGGGCCGGTGGGCTCGTACAGGCCCCGGGACGTCCGCACGAGCGCGTCCGGGCCCTCGTAGGGGCCCCAGTCCAGATCGTTGTCGGGGAGCAGGACGGGCAGCAGGACCCGCACGCCGCGTTCGCGCAGTGCCTCCAGCAGCGCGCGGGTGCCCGGTTCCGTGCCCATCGAGACGTAGGCCGCCACGGTCCGGGACTTCCCGGACAGCTCGGGCAACTCCAGCGCATGGTGGGCGATTCGCCGCTCCGCCTCCGTCCGGACGCTGTTCGTCAACCCGCTCCTCACCCGGATGAGGTTTTCTCGCAACCCTGCTTTGCTACCGTGACCGCTATTCATTTGGCTCACAAACGCCGCCTACCGCCGTCAAGCAACCGGAACTTCATCTTCACCTCATATACAGCGGTTATTGTGCAGACCATGACTCACGCGCGTACTCGGATCAGCAAGGCTGTCATCCCCGCAGCCGGCCTCGGCACCCGTTTCCTTCCCGCCACCAAGGCGACACCCAAGGAAATGCTGCCGGTCGTGGACAAGCCCGCCATCCAGTACGTGGTCGAGGAGGCCGTCGCGGCCAACCTCTCCGACGTCCTCATGATCACCGGCCGCAACAAGCGCCCGCTCGAGGACCACTTCGACCGCAACTACGAGCTCGAAGAGGCCCTGACCCGCAAGGGCGACGAGTCCCGGCTCGCCAAGGTCCAGGAGTCCAGCGACCTGGCCACCATGCACTACGTCCGCCAGGGCAACCCCCGCGGCCTCGGCCACGCGGTCCTCTGCGCCGAACCGCACGTCGGCGACCAGCCCTTCGCGGTCCTCCTCGGCGACGACCTGATCGACCCCCGCGACCCGCTGCTCAGCACGATGATCGACGTGCAGGAGCGGCACGGCGGCAGCGTCGTGGCGCTGATGGAGGTCGACCCCAGCCAGATCCACCTCTACGGCAGCGCGGCGGTCGTCCCCACCGACGACGACAACGTGGTCCGGATCACCGACCTCGTCGAGAAGCCCGCGGCGGGCGAGGCGCCTTCCGCGTACGCCATCATCGGCCGCTACGTCCTGGACCCGGCGATCTTCGGCGTGCTGGGCAAGACGCAGCCCGGCCGCGGCGGCGAGATCCAGCTGACCGACGCCCTGCGCGAACTGGCCCAGGCGGGCGGCCCCGACGGCCCCGTGCACGGCGTGATCTTCAAGGGCCGGCGCTACGACACCGGAGACCGTGCCGACTATCTGCGTGCCATTGTCCGACTGGCATGCGAACGTGATGACCTGGGCCCGGACTTCCGGACCTGGCTGCGTTCGTATGTCAACGAGGAGATGCAGGCTTGAGCAGTAGTACGGCCGCCGGTGCCGATCGCGTCTGGTCCGTCTCGGAACATCTCGACAACATCCTCCGGCAGTTGAGACCCCTGGAGCCGATCGAGCTGCAACTGCTCGACGCCCAGGGGTGCGTGCTCGTCGAGGACGTCATGGTGCCGGTGTCGCTGCCGCCCTTCGAGAACAGCTCGATGGACGGCTACGCGGTGCGCACCACCGACACCCAGGGCGCGGACGACGAGCATCCGGCCGTACTGACCGTCATCGGCGACGTGGCGGCCGGCAGCGGCGAGCCGCCGACCGTCGGACCGGGGGAGGCGGCGCGCATCATGACCGGCGCGCCGCTGCCGCCCGGTGCCGAGGCCGTCGTCCCGGTCGAGTGGACCGACGGCGGCAGCGGCGAGCCGGGGCCCGTCAGCGGCATGGCCGCGGCGAGCCGTGCGCCAGGGGCGTCGTCCGGCGAGGTCCGGGTCTACCGGCAGGTCGAGGCGGGCGCCCACGTCCGGGCCCGCGGCAGCGACGTGACCGCCGGTGAGCTGGCCCTCGCCGCGGGCACGGTGCTGGGGCCGCCGCAGATCGCGCTGCTCGCCGCCGTCGGCCGAGCCGCGGTGCGGGTGCGGCCCCGGCCGCGGGTCGTCGTGGTGTCGACCGGCAGCGAACTGGTGCCGCCCGGTGAGGCGCTCGGTCCCGGCCGCATCCACGACTCCAACAGCTTCATGCTCACCGCCGCCGCGCGGGACGCGGGCGCCCAGGCGTACCGCGTCGGCGCGGTCGCCGACGACGCCGAGACCTTCCGCGCCACCGTCGAGGACCAGTTGATCCGCGCCGACCTGGTGGTCACCAGCGGCGGTGTCAGCGTCGGCGCGTACGACGTGGTCAAGGAGGCGCTGGGCGAGGAGATCGAGTTCCGCACGCTGGCCATGCAGCCCGGCAAGCCGCAGGGTTTCGGCTTCGTCGACGCGGGCGCCCGTGCCGAGCCCCCGACGACCGACGCCGCCGCGGAGGACGAGGAGGCGGCCGCGGAGCCGGAGCGCACCCCGCTGGTCGCGCTGCCGGGCAACCCGGTCAGCGCGTACGTCTCCTTCGAGCTGTTCGTGCGCCCCGCGATCCGCACGCTGATGGGTGTCGAGCCCATCCACCGGCCGTCGGTGCGGGCGGTCTGCCCGACGGGCGTGACCTCGTCCCCGAAGGGCAGGCGCCAGTTCCTGCGCGGCCGTCACGAGGCCGCGACGGGCACGGTCACCCCTGTGGGCGGGGCGGGTTCGCACTTGGTGGGGGCGCTCGCCCACGCCAACTCGCTGATCGTCGTTCCCGAGGACGTCACGGAGATCGCCGCGGGCTCCGAGGTCGACGTGGTCCTGCTCGACTGAGCGGGTAGCGTACTCCCACGCGAGCACGCGCGAGCAGTGGGAGTGTCCGTAGCGATGACAGAACAGCAGCGCCTGACGCACATCGACGCCGCGGGGGCGGCCCGGATGGTCGACGTGTCGGAGAAGGACATCACCACCCGCACCGCGCGCGCCACCGGCCGGGTCCTGGTCTCGGCGCGCGTCGTCGAACTGCTGCGGGGCGAGGGCGTTCCCAAGGGCGACGCCCTCGCCACCGCGCGCATCGCCGGCATCATGGGCGCCAAGCGCACCCCCGACCTGATCCCGCTCTGCCACCCGCTGGCCGTCTCGGGCGTGAAGGTCGACCTCGCCGTGGGCGACTCCTCCGTCGACATCACCGCCACGGTGCGGACCACCGACCGCACGGGCGTCGAGATGGAGGCCCTGACCGCGGTCAGCGTCGCCGCGCTCACCGTGGTCGACATGGTGAAGGCCGTGGACAAGGGCGCGGTCATCACGGACGTACGGGTCGAGGAGAAGACCGGCGGCGCGTCGGGGGACTGGAGCCGCGACCGATGAGGGCACTCGCGATCACCGCCTCCAACCGGGCTGCCGCAGGGGTCTACGAGGACCGCGGCGGCCCCCTTGTCGTCGCCGGGCTCACGGAGCTCGGCTTCGCCGTGGACGGCCCGCGCGTCGTCCCGGACGGCGATCCGGTGGGGCAGGCCCTGCGGCAGGCGGTGGCGGAGGGCTACGACGTCGTGGTCACCACCGGCGGCACCGGGATCTCGCCCACCGACCGCACCCCCGAGGTGACCCGCGACGTACTGGACTACGAGGTCCCGGGGATCGCCGAGGCCATGCGCGCCGCCGGCCGCGAGAAGGTGCCCACGGCGGTGCTCTCCCGTGGCGTGTGCGGCGTGGCCGGGCGCACCCTGGTGGTGAACCTCCCCGGATCGACCGGCGGCGTCAAGGACGGGCTGGCCGTGCTGGCCCCGCTCCTCGTGCACGCCGTCGACCAGCTCCGCGGGGGCGATCACCCTACGTCTGGGAGACCGAGCTGAACGTGTCCTGGCCGGCCGAGCTGGTGGACGGGGACGTCCTCCTCCGCCCGATAAAGATGCGCGACCAGCGCGCCTGGCGCGAGGTCAACCGCCGCAACCGCGACTGGCTGCGGCCGTGGGAGGCCACCGTGCCGCCCGCCCCGCCCGGCCACGTGGCCCTGCGGCCCACCTACCGGCAGATGGTCCGGCACCTGCGCCACGAGGCCGCCTCGGGGCGCATGATGCCGTTCGTCATCGACTACCAGGGGCGGCTGGCCGGGCAGCTCACCGTCGCGGGCATCACCTGGGGCTCGATGTGCAGCGCCCACATCGGCTACTGGGTCGACGAGGCGGTCGCGGGGCGCGGCGTGATGCCGACCGCCGTCGCCCTGGCCGTGGACCACTGCTTCCGCGCGGTCGGCCTGCACCGCGTCGAGGTGTGCATCCGGCCGGAGAACGGGCCGAGCCGGCGCGTGGTGGAGAAACTCGGCTTCCGCGACGAAGGACTGCGCCCCCGCTATCTGCACATCGACGGGGCGTGGCGGGACCATCTCGTGTTCGCGCTGACGGCCGAGGAGGTGCCGGAGGGGATGCTGAACCGGTGGCACCAGGCGCGACCCGGTACGGCTCACAAATAAGATATCTGTTCGAAATTCGTCGCCGTTTCGGCCCTCGCACGAACGCAATCAGAAAAAAATTTCGGCGTATCAGCCAGATCGTGCGACACACCGCGCCAAATTGCGTATCCGTCGTCGCGAACCCCCCTACCGTGTGAGGCGTGAGCAGCAGCGGCCTCATTTACGCAGTCATCGTCGGGGCCTGGGCTGCCTACTTGGTGCCGATGTGGCTCCGTAGGCAGGACGAGCTCAACGAAGCGCGCCCGACGGAACGCTTCAGCACCGCGATCCGGCTGCTGTCCGGACGCGCGGCGCTGGAGCGCAGGTACGCCAAAACGGCGGACCCGGACGAGGAGACCGAGGGAGACCCCACGGTCGACGTCCGGGACCTTGCCGTGCCCGCGCCCGAGGTGCCGGCGCAGCCCAGGCCACTGGCGGCCAAGCCGCAGGGGCAGGGCCAGGGGTCAGCGCAGGCGCAGGCCGGGGCGCAGCTCAAGGCCAAGAAGCCCAATCCCCGGGCCAAGGTGCTCGCCGCGCGCCGGCGCACCACCACGCTGCTCTTCCTCGCTTTCACCTTCGGCATGATCGTGGCCGCCGTCGGCGGCGTCGCCTTCCTGTGGGCCCCGGGCATCCCGGCGGTGCTGCTCACGTTCTACATCGCCCACCTGCGGGCCCAGGAGCGCCGCCGCTTCGAGGTCAAGTTCGACCAGCGCCGCGCCGCCGAGGCCGCCAAACGCCTCCGCGACGCCCGTACGGCCCGCGAGCACGCCCCCGAGGCCCCCGAAGCGACCGAGCCCGCGCCGCTGCCCCCGGCCGAGGAGCCGGCCACCGCCGACCGCCGGGCCCTCGTGGAGCAGACCGACCACGCGGAGTGGGTGGACCAGCAGCGCACCCCCACCGAGGACGCCTGGGAAGTCCCGGCGCCCCGCCCCACCTTCTCCACCGCCCCCGTGGCCCCCCGCCGCACCCGGGACCGCTCCCGCACCCCCCTGTTCGACCAGCACTCCGACCGCGACCGCCCCCGCGCCGCCAACGAGTGATCCGCACCGGGTGAGCGGAGCACCCCCGCCGGGGTGCTAGAGTTTTCCTCGTTGCAAGGGCCTGTGGCGCAGTCCGGTAGCGCACCTCGTTCGCATCGAGGGGGTCAGGGGTTCGAATCCCCTCAGGTCCACAACAGGGCCGTTCACGACTTAGGTCGGGAACGGTTCACGAGATCCCATCCAGATCGGTTGTCTGGGTGGGATTTCCTGCATTTCAGGCTGGGTACGGCACGGATGCCGCTTCGGGAAGCCCCGTTCGGTGCCGTGGGCACGTCGAGCGGAGCCGGCGATGGTTGCGCGGGCATGGCGAAGCGGCCGTGGGACCGGAGTGCTGGTGGTCCCACGGCGCGGCGGTGTGGCTTCGCTTGTGCCTGCCGGACGTCTACGTGACGGGGTTCTCGGGCGGCGGGGTGGCGATGTCGCTCTCTTCGAGGAGATCCGTCGCCTCGTACGGATCGGGCGTCTGGGGAACCTGGCCGATCGTGTAGTACTCCGCCTTCCACAGGCGTCGCTCGCGGAGGAACGACTCGATGGTCCTCAGGTTCTCGACCATGAGTTGGACGGCGGTCAGCAGGGTCTGCGCCACCCGTCCGCGGCTCTGCCGCTTCTCGCGGGCGTGCAGAAACGTGTCGACGTTCTTGGCGCGGCCGTTGAGCCCTTCGATGTGGCTGCGCAGGCCGCGGTAGGCGCGTTGCCAAAGCGCCCGGCCCCAGGGGAGTTCCTGGCGCAGTTTGGGCATCACGTCGGCCGGCACTGTCACCGTGGACTGCTGGCAGATCGCGGGACGTTGGTGCTTGGGACTGTGGGGCGGTCGTACCGTTGGGCGTGCCCCGGGATGGGCGCGACGGGCGCGCGGATTGTCCAGGTCGACGGTGTGCGCGGCACGGCCTGGACGTGGAGGCTGTGTGCGACGCCGCGATCGGTCGGCGTCCGCGTCGCGCTCCTGGGCCCAAGGGCAGGTGACGCGCGGGCTGGTGCCTGCTGCGGGGCACTGGCGGCGTTCCAGACCGCGGTGGTCTGCCGACTGCTTCAGGGGCAGGACGTAGGGGTCTGCCTGGACGATGAGGGGCAGCAGTTCTTCTCTCTGGGAGCTGCTCTTCGCTGCGGACATCTGGTGGTAGGCGTCGATGATCCGCTGCGGTGTGTGGGGGCACAGCAGATCGCCCGCGATGGCGATGGTTCCTTCGGGGGCGTCCTTCTCCTTCTTGACCATGGTGGTCTTGTAGTCGAGGACGACTTTGTAGCCGAGGGCGCGTACGGGGGTGTGGAAGTTCTCGACCTTGGCATCGGAGTAGGCGAGGTCCCCGGCGATGAATCCCTTGACGGGCCAGAGCCGTTGGACGATCTGCAGCAGGCGGACGGCTTGGGGACCGATGTCTTTGCTCGGCGCGTGGACGGCCATGCCCATGCACAGTTGGGGGTAGCGACGGGAGGTGGCCGGGTCGCTATGTCCCGCCACCAACAGCGTGGCGCTGTAGCCGAAGGTCTCATCACCGCCGCCGGAGACGTGCAGGCCGGCCGTCACTTCGAGCGACGCGTGTCGCCTGGTGCTCGGCCGGGCCCAGGTAGGGACCGCGGTTGTGTCCACCGACAGATCGCCACGCCAGTCGTCCATCAGACCGCGGGCGACGGCAATGCGGACGGGCACCAGGACAAGCTGGTTGGCGATGCGCGAAAGCGCGTGCGAGGCATCGAGATTGCGCGGATGTGCCCAGGCCAGACGGTAAGGCTCTGTTTCGTGGCGGGCCATCCGGGTCCGCCGGTCATGCCGGGCCGGGTCCAGCAGAGTCGTGATGCGGGACCACGCATCGTAGAACCGCTTCGCCGAGGCGTGCGTGGCATCGATGTCCGTCGCATCGACCGGCCTGAGCTCGAAGTACTTCAGCCAGTGCTTACGCAGCCGGAACTGCATGCACTCCCAGGCGTCGTCGATGTTCGTACTGCGTGTCTCGCGAGCGGCGAGGATCAGGCCGACCAGCACACTTTCGGCAGGAAGACCGCGAGGACCAGGACGGGCGGCCTCCAACGGGGCGAGCTCGTCGAGAATTCCGCTGGCCCGGACGAGGTCGCGGACCTGCCGCACATGGCGGTCGTTGAGCTTGGAGGGATGCGGTGACGGCGCCGGCCTGCGCTCTTCACGCTTGTGCGTCATGCCCACCCCCGCAGCAGGCGAACGGCGGCGTCTTTGGAGATCTCGGGCACCCAGGCCAGGTAGGGAGCGAGAGAGGCGGCGGACTGCAGGCCGGCGGCCTTGGCGACGAGGTCGGAAGGGACGCGGTCGCGGAGGAGGGAGACGATCCAGGTCGCGCGCAGGCGTCTCATGTCCGGGACGGGGACCTTGCGATCACGAGGCCGGTTTCTGTCGACCCAGTTGCTGATCGCGTTCTTCGGGTGCCCCACCTCGCGGTCCGGGGCGTACAGGTACCGGTGGCCCGCGTTGCTGGCGAGTTCGGCGAGGGTCTCCTCCCAGAGCGACCGGCAGACGATCAGCCGGTCGCTGCCAGGAACGCGGACGACAACCGCATCGCTGGTCAGGACGTGAATGTCTGTCCCGCGCACAGCGAGCATCTCTGCGGGGAACAGGCCGCAGCCGGCACCCAGAGCAAGCATCGCCCGGGCGTTGCCACGGCCGGTGGGGGTGGGCGGAAGGTTGTCCGCCCACACGGCCAGGCGGGTGAGGGCGCTCGCGCTGTAGGGCCGCGCGCGGGATCGGTCGGCGCTCAGGTGCGGCCGCGCCGGCTCGCCGCGCTCGACCCAGACCAGCACCTCGCGGACCCTGCTGAGCAGCGATGCGTAGGTCTGGAGCGTGCTCGGAGCGTGCTTCGTGCCCGTCAGCAGGCAGTGGGTGATGGTCGACTGGTCCAGCCACACAGCCGGGTCGCGGGGCACGCCCGCTCGCTCGGCATGGACAGCGAGCATCGCCACTACACGCAAGACCGTGGTGAGCCGGTACGGAACGTGGTCGGCCACGGTCGCGACCAGCATCCGCACGCCGTCGGCAACCGCCTCCCACTCCGGCGGTGCGTCTTTCGGGCGGTACCGCAGGATCGCATGACTCATTTCTGGCTCCAGCACGACGTGCCACGAATAGCGGCTAATCAAATAGCCGCATTGCTGGACATAGTGCACGTCGACGTGGAGGAGCGCATCTCGATGCCCGGTGGCACGCACCGCAGCACGGCCCCGAGGGACTTTGCCGTGGACCCGGACCTGTGGCCCCACGCGCCGCTGCCCGGGCACCCGCAGGCGGGTGTCGTCCAGGCCCTCGCGCGGGCCCTGGAGCGCGAGATGGCGCGTCAGGGCCTCAGCCTGAGGCAGTTGGCGCAACTGAGCGGGATCAACCGGCAGGTCATCGCGAACCTGCTCCGTGGGGACAGTTGGCCCGACGTCGTCACCGTCAGCCGGCTTGAGGACGGTCTCGGGATGCCGTTGTGGCCCGGGGCGACGAGCCCGGCGTCGGCCGTCGCTGGAGACATGAACTGACACGTATGCCTACTTTCCGCACATTCTACGGTGGAATGGCAGGGTGAAATCGGCCACGCGCCCCCGAGCGGAGATGCTCTCCACTAATCTCGGGTGTACGTGAACCATGATCAGGGGCACGTGAGGTGCCGCCGGGCTCCACCCCGGCGGCACCACCCCTGAAGCAGTGACCAGGAGCGCGTGGTCTGCGTCAGGCGGCCTCCGAGGTGTTGTCGGCGCGAGCGATCTCGTAGACACCGCGGGAGACCTTGACTACAAGGCCCTTGCGCGCGAGGCGATTCAGGGCCGTTCGGACGTTCTCGGTGGGCCGCTTTGAGCTGCGCAACTTGTCGGTTCTTCCCTGATCTCTCAGGCGGTTGATGGCTTCCAGGACGTCACTGACGCGCAGGGGCCGGTTCGCGCTTGCCATGAGGTTCATGATCAGGTCCGGAAGCGTTGCCGTGCCTGACTCGTTATCGACTTCCGTCATGGCAGGCTGAGGATCGTCTGTTGGGGTGAGGTCCTCAGCCTCTGCGTCCTGACCCTCGACGGTTTCGCCCTCAGTCGCTTCGCGTGGTTGCTGCGGAGAGACGCCCAGGTCGGGCAGCGACTCGATGAGTGACGCGTAGAGGGCCTCGAGACGGGCCAGGCGCCCCTCGGCTTGGGCGAGTTGCGATCGCAGAGTGGAACAGCCCTCGTGCTGCTCCTTCATCTGCTCGTGCACCAAGGTCAGGGTGTCCAGCACGGCGGAATGCGCGCCTGATTCCATCGGCATGCTTCCTCCTGTGTCACGGCCAACATCAACCAGGCGCAAGCGTAGGGGACTTGTCGGGTATGACGGGCCAAGATCCAGGAAATCCGGCGTCGGAAAACAGACCTTGCCAGACACGGTCGGTTCTGGACTGCACGCGACGGTTGCAACCGACCAGGTGCCTTGTCTGGTTGCTACTGCCGGACTGCCTGGAAGCGAGCCTGACGGGTCGGTGTCTCCTGCCGTTGTGCGTGCTTGGGGCGGATGTACCAGTCGGCCATGCGAGCCGGCTCGGCGTAGCTCGACTGGGGTTGCGTCCGCAGCGCCGGGGCGGGTGCCGAGACGCTCGTGCCTGGACTGTGCGATCGACGTACTGAAGTCCCTGAGGGGTGCCGGCATTTGCTATCCGCTGGCTGTGACGGCCTCTGATTGCAGAGCGATCCGGCGAGCTGCGGCGGCAGTAATCTGCTCGGGCCCGAACTCGGCGACCAAGCGGTCCAGCAGCGTGTTCAGACGCGCGGCCTCATCGGCTCGATCTCGGGACATGCCGTCCCGCAGGGCCCGAGTCGCGTACTCATCCGGATCCTGCCCGGAGGCTGCAGCGGCATCTCGCACCCTCGCGTAGACCTCGTCGCTTACTTGCACACTGAGCAAGTGCATGCCGTCCTTGCCAGGATATGCGGTGGACAAGGTGTCGATGGGCAGCAGGTCGCCCAGTGCGGCCCAGACGCCGCTCAGAGCAACCTGCCGGTTCGCAGTGCTGATCACGGTGAGCAGACGGGTCCGGTCGGCCGAAACCGCCAGCGGGATTGGGCATTTGTGTCGGGCAGCCCTGAGCTCTCTCTTGAGGGCTGGGCGAATCAAGGTGACCTCGATGGCGTGCACTGGCATGGCCGCTCCTTGTGGGGGATCTATAGGGGAGTCCGTCGATGGGAGCAGTCGGAGACGAGTCATCGCCCGCAATTGGCCAGACGTCGCCGACGGTCTTCGACGGATCTCAGAAGAGCGTGATCGGTCCGGCCGGCAGCCACCCGTCGAGGTAGCCGTCGACGAGATCGGTGGTGCGGTCGGAGTGGGGTTCCCGAAGGACATCGTCAAGTACTGCCCGCGGCGTCCACCGAGCCTTCAGGTCGGGGAGGTCGGTGGCGAATGGGGCAGAGAGCATTGGGGGGCCGATGCGCGCGAGGAAGACGTGCTCCTCCACCCGTACGGCCGATGTGCCGTCCGGAGGACGGGCCCAGCGTCGCCCGATTACGGAGCCCCAACGCACGGCTCGCCCTCCGAAGTAGCGTTCCGCCACTCGAGCAGCGGCTTCCGCGTAGGACTCCGTCGATCTGAGGGAACTTTGAGGCAAGGCCCAATGCGACGGATCCGAATCAGGGCACGGGAAAAGAGCCACCCTCTCATCAGTGTCGATCGCGACGAGGGTGGCCATGCGGCGAAATCGAGGAGCAAGGACATCCATGAGAGCAGCATCGAACGCGGCTAGACAAATAGCCACTGGGTTGAGCCGGGAGAGCGGTCGATGCCATATGTCAAGTGACTGCCGATTCTGGTGTGCGACGCTTCGTGCGGCCAGAGCGTCGGGCCAGGCCGAGGTTGTCCGTAGAAGGCTGGCTCGACCGGTCGTGTTCGGTGGTAAGCAGCAGCGGGATCCCGCTCAGCAGAACATCCTCCGAGTCCCGTCCAGTGCCGTGCGGCCGATGTAGTGCGGGCTGGCGCGCTTCGGGGGCATCCGCCGATGTTGCGCCGGTTTGAGCACCGAGAACCGCATCAACCGGGCATCGGGAGGGCGCCGTCCCGTGCCAGCGGGCGCGGCCAGGACACCGTTGCCCTGCGGCACCTCATCGTGCGGGCGCGATCTGCCTGCGGACCTCAGGGTTCGCGTTTGACTCGAACAAATCTACGGCGTAAATTGAGCAATGTTCAAGTTGTACGGTGTTCAAGTTTGGGATGAGGGGTGTTGCGATGACGACCGCCACGTCGGTTGCCTTCCGGCCCGGGAGGGCGCTGCTGGCGCTCTCCCTCTCGGTGGCCGTGGTTCTTCTGGGGAGCACCATCCTCAATGTGGCGCTTCCACAGATGCAGAAGGCACTCGGTGCCGGGGCCACGGGCCAGCAGTGGATTCTGAACGCGTACACGTTGACCTTCGCGGGCTTTCTGCTGGTCGCGGGGAACGCGGGCGACCGGTTCGGGCTCAAGCGTCTGCTGGTCTGGGGCACGGCAGGATTCGCGCTCACCACTGCGATCGCCGGGTGCCTGGACTCGGTTGCCTGGGTGATCGTCATGCGCGCACTGACCGGCGTTGCCGCGGCGACCATCATGCCGACCAGCCTTGCGGCGATCCTCCGGATCTTCCCGGCGGAGAACCGGGCCCGGGCGATCACGATCTGGGCCGCGGCGTCCGGTCTTTCCCTCTCACTCGGTCCACTGCTGGGCGGGGTCATGCTCAGCGCAGGGCTCTGGTGGGGTTCAGTCCTCGAACTGGTTGCCGCATTCGCCGTGCTCGCACTCCTGGCGACGATCTTCTGGGTCCCGGAGGTCGCGGGAAGCGGTTCGGGTGACCTCCGCGTTCAGCCGGTGGCCGGCTCGCTCGCCGGAATCTCCCTGCTGGTCTACGGAGTGATCCACGTCAACGAGGGCGGATGGGTCACGGCCGGCACCCTGGTGCCCCTGATGGCGGGCATCGTCGTTCTGCTGGGTCTGGTCGTCACGGAGATCCGTCATCACGAGCCCTTGGTCGACATTGCCCTCTTCCGGCACCCGTCGTTCACCATCGCGGCGACGGCGCTGACCCTCGGCTCATTCGTCGTCTTCGGCTACCTGTACGTCGACACCTTCTACCTCCAGGAGGAACGGGGCTTCTCGCCGCTGCAGACCGGGCTTCTGCTGCTTCCGCTCTCGGCGGGACTCGTATTGGGCGCGCCGCTGTCGCGGCGGTTGTCTCAGCGGATGGGCGCGCGGTTCGCACTGGCAATGGGGCTCGGCCTGATGGCTGTCGCATTCGTCGGCATGGTCGGTCTCGGTGCGCATACCAACGTCACCTGGTTCATACTCGAAGCCTTTGTGCTGCAGTTCGGTTTCGCGCTGGTGCTGTCTCCGGGAATGACGCTGGCCTCCTCCTCCGTGCCGCCGCAGCGAGCAGGCGCTGGATCCGCGCTGCTGAACACCCTGCGCCAGTTGGGCAGCGCGCTGGGCGTCGCGGTCCTGGGATCGATCCTGTGGTCTCACTTCGCGGGCGGCATGGACGCCCGGCTCGCCAATGTCCCGGCAGGTGTGCGCGAGGCCGCCTCTTCCTCGCTGACCTCCGCCCTGGCGACGGGTAACCGCGCCGCCCTTCAAGCGGCCGGGCCGTCCTTCCTCGGTGCGATGCACACCGTTTCCCTTGTCGCGGCCGGCGTGTCGGCGGTCGCCGTGATGGCCACGGTCTTCTTGGGCATGGGCAGCCGATCCCGAGTCCCGCAGCAGCCGACGGCCGAGGCCGCACGCGAACTGGTCTGGACGGGCCGGTGAGCGGCTTGCCACCACCCAGCCGGCTCCCAGGCCGAACCTCATCAGGCGGTGCCTCACCGACCGAGCATTAAGGTGGGCCTCCGGAGGTTCGTGTGTTCGCTCGTACGCACCCGGTGGCCGCCAGCCGTCCGGCACCACCGAACACTCCAGGACCACGCTCTCAGAAGGAACAGCACCATGCGTTTGAGTCGCGCGATAGTTCTCAGCAGGGCGCTTGAACTGCTTGACGAAGCGGGCCTGGAAGCGCTGACCATGCGCAAACTCGCCACGGCGCTCGACGTGCACGTCGGCGCCCTGTACTGGCACTTCGACGACAAGAAGGCACTGCTGGACGCCATGGCGGAGGAGATCCTGTCCGGGATCGCCGCTCCCGACCCCTCGTGGGAATGGCGAGCACGGCTGACAGGTCTGGCCGGTGCGCTGCGCCAAGCCATGTGCTCACGTCGCGAAGGCGCACGACTGGTCGCGGGAACGTTTGTGGTGCAGCCGAACACCCTACGTACCGGACGGGCGCTCACGGCCACGCTGCTGGACGCCGGCGTCGTCCCGGAGCGCGCACCAACGCTTGCTTTCGCGCTCTTCTACTACGTGCTCGGCCACACCATCGAGGAGCAGGCTCGCGACAGCATCCCGCAGGAGTCATTCGAGGCCATGTTGTCCGAGGCCGAGGCTGAGGCCGCCCGCGCAGGCGAAGACCCCGATACGTCACTGCGGGCCATGTACGCCGTCGACGCGGGCGAGCGCTTTTTCAGCGGCCTGAATGTTTTCCTCGACGGGCTGGCAGCCGAGGGGGCGCAGCGGCCGCACCGGCCGAGTTGACCCTTGGTCCAGGCATGGGCGTCGACGACCCAGGTGCGCGCCCGTTTTCATGCCGCCACCTTGTATTGAAGGGCTGCCCGAAGTCGTCAAAAGCGACTGTCCCCGTACTTGGCGAACCGGCTCGCCGCCATTGATGAACGCCCCTGGCCCAGGGGACATCAACGGCGGTGCGAACCGACTCCGCGGTCAGGAGGAATGATAGGAACCGGAGGCCGCCGCGTCGGTGATCTGGCGAGGCGTCGTTCCCAGCCACCAGGCCGGGTGGGCGGATCCCTTCGTGGTGCGGCCGTCATTGTGGACGTAGTAGCGCTCATCGCGGCCCGGGGTACTCAGCTCTCCCGCCAGCGCCCGCTCGAGCCATTCGGCCCCGAAGCGGAAGACTTCTGCCGCGGTACCGCCCAGTGGATGGAACTCGTTCTCGTAGACGCGCATCTCCTTGGGCGCCCGGACTCGCTCGTATGTGGCGAGAGCCTGCTCCAACTGGGTGAGTTCGTCGAACTCGCCGATCCCCATCAGCAGTGGACACGTGATGTCCGAGACAAGAGCGCCCAGGGGCATGCGCTGCGCCAACTCCGCGTCGAAGAGATCCTCGTCGGTGTAGCCGGACATGTACATGTAGTTGTTCTTGAAGCTGGGCTGCGCCCGTTCGAAGATCGTCTCGAAGTCACCGGAGACCGCCTCGAAAGTTGCCACGGCGGCGAGCCGGGAGTCGGTCGCCGCCGCACGCATGCCCCAGTAGCCGCTCATGCTGATCCCGAACATGCCGATGCGCCGGGCGTCGACCTCAGGCAGCTCCGCCAGGTAATCGATGTAACGACCGATGGCCCGCTCGTAGTTGGTCAGGTCCACCGCCAAACCGCCCGCACGCGACTCGCCCTGGCCCGGCCCCTCGATGGACAGGGCCACCACGCCGCGGGAGGTGTAGTACCGCTCGGCGGCGTAAATGTAGTCCTCCTTGATCATGTCCATTCCGGGGCCGAGGATTACGGTGGGCGCACCTCGTACCTCGCCGGCGGGCAGGTGGAGCAAGGCATAGATGTGCTTGCCCTCGAAGTCGAGGCCCGCCCGGCGCACCCGGTTGCCGCGCAGCTCGGAGAGACGGGCCACACAGTGATTGCACCGGTCACGGAACGCGGTCTTGCGGGGGTCTCCCGCGTCGAAGACGGAGTACTGGGCCCGCCCCCACATCACGGCCCCACGCAGATACAGATCCGCAGCCGTCTGGGCGAAGCCCTCCGCCTCATGGTGCGTCGCGCGCTCCTCCGCCTGGGCGGCCACGGTGGCCCAAGCCTTGGGAAGCATCGCGCCGCTACGGACCTGCGCGAAGACCTTGTCGAAGTCGGTGTGATCGTGACCCAGCTGTTCCATGGTGCCCTTGGCGGCCGGGTGCAGTGCGTCGAAGCCGCCCTGGGCGATGGCGATGTCGAGTGCCCAGTTCTGTCCGGTGGAGCGCGCGGTCATGACGGATCCTCTCGTTCGACCCCCACCTTCGTCCCAGAGGACATCTTCTCCCGTCGTTTTATCCTTCTATGCGCGCTTGGACCGGAGTGTCGCCCGTCGAGCAAAGGCCGTTCACCGACGTCGAGAGAGCCGGAGCGCATTGCCACGTCGGCGGACAGGCGCGGGGAGTATCAGGCACGTCTGAGCTCGAACAAGGTGTGCCTCGTAAGTTGGCCGGGCCAAGCTCGACTCGACGAGCTATGCGACGGACAGCCCGTCAGGACGACGTTCCGGCCGCACATGAAGTGCTCGTGCGCCGCGGGTCAGCGCTGGAGGATCTCGACCAGGCGGGGGACCTGGGACGTCATGCCCTGGTGCACGAAGTCCGTGAGGTCCGCGAGGGACTCCGCGCGGTGCGTCTCCAGGCCGTAGCCGCGGGCGAGGTCCAGGACGTCGACGCCGGAGATGTCGAGGTAGTCGCCCTTGGGGACGTGCAGGATCTCGGAGAACTCCTCCAGGGCCCGGTATCGGCGGTTGGTGCAGACCACGTACGTCACCGGCACCCGGTAGCGGGCGGCGCTCCACAGGGCGGAGGTGGTGTACTGCATCGCGCCGTCCCCGATCAGGGCGACGACGGGCCGCTCGGGGCGGCCCAGCCGCAGTCCGATCGCGGCGGGCAGGCCCCAGCCGAGGCCGCCGGCGGCCGGGTAGAACAGCGACTTGGGCCGGGTGAGGGTGAGGCGGTCGCGGATCATGTCCGCCGAGGTCCACTCCAGCGCGATGACGGTGTCGTCGGTCGTGCCGGCGTCGATCGCGTCGAGGATGGCCTCCGCGGTGAACGCCGGCCCGGTGGTGTCCGCCTCGGGGAGGGTCCGTTCCGGGGGCCAGGAGCGGTCGCTCGGCGCGACAGCGTCGGCGAGGCGGACCAGTGCGTCGGACGGATCACCGACGCTGATGCGCCCGACCGGGGCACGCGCGGCTTCGTCGGGGTCGTCGGTGACCCCGTACAGGCGGACGCCCGGCGGCAGGAAGTCACTGCCGCTGGGCGCGTGGTAGCGGAAGACCGGTGCTCCGACGCAGAGGACCACGTCGTACCCGGCGAGGGTGTCGGCGACGGCACCGACGGCGGACGGCAGCTGGCCCTGGTAGCAGCGGTGCCGGGTCGGGAACGGGGCCCGCGGCGGGCTGGGTGCCACCCACACCGGCAGGCGGGCCCGCTCGGCGAGGGCCACCGCGGCCCGGTATCCCGCCTCGGTGTCGGCGCCGGGCCCCAGGACCAGCGCCGGTGACGTCGCCCGGTCCAGGGCTTCGACCAGCATGGTGAGCGTTCGCGGGGCCAGTACCGGGGCGCCGTCCACCACCCGCTCCAGGAGGTGGGTCAGGGCGCTCTGCTCAGCGGGCTCGGTCCAGTCGTCCAGCGGGACCGACAGGTAGGCCACGCCGCGGGGCGCGGAGTCGGCGAGCATCAGGGCCTTGGAGACCAGCGCGGGCCCGTCCTGCGGCCGCAACGGCTCACCGGACCACTTCACCAGCGGGTCGCACAGCTTGGTCGGGTCGACGTTGGTGAGCATCGCCCCCACCGGGACGTAGCGGCGCGCCTGCTGACCCGCCATGACGACCATCGGCGTGTGGCAGGCGGCGGTATTGGTCATGCAGCCCATCGCGTTGCCGGTGCCGGACGCGGCGTGCAGGTTCAAGAACCCCGTGGTGTCCGTGGCCTGGGCGTAGCCGTCCGCCATGGCGATCGCGGCGCCCTCCTGGAGGACCAAGTAGTAGGGGATGTTCTCGGGCAGGCCGGTGAGGAACGACAGCTCGTTGGACCCGGGATTGCCGAAGACGGCGCTCACGCCGTGATGGCGCAGGACGCGGTAGAAGGCATCGCTGACGGTCGCCATGAGCGGCCCCTTGCCCAGAGTGATCGAGCCCGTCCCACGACCGTAGGAGCGGTGTGCGTAAAGGGCAAATCGGGCGTGAACAGACAGCCCGACCAACTCGCCTCACATGCAGTGGTGACAGAACGGCACGAATAGAGCAGCCCTGCGGCTCAAGCGAACCCGGTACAGGTCAGCCATTGGCGCGCTTCCCGCCGGTAGGGCTCCTCATCGGTGTCGGGTATCGGTGCTTTGTCGCGGAGCGCCGGCCCACCTCTCCTACTTCGAGTAGCCGGCCAGGGCTCTGTCGAGCAGCGCTTCCGACTCGTCCAGAAAGCGCCGCGCGTATCCCAAGTCGAGTCCACGCGAGGGCAGGATGGGCGTGCCCTTCCTGCCGAACAGGTCGCCGCTGCGGCCCTCCAACTCCGGGGTGAACAGGAGAGGTACCATGCGGCGGGCGTAGGACTGCGGGGACGGGGCCAGAACGCCGATGAGACCCTCCACCACTCGGTGCGTCGCACTTCCTTCGCCGAGCAGGTTCGCGCGGATGTCCGTCCTGATGACTCCCGGCGCCATGCCGAAATAGGCCGGGCCGGGAAAGCGAGAGTGTGCCGCCGTCACCAGCGCCTCATTTCCGGCGAGGGTATTGCCGTGCGCCCGCATGGCCGAATAGTGGTGCTCGGAGTTCAGGTCGGCGAGCGTGCCGGTCTCCCCCCACCCCGGCGAGCCCATGACGAACACCCGCGGGCGGAAGGTGTCATCGCCTCGGGCGGAGCCGAGTCGTCCCGTGAGTCCCCGCAGGATGGCCAGCCGATTCAGAAAACTGACCGCCATGTCCCGTTCCACCCCATCGAGGGTCTCCTCACGAACTCTGGCGGCGAAGGTTCCGGTCGTGAACAGGAGGACATCGCAGTCCTCCACGGACAGTTCACGGCCGATCCGCTCGGCCTCCCGCAGGGAAGAGAGGTCGACAGGAACGAATGACCGTTGGTCCGATGGAGCATCGCGGAGAGTGCGGCCCACCACCGTGACTGCCGCACCACGGGCTAGGGACTGGGTGGCGATGGCGCGTCCCAGCCCATTCGTACCCCCAATCACGATCAGCCGACGTCCGGTCAGGTCCAGTTGTTCGATCGGGTCGAGATGCAGGCGCAGTGCGTGGTCCCGTCTCGGCGGCCTCATCCTGCCGGGCCTCGGCTCAGTGGCCAGACGTGCTGGGGACGTGTCCATGGTGATCCTTCGTGACGCTTCGTAGGGGGTGGGACGGGTGGTTGCCAGCGACGAACACGATCAGCCCCTGCCGAGGGAATGCTCCGGGGCAAGCGTGCAGGTCTCTCAGGGCACGACCGGCTCGTCACTCACTCGGGCATGAATGCATCCGGCGCGTGGACCGCTGGCCCTTGGCGTGGCGCTGAAAGTCCGGAACTCCCTGGGCGGCACCGCCAGGGTGACGATGGGTCGCTGGTAGCTTCCACGAACCTGATAGCACCGTGGAGGTCAAGCCCAAGAGATGCACGCACCTGAACGGTTTGTCCGTACGCGATGTTCAGGCCGATCCGGTCGACCAGCCCAGCTCCGTGTGTCGATCTTCGCAAGAACTTCTGTCGCTGACATGGGGAGAACCCCCTATCTCTCCAGTCGGCCGGCCCAGCACCCCCTGCGACGGCTTGCGAGCGTAGGGATTCTTCCCCTGCCGTCACAGCAAGGTGACGTGCACTCGTGGTCAGGCTTCGGGAGCGGTTTCCAACCCGTACCTTTCGGATAGTTCAAAGCATGGGGCCGGTGAACCGCTCCGGTCCCCAAGTTGGCACCTGTACGCCGGGCCGTGGGTCATCGCCGCCCTCTATGAAGAGCTCCTCCGAACCTTCGGGGTGTAAAAGAAGAGCCTCCTGGCCGTGCTGAAGCCAATTTTCTTGAACCGGTGGGGACCTCAGGCGGCGTGGCCGCGCGGGACGCCACCGTCAGAAGGACTTCCTCAGCGTGCTGATGGTCGGACTGCCGGCCCGGCATGGTATGCCGGTCGCGGTATTGCGCAGCAGGCTTTTGACCAATGGCCCAGGATTTCCGCGCGGGCACCGGCGCGCAATCCGGGGACTACTGGCCTCCATTCCACGGAGTGATTGGGCGCTACGCGGGAATCAATTAGGATAATTCGCGCAACCAGGTATGAATTTTTACGTCCACGAAGACGGGGAAGTTTCCCGATGCCTTGGGGATTCCTGGGCGGGCAAGGTGGGGAGCGCCACCTGACGCAGGGGGGCGCCAAGAGCTCTGACACGAGTGTCGGAACGAACCATCGGCTGTCTGCTGCACAGCCACGAGTCGATGGCATGGGCCCCACTGTCGAAGGCGGACGGCACTGCTCCGGGCACCACAGTGGTGCGCTCGCCCTGGCCGGGGCTGCGCGCTTGACTGACAGGGCGGCTGCCGTGTCAGTTCACCTTTGCTACAGGCCGGCGGACGTAGATCTTTCGGGGGGCGGATGCGCTGTTGTGCATCACCTCGCCCCAGAGACGAAAAATCGGAGATGGACATGCACAACCGCAACATCGCGGCTCGACCGACACCCCGGCTGGGGCAACCCGTCTTGTTCCGACGGGCAACGGTAGTGACGATGAAGCCGCATGACGGCGTGCTGCGGGACACGGACGTGCTGGTCCGCAACTCCCGCATTGAGGCGGTGGGCCGCCACCTGGAGGTTCCTGCGGATGCCGCGGTCATCGAGGCATGCGGTGCCCTGTTGCTTCCAGGTTTCGTGGACACCCATAGGCATATGTGGCAGTCCGCCTTGCGCGGGGTGGGTGCTGACTGGACCCTTGGCAACTACGTCCAGTGGATCATGATCAAATGGGGTCACCTGTTCCGGCCGGAGGACATCTACGCCGCGAACTACATGAGCATGGTCGAGGCCGTGTACGACGGCGTGACCACGGTGCTCGACTACTCCCACGGTCTGCGGACGCCCGAGCACGCTGAAGCCGCCGTGGACGCGTTATTCGATGTGCCCGCCCGTGCCAGGTTCGCCTACGGCAACGCGTTGGCATCCGATCTGGGTTGGGTGGTCGACGGTCGGGTCGACGACATGCTCGACAGCAGGTTCAGCAGCACAGACCAGTTGGTGACCATGCAGCTGGCCCTCGATCGCATCAGTCCCACCGACGAGGCCAAGGCAGCTCTGGACTTCGCCCGGGCACGCGAACTCCCGATCATCTCCCATGCGGGAGTCTTCAAAGCCTACGAAGACGATCAGATCGGCTTCCTGCACGCATACGGGGCACTCTCGCCGAGCTACACGCTCGTGCACGGTGGCGCGCTCAGCGATGACGCCTTCCGTCTGATCGCCGACAGCGGTGCGCAGCTGTCCATCTCGGCGGAGAGCGAGGACAGCGCCGGGCAAGGCTATCCGCCTGTGTCCCAGGCACGGAGGTTCGGCGTCCCGATCTCCCTGTCGATGGACTCGGTCGCATGGTGGAGCGGTGACATGTTCTCCGCGATGAGGGCCACCCTCAACGCGGAACGGGCGATGGTGCATCACCTCGCCCACCAGCAGGGCAACGTCGTGGTCAACAACGACACCCGGGCGATGGACGTCCTGGAATACGCCACGCTCGGTGGTGCGCGGGCGCTCGGACTCGACGACGAGATCGGGTCCATTACGCCCGGCAAATTCGCCGATTTGGTTCTGCTACGCAACGACACCCCGGTCATGACAACCGTGCACAACCCGGCGGGCCACATTGTTTTCCAGGCCGGGCGTGGCGACGTGGACACCGTGATGGTCAATGGCCGGGTCCTGAAATACCAAGGCCGCTTGGTCGGCGTCGATCTCGACCGGGCTCGAAGCCTCGTCGCGCAATCGGTCGAGTACCTGCGCTCCAGGATCGGCGACGCCGAATGGGAAGAAGCGATGGTCCCGCCACCGTACGTCGCCCGCCAGGCGTGGTGATCACAATCCGTTTTGAAGCTGGCTGGGGAAGGGGCAGACCTGCGGGATCCCGGCCCCGTGGAAGCCGGCGCACCTCGGCGTCACGCGAAGGCCGTCTGCACCGACCAGCGGGACAAACAGGGCAAGCCGTCCAACCAGCCAGACCGATCAGGTCACAGGCGAATGGATGACAAGCCGGCAAGGACCAGGAGGGCCGGCACCTACCGTGCCCTCCGGCCCGATTGCAGTAACCGACTGAAAGCACCCGCGTAGTGACCACAGAACTGTGTTGCGAGAGAACGAGGTTGCAACACCGCGGGGGCGCAGCCGTCGAGCGCAGGCCCTGTGCACGTTTTTCCATTGCGAGTTCACTTTAAGTTCACCCTTCGAGGGGCTCGCCTGACAGGAGTGAGTAAATTGACAATCCCTATCGTCAGAAAATGGGGGCTCGTCGTAGCATCCCTCGCCGCGGCAGTGAGTGTTCTGTTCACCACCGTTGCAGCGAGCGCTGCGAGTTCCGCCCTCCCCAACGAAGAATCGCAGATATACAACGAGCAGGCTGGGGGGCAGAACGTTCGGGGCCGCGGCGCTGCTGAAGCGTATGACACCAATGGCAACCATATGACGGTGTGGCGCGCCCTGGACAACAATGCCATCTGGAGTTCCATCAACAACCAGCCGGCCGTGCAGATGGTCCCGGGCTCGGCGACGGCGACGCAGCCTTGGATAACCTCGGCGGGGGGCAACGGTTGGTGGGTTTTCCACACGGGTGGCGGCGGTCAGATATACGTGATGCGCGCCTACGCCGACGGATCACACAGTGGTTGGACGGCCATCTCCGGTACGACCACCGAGGATCTGCTGCCGGGTTCGGCATCGGCGGGTCCCGAGGGAAGTTTCATGATTGCCTGGCATGGGCGCGGCAATAACAACATCTCCGCCAGGTTCTACAACGGCTACGCATTCGGCGGCATCTACACCTTCCCCAACACGCAGTCGATGTACCCGCCGGCGGTCGCCTACAACTGGCAGTCGTCGCGGTACGTCATAGCCCATGTGGGCAGTGACAATCAGACATACACCGCATGGCAGGCATACGGGTACGGCGTCTGGAACGGGTGGTACAACCACGGGGGATCCGCGCGCTCCCAGCCTGCCCTGGCCGCGCTTCACAACGGCAACATGGAGCTTGCCATCCTCGGGGCCGATCTCGTCACATGGTCGCAGGAACTGAACAACTACGGGGTCGGCTACGGCGATGGCTTGGGTTGGAGCCGGGAGACCAGCGGAACAGGAACATTCTATCCGCCTGTTTTGGTCGAGAACAGGCCCAATGGTGCCGCGAGCACCATCTTCCTGCTCTTGACCGTCTGGGACAACTACAACATCGTCTACAAGCGAAACATGTTCGAGGGCCCGTGACCCCAGGGCTTGATCAAGTTCGCTGAGTGTCCTGGTCGTTGGTGATGCCCAGGATGGAGAGTGCTCGTTCTGGCTTGACCCGGTAGGGACGCAGGTCAGCGACGTGGCCCGGGTTCAGCGGGGCCAGCTTCAGCAGGACAGCGGGGACAGGAAAAGATACAGCGGCAGGCACGGGCCACCTCGTGATCAACTGGCTTAAGAGGCCACGATGATCACGAAGCTCGTGCCTGTACCGCTACCACCTCAGCCCACCGCCATCCGAACTCATCACACGAGCGCGGAATTTGCAGCCACCCTGTCGGTCTGTGTTGATGAGGAAAAGCTCCTTCGAATCTGTCAAGAGCCCGCAATCGCGCGACAAATGGCACGTTTTACGAAGGTGTGGCGAGACCGTGCCGGAAGGCGATGGCTGCTGCTTCGGTTCGGCCGGAGGCGCCGAGTTTGGCAAGGATATTGGACACGTGGGCGCCCGTGGTCTTCTCCGAGATGAACAGCTCCTTGGCGATTCGGTGATTCCTGTAACCGCGCGCCACCAGCTGCAGTACTTCGCACTCGCGTGGCGTCAGACCGAATCCGTTATGGGACCGGCTGGGTCTCTTGCCCATGGCTGTCCGGCGGCTGGAGGCTGCGGCAGCCGGCGCAGGGCCGACGTCCCGGGTGTGGAGTCGGCTGATATCGCTGATCAGAAGGCCTGCACCGAGGTTGGTCGCGAGGGCTTGGGCGCGGCTGAACCTGTCGTTCGCCTCGGATCGCCGTCGCGGTGCGGTGAGGAAGGCGCGGCCTTCGCCGAAGAGCGCACGGGCCGTCTCGTACGGGCGTCCGGCGTCTTCGAAAGCGGTGACTGCGGCCGACCACAGGTCCGGATCGTCCGCTCCTTCGATGCGTCGTACTTCGGCGCGAAGCAGGTGTGCGTAGGCGGCGGAGAGAGGCAGGACCGTGCTCAGCCGGTCCGCGGTGCGCCGTAGAGCAGTGGAAACCTTCGCTGCAACGCCACCAGGGGAGTCGATGGCGTCGCCCTCCATGGCTGCCGCGGTGCAGAGTAGCGGCAGTGACCAACTGAGCGGGAGGTCGCACAGCCCGGCGGTGTCCGCATGGAGGAATTCTCTCCGGGCGTCGTCGAGACGGCCCTGGCGTAGGGCGACCTCCAGGGAACAGTGACTGAACACCACTTGGAACTGCGCCGGCAACCGTTCCGTGCCACGCAGCTTTTCGGCGGCGGTCAAATGGACGATCGCGGATTGGAGGTCGCCGCGCAGCAGGAGACCGGCCGCTCGCAGCGTCGCGAATGCCGAGCGTGACAGTTGGGCGCGTGCGAGGGCGGTGGCCTCGTCGAGGGCTGAGTCGGCCTCGTCCCAGCGGCCCAGGGAGAGCAGACTGATCGCCCGGTTGGCCTGGACCCACCCTTCGCGGTTGGTGAGGCCGAGCGAGCGGCAGAGTTCAATGCCGTGGTCGGCCGCGGCGACGGCTTCCTGGGAGCGGCCCATGCCCTCGAGGATTGTTGGCAAGCTTTGGCTCACCCGTCCGGCGATGCCGAGTTCGCCCAGTTCCTCGGCTCGTTGGCGAATGGCGTAGAGCTCTGCGAGGACACCGCCGTCGGTATCCGTGTCCGCGTTCAGCAGGCACTGACACAGACGGGCGTGGAGTTCTTGTGTCTCGGCGCCTGCACGCGCGGCGTACCGTGCAGCTTCGACGGCGGGGGCTCGGTTTCTGGTGGAAGGACGGTGCAGCTCGTTCCAGATGGCGATGCGCACCAGCACTTCGGCTCCCACGACGGATGGAGGAAGGGCCTTGACGAGGCGCCACGCCGTCTGCACTTCGGGCCAGCCGTCTCCGCGGCTCAAGCCCTCGATGATCCGGGACCGCCGCGTCCAGAACCACGCTGCAGGTAGGGGCCGTTCTGCCTCGGCCTGGCTGAAGTGTTCCAGTGCAAGGTCGGTCAGGTGTAGCGCCTTGTGCAGGTTCCCACTGTGCACCGCAGCGGTGGCGGCCGTGGCGAGCAGCTCCGGCAGGCCGACCTGGGTCATGCCGTCCTCCTGCAAGGCACTGCAGGGATAGGTCTCCGGGCAGTGGATCGCGGGCAGATCCGCTGGCCGGACCTCCTCCGACATGTGGTTCCACCATTCGAGCGCCCGCTCCAGATGCCACAACTGTTCAGCGTGGGCAGAACGGTTGCGGGACTCCTCGGCCGCCGCAAGGCTCATACGCAGAGCTTTCCTCCCGTCCTGCGCCGCGTGCCAGTGCTGGGCGAGCCGTCCTGCTAGCTCCCCCTGCGGCACGAGTGTGGGATCCGCCTCCAGCACCTGTCCGTACTGACGATTGATCAGGTGCCGTTCGCCCGGCAGGAGGGTGTCGCCAACGGCTTCGCGGACCAATGCATGCCGGAACCGATAGTGCGCACCGCTCGGCTCGGGCGCCAGGACACGGGCGAGCACAGCCGCGCGCAGCGCCTCGATCAAGTCGACCTCGGACAGGCCCGCCACGGCCTTCAGAAGTGGGTAGCCGACGACGGCGCCACCCTCGGCAGCCGCGCGTACGACTTGCTGGCTCGCTTCGGGCAACGATTCCAGCCGGGTCAGCAACACGTCGTGCAGGCTGTTGAGTCCCGTCTGTACGTGGTCGCGGTGCGCGCGGGCCAATTCCTCGACGAAGAAGGCGTTGCCCTCCGAGCGGTCGTAGATGTCATCGACGACACGTGGGTCCGGTATGGCTCCGAAGATGCCGGTGAGCTGCCGGTTCACTTCTCCTCGCCCCAGGCGTGGTAGATCGACGCGGCTCACGGACCGTAGTCGGTCCAGTTCGGCGAGCAGTGGGCGCAGCGGGTGTCCGCGGTGGATGTCGTCGGAACGGTACGTCCCCAGCAAAATGAGCCGCCCGGTGCGCCGGGTACGGAAAAGGAAGCCCATCAAATTACGAGTGGAAGCATCGGCCCAATGCAGGTCTTCGATGACCAGCGCCACCAGCCGTTCGGACGCCAATGTCTCCAGAACGCGAGTGATGAGCGCGAACAGCCGTATTCCGTCGTCGTCTCTCGGATCAGCGGACGAGCCGGCGCCCATTTCCGGTATCACCCGGGCCAAAAGCTCTCCCTGCCCTGTGCTTGCGGCGCGTACTTCCTCGGGGAACCGTTGCCACAGCGTGCGCAGCGCCTCGGAGAACGGGGCAAGGGGGAGACCGTTGCCGCCGACCTCGATGCATCCGCCCACCGCCGCCACGGACGCCTCGGGATCCAGGGTGCTCAGCAGCTCCTCGATGAGTCGAGTCTTGCCGATCCCCGCCTCGCCCCGCACCAGCACCGCCTGCGGGTCACCCTCGTTCGCGGCCTCGGCTGCTCGCCTCAGCTCGGCCAGCTCGGTCTCCCGGCCCACGAAGACCGGACTCACGGGGATGTTCGCAGTGGACTGCACGTCCGCAAAAGACACAATGTTTCCAGGGTGGTCGTTCGATAACGCGTTGTAGCCGCCGTCGGCCGCTGACTGGGCCTTCTTCGACTGAGCGAGGCCCGGCCGGCTGGCCGGAGCCATGCGTTTCTCTCGCGATCCAGTCAGACGGGAAGGAGGCCATTACCGTGTTTCGTGATCGTGCGCAGCATCTGGTCGGGCGATTTTGGCCGCGCTCGTTCAGGCAACTTATGTCGCGCAGTGAGCGTAGTTCAAGATGATCTTCAGGCCGTTCCAGGCTGCCGTCCCGCTTGGAGAGCATCACGCCGCGTCGGGCCTGTGCGAAGACCGCCTCGTGGTTGGCGTGTGACGGAGAGTGTTCGGTCTGCCCGATGGAGAAGTCGGGCATGAGGGATTTCCTTGTTCGGCCCCTACCTCTGCCCGATCCACCACACGCACCGTGACCGGGGCGGAGACGGTGAGATCCCGGAACCCGGGGCCAGTGTGGCCCGTGCAGGACATGGGTGGTGCGCCGGCCGGTGCGAACGCACCGGCCGACTTGAGAAGCATCCGGACCTTCGGTCGCCCCCAAATCACTGGTGGTCGGTCAGAACGCGGGCGACCTCGGCAGGATGAGCCAGGTGGGGGAAGTGGCCGCCGCCGTCCAAGACGATGATGGAGACATCGGGCAGGGCTTGACGGAGCCAGGCCTGGTATTCCGGGTCGGGCGCGGCGCCGGCGACGTAGCGGTAAGGGGTGCCCTGGGCGGCGATACGGGCCAGACGGGCGGCGTTTCGTTCTTGCAGCGTGGACGGCGGGGTGGCCAGTAGTTCGTTCCAGTAGCTGAGAAGCAGTTCCTGCGCCGGAAGCGCGTCGGGGCTCGCCATGTCCCGGGTCTCGGGAGGCAGCGTGTCGATGCCCATGCGGCTGAGCAGGCCGTTCCAGACAGTGCCGTAGTTCGGGCTGCGCAGGAGGTGCTCGTTGCGCTGGAGCATGTCGGCGAAGCCTCCGACGCGCAGCGGCTGGTCGATGTTGACCACGCCGCGCACCCGGTACGTCGCGGCGTAGGCCGTGGCTATGGCTGCGCCGAGGGAGTGTCCCACCACCACGGGTGCTGCCAGGCCGGCTTCGGTGACGGCCTGGTGCACCATCGCGGCGACGTCGTCGAGTCCGTGCCGCTCCCGCAGTGGCGAGTCCCCGTGTCCGGGCAGGTCGAGGACGAGCACGCTCCGACCGGGGTCGGAAAGCTCGAGAGCACGCAACACCGGCCCCCATTGGCGACGGTCGTAACTGAGGCCGTGCAGCAGGACGAGCGGCGGCCTGTTGTCCGGCTCGCCGTGGCGCTCTGCTCGCAGACCTGCGTACGTGATCACGTGGCGTCTTCCTCCTGTGGCGGGTGCTGTCCACAACAGAAGGCGTAACGCAGCGGCGAACGAATTGTGCGTGGTGGGCGTCACACCTGCCAGCCGCCGGGTCCGCCGGGAGCCGGCTGGTAACGGAGGAGGCGTCCCGTCCGCAGGGACGCCCGCAGGTGGGCGCCCGCGAGAGGCGCGGCGGCTTCAATGCGCTCGATGGTCCTCCACAGTGCCCGCGTGGCGCTGACGCGTGCGCGTTCGGCCTCGTTTCCGTGAGCACGGGGGCGCCCGCTGAGACCAGCGGCGCGCCGGAGCTCGGCGAGGAGCGCTCCACGCTCCGCCTGGACGGCTGCCGCGGCGTCGCTATCACCGGCCCGGTCGGCGGCATCAAGCTGATCGTCAAGCGCGGCGAGACGCCGGCGGTAGGAGGCGCGGGCCGCATCGTCCAGCAACGGATCAGTCGGCGGGACCGCCAGCCCGGAGCCGCCCGCAACCAGGTCGAGCGCGAGGATCTCCTGGCCGGGCACCGCCAACAGCGCACGCAGGTAGCGTGGTCCGCGCCCGTCGGGCACGCGCGCTGTCTCAGCGCCGGCCTCCAGCTGCCAGTCGCGTCCATCGGGTAGCCAGCGCCACTGGTCCGCGGGCGCAGGAACCGGCGGCAGGGCTGAGAGGAGACCGCCCATGCCCAGCCGTGTGGCGATCGACCGGGCCCGGTCGACGTCCTCGCCGGCTCGTTCCCGGTCCCCGGGCCGGCCACGCCGTGTGAGTACCTCCGCGCGCGCCGCCAGGGTCCAGGCGAGCCAGGGGAGCGTTCCGAGGCGACGGGAGAGGTCCGCGGCCTCGTCCAAGTGGCCGAGGGCATCATCCGGCCGGTCGAGGCGTGCTGCCAAGCGGCCCAGGTAGTCGTCGACGGGTCCGGTGATCGTGTTGGCTCCGCCCCACACAACGAGTCGTCCCTGGTAGGGGAGCAGCGACTCGTAAAGGTCGGTGGCGGCCACCGCGCTCCCGATACGTGAGGCGACTGCCGCGAGGTCTGCCAGTGCGCCGATCCATCGCGGGCCGGTGCCGGCGAGGACCGACGGCAGCAGCCGTTCCAGCTCAAGGCCGGCCTCGACGTCGCGTCCGGACTCGAGCATCGACCGCGCCGCTGTCGCCTCGAAGAAGTGCCCGGGCAGTCTGCGGGCCATCCTCTGCCATGGCTCGACGCGGGTCTCGGCACGGCCTCGCATGACGTCCAGCTGATGTCGCACCGAACCGGCCAGCCGTTCGGTGTCGCTCACCCCCGCCTTGCGGCCGGCAACGAGCACTTGGTGTGCCAGTGCGTCAGCCTCCTCGAACCGGCCGCGAATCGTGGCGAGCATCGCCTGCCGCGCCAGTGCAACCACGCGGGCATCGGTGCGACCGGCCTGTTCCGCGGCGCCCACGTAGACGCTGAGTGCCGCCTCGGCCGCCGTCAGCTCCCCGGCCTCGGCATGCGCCACGAAGCGCCAGAACAGGCCGCGGCACTCGGCCGCGGCGTCACGCGCCCGCCGGGCCTCTGTGACGATTTCCTCGGCCGTGGCCAGACGTTCCGCCGTGGCGGCCGGGTCCCACAGCGCGTGCAACCGGCTGTCGAGGACCTCAGCAAGAGTGCCCGGGTCACCGGAGGCCCGGGCCAGACCGAGAGCCGTGTTCGCCAGGTCGCGGCGACGCGCGGCAGCCGAGGTGTCGGCGAGCAGCTCACGCGCGAGCCGCGCCAGGACCCGGGCGCGGTCGCCCGGCGTGAGCGGCCGCTCTGCTGCCGACTCCAGCAACCGGACGAGCCCGAGATCGAGTTCGAGGAACTGGGCTCGCGAGGGGGCCACCAGTGCGAGATGAACCACCGGGTCGACGTCACCGTCGAGGCCCGAGAGCTGCCCGGACAGGCGGAGCGCGTGACCCGGCAGCCCGCCGGAGACCAGCCACAGTGCGTGGACGGCGTCGCGCGGCAGTCCGGGCACCAGCGCGGCAAACTCCGCGCCCGACAGACCACCGAGCCTCAGCTCGGCCGCGCTCCCGGAGTACTCCCGCGCAGTGACCAACAGCGCGCGCGGAGCCAACGGCACCTCGGAGCCGAGGCCTATGAGATCGGGCTCCTCGACCGCGCCTACGTCGGCCAGCACGAGCACCGGCTCGTCCGGACGGCCCGGCGACGTACGGGGCGCGGCCTGCGCGCGGTCACCCGCGTATGCGACACGGATCCCTCGATCAGCGGCCAATGCAGCGGCGGCCGCCAACAGCGCGGTCTTCCCCACTCCCGAGGGGCCGGTGATGACCAAGCGCTCGCTGAGCCCGGCAGTCAACCGGTCGAGCAGAACCCTGAGGGCCGATAGCTCTCGGTCACGACCAATGAGGGACATGCGCCAGCTTAACCGGCCGCGACGTGAGGCGTCCGATGGGTGATGTGGCGTTGTATCTGCGGACCTCGACGACCACGCTGGTCAAGCCGCGCAGGCTGCGTAGTAGGACGCCTTCGCCCCGGTGTGCCGCAGGGTTGAGGCAGCGCAAGGCGTGGAAGCGGCTGGTGCACCCATGCGAAGGCACTCTTAACATTGAAGCTGCTGGCTTCTGTACAGCACTTTCGGGGCTGCAGTGACGCGCGCATGGCGGGCCGGGTATCGGCCTCGTCCTCCACCGCTGAGTCGCACCGCGGACTGTTTCCCCTGGCGCAAAGGAGAACCCCGTGACCCAGAACCCGACGCCGATCGACCCCGCCGACCTGCCCGAACCGATCACGCGCTACCTGACAGGCCGCGCCGCCAAGGACGCCGCCGCTGCCGCGCAGGGCTTCGCACCGGACGCCACTGTCACAGACGACGGACACACCTATGAGGGAGCCGAGGCCATCAACCTATGGCTCCGGCGGACCGACACCGAGTACACCTACACGGTCACGCTCGCCGGCGCCGAACAGGACGCCCACAACCGATACACCGTCCACCAGCACCTCGAAGGGAACTTCCCTGGAGGTAAGGCCGACCTGCGCTGCCGTTTCGTTCTGGCCCATGGGCTGATCAGCGAACTGAGCATCGCCCCCTGACCGGCCGCCCGCCATCCCACATACACCCGGCCCCCTGGCTGGGGTGGTGGGGGTTCGTCGCGTGAACGCCCGGCGGCCGGACGCCTGCTTTCGGAGAGGACGACCTATGGGTCGGCATGACCAAGCGGGAAAGCGGGACAGCGCAGAGGACGATCCACAGTGTTGCTCTGCTGCGGAGGCTGCTGGAGAGGGCCTGCTTCTCCTTCTATGCGTGACTCGCCAATGATGACAGGACGCACTGGCCGAGGAAGGCCGCTGATGCGCCGGCCTGATATTCATCGTGCTATGCGTGCGCGAACGCAGCGTCAGCGATGTCACCTGGCGCAAGTCCCGTAGTCTGACCTGCTTGGCGGAACCAACAGCGGCAGCCCTGTGGCAGACCCGCCCCCGTTGCTACCCGCGAGGCGTCGGCTAGCCGACGGCGGATCACCACCGCATCAGCTTGGTCGTGAGTCGTCAGCCGCCATGGATTCCAAGGCGACAGCTCTCGCCATGCACAGTTCTCAGCTTTGTGCAAAGTTCAGCAGGTCGGCGTTGAACCGTTCGGCGAACTTGGGCACCATCGCCAGCCCATGCGGGGCTCCCTCGTACACCTTGTATACCGCTTCCCTGACCAGCTTCGAGCTCTTGGCGCCCGCAGCCACGATGGGGACGATCTGATCGTCGTCACCGTGCACGATCAGTGTCGGCACGTCGATCTTCTTGAGGTCCTCGGTGGTGTCCGTCTCAGACAACGCTTTGACACAGTCGTAGGCCCCCTTGATACCTACCGTCATGCCCCACAACCAGAACTCATCGCGGGTGCCTTGGCTGACGGTCGAGCCTTCGCGGTTCGCGCCGTAGAACGGGCCACTGAGGTCCTTGTAGAACTGAGACCTGTCCTTGGCGACGCCCTCGCGGATCTCGTCGAAGACCTCGATCGGGAGGCCCTCGGGATTTGCCTGCGTCTTCAGCATCAACGGGGGGATGGCGCCCAGCAGGACCGCCTTGGCCACCCGTCCCGTCCCGTGCCGCCCCATGTAACGTGCGACCTCGCCACCACCGGTCGAATGCCCAACCAGGATGACGTCGCGCAGGTCGAGTCCCTCGATCACGGCCGCCAGGTCGTCGGCGTAGGTGTCCAGGTCGTTACCGTCCCATGGCTGGCCGGAACGCCCGCCGCCACGACGGTCGTGGGCGACGGCCCGGAAGCCGTGGTCGACCATCCACTTCATCTGGGGGTCCCAGGCGTCCGCAGTGAGCGGCCACCCGTGGGAGAACACGACGGGCTGGCCGGTCCCCCAGTCCTTGAAGAAGATCTGGGTTCCGTCCTGGGCTGTTGCATACGGCATGATCCTGAGCCTTTCTCGCTCCAGTGGGAAGGCGGGGTTCCGAAGCGTCGCCAGTCGGGCCGAACCCAGAGAGTTGGGAAGACTGCCACTCTCGAACGGTAGTCTGGCGGCCAGGTCGTGGCACCTTGAAGATGTGCCCCCCTGCCGCTCGCGGGAGGTGCGGTTTTGTCGACCGGCTTCACCGGGTAAGACGAGCCGCCGGCGCTCCGGTGACCAGGACGGCGGCAACCGGATCTCCTCGTCATGGTCCATCAGCAGCGGGAAGCGGTCGTGCCACCACATGCCCTGCGTCGAGGACCGGCTGCTCTGAGGGCTCTGCGGTTTGATCGGCCCTATCGCCGCGAGGTACCGGGCATCCCATCGCTCGATGACGGTCTGACACAGCGCCCGCAGGGCGGGAGTGAGGAGGAGCAAGGCCGCGTCCAGCCAATCACGGCAACCGAGATCGCTGTAGTACTCCCAGATCCATGTGTCACGCGAGCGTAGCCCGGGCACGCGGACAGGCGTGGTGGCGGCCGGGATACGAAGCCGACCACGCCATGCACGCCTGTGGCCGAACCGGGCGGTACCTGCCCGTCCATCCCTGCTGACCGTAGTCGCGCGGCTCAGCCGGGCGAATGACGCTACGGGGCCATGGACGGCCGCGGAGGCCGGTTGGGACCCCAGAGCCTGCGGGTCTGGGTATTTTGGTGTACCCGCGATGACAGGAGAATAGGGATTTATCCCAATGTCGCGAGCGGTTGTACCTGACACCATGACTGGAAGCTCGGACGCTTGCGCAACCAGATTGGTTGTCTCCACAGCCCGAACTTTGCGATTTCGGAAGTTCTGATCTATGGGAGCGGTGGGCATTCATTTGTGTCCACCGACTTAACTCGGGGATTTTGCATGACAAGAGAAATAGCTGTACGCCGACGACGTGCCTTGCGGCGGAGTCCCGGCGTGCTGGTGGCCGCTGGTCTACTGGCAGTTGCCGGTGCGGTCGCCGTTCCTTTCACCGCCCAGGCCAGTGGCGGGCACGCTCCGGCGGACTTGGCACGCCAGGGGGACTTCGCCGCCGCGGCGGCAGAGTTCCACGTGCCGGCGCGGGTGCTGCTGGCGGTGGCATATCAGGAATCGGCATGGGACACGCACGCCGGGCAGCACAGCGTGAGTGGCGGCTACGGTCCGATGCATCTGACGGACGTGACGCCTTCGATGCTGGCCGGCGGTGACTCGGGGACGGCCGGGCGTAGGGACGTGGCGAAGCTCGCCGCGGATCCCGCGCTCCACACGCTGGAGGCGGCCGCGAAGCTGACGGGCCTGCCAGCGTGGCAGCTGCGTTCGGACGCGGCGGCCAACATCCGCGGCGGCGCCGCCCTGCTGGCCTCTTACCAGAAGGCCACGGCCGGGGACACCTCCGCCGATCCGGGCGACTGGTACGGCGCGGTGGCCCGTTACAGCCAGTCCGCGCAGCGCCAGGGCGCCCGCGCCTTCGCCGACCGGGTCTTCGCCACCCTGCACCAGGGCGCCGTGCGCACGACGGCGGACGGCCAGCGAATCAGCCTGACCGCCGGCCCGCAGGTCCGGCCCGCCACCGGCCAGTTGGCGAAGCTGCACCTGGCGTCGTCAGCGGCGACGGACACCGAGTGCCCGGCCACCGTGAACTGCACGTTCGTTCCGGCCGCCCCGTCCAACGGGCAGGTGTCCAACCGGCCCGCCAACGGCATCCGGATCGACTCGATCGTCATCCACGACACCGAGTCCTCTTATGCCTCGGCCATAGCCACCTTCCAGGCCCCCGGCGGCAGCGCCTCGCACTACGTGATGCGGTCGGCTGACGGCGCGGTCACCCAGATGGTGCCGACCAAGGATCTCGCCTTCCATGCGGGCAACTACTCGACCAACATGCACTCCATCGGCATCGAGCACGAGGGGTACGCGGCCCACGGCGCGACCTGGTACACCGAAGCCCAGTACCAGGCCACCGCGGACCTCGTGACGTACCTGGCCGGCCGCTTCGGCATCCCGCTGGACCGGCAGCACATCCTCGGCCATGACAACGTTGTCGGTCCGACGTCCGCGACGGTCTCCGGCATGCACTGGGACCCGGGCCCGTCCTGGGACTGGGAGCACTTCATGGATCTGCTCGGCGCCCCGGTCGCAGGCGGGCACGGCGTCGGCGACTGGGGCACCGTGGTGACCATCGCTCCCGGCTTCGCGGACAACCGGCAGACCGTCCAGATCTGCCCCTCCGACGACCCGACCGGCGCCACCACCGCCTGCACCAAGGTCACCCAGCCGTCGAACTTCGTCTACCTGCGCACCGCCCCCAGCGACACCGCACCGCTGTTCGGCGACCAGGCGATCCACTCCGGCGCCGCCGGCACCGACCGCATCAACGACTGGGGCAGCACCGCCCAGGCCGGGCAGCAGTTCGTCGTCGCCGGCGAGGACGGTGACTGGACTGCGATCTGGTACAGCGGCTCCAAGGTCTGGTTCCACAACCCCGGCGGCGTCAACACCGTCCCCGCGCGTGGCGTGACCATCATCCACAGTGGCCAGACCCCCATCACGCCGCCGGTGAAGGTCTACGGCTCCAGCTACCCCGATGCCGCCGAGTACCCCGCGGGCCTGTCTCCCTCCACTCAGGCGCCGCTGAGCATGTACACCATCCCGTCGGGCCAGGCCTACGTCGCCACCTCAGCCCCCGCCCTGACCGACGACTACTTCAAGTCCTCCGGCACCGTCGTCTTCGGCGCCAAGAAGATGTACACGATCCAGTACAACCACCGCACCGCCCTGGTCTACGCCGGCGATGTGACCGCGACGGCCAGTCCGTCGCAGAACGCCTCCAGCTCCGGTCGCTGAGGAAGTACCCGCCGGGGGCGGGCCCACGAGGTATGACTTCCGGGCCCCGCCCCCGGCACCTGCACCATCGATCCACAGCACGACCTTGGGAGCACACCCGTGCGGAAAGCACTCCTGTCCGCCGTACTCGCCACCACCGCCGTACTCGTCACCACCACCGCGCTCGCCGCCTTCGCCGTCGCGCGTTCGCACGGATCCGAAGCCGGCGAACAGGCGGACACCGCGAGCGGCCTGCGCGTCGGTGCCACCTGCTCGTCCGACTTTGCCTTTGCCGCCGATGTCTCGTGCGGGTTGGCGCGTTTCGGAGATGTCCGTCGGCACTGCCCCGCTACGCGCACCACTCACTGCCCACGGACCCGCTCGGTGACGCTGAAGAACACTGGCCGGACACCGGTGCAGCTCGTGGCGATCAGCGGTTCGGCGCCCGGCGAACGCCACGAGACCGTCTCCCGCACCCTCCGTGCCGGCGCGTGGGAGGTCATGGGGCCACGAGCGGGCGACTTCTTCCTGCTCGACATTGTCCTGCGCTCGGACAGCGGCCGGGCGAAGGTGACCGTCACCGGTCTGTCCTGACCCCTTCCCCCACGCGACTGGAGATGTCACAGGCCCAGCAGCGCCTGCTCCACGACCTCCGTGAGAGCGGACTGCTCGTAGCCCTGGGCATTCAGCGGAATTGGGCGATCTGGTGTCCGGTGGCAGAAGGGTGACGCTGGGTCGAGTGAGACCAACAGCCCAGCTCTACCGTGATGAGGCCACTTCGAGCGAGGCGAACTCGGTGTCGTCCATGCCGTCGTGGGTGCGCCGTACGCGGCGGCGGTCGTGAGCCCATGCCACAGCGCAGGCGGCGAAGTAGAGGAGGCTCAGAGGGGCGGCGAGCAGCAGCATGGTGAGTGGGTCTGTGCTGGGTGTGGCGAGGGCGGCGAAGACCGTGATTGCCATGATCATGACGCGCCACCAGCCGGACATCTGCCGTGCGGAGATCACGCCGCCGAAGTTCAGCAAGATGAGGAGGAGGGGGAGTTCGAAGGAGAGACCGAAGACGACGATGAAGCGGGTGGCGAGGTTGAGGAAGTCGTCAACCGGGAGCATGTTGGTGGTGTGAGCGGGTGTGAAGGAGATGAGCACCCGGGCCGTGGTCGGCAGGAGCCAATACGCCAGGGCGGCTCCCGAGAGGAAGAGCGGGATGCCGGCGCCCAGGAATGCCAGGGTGTACTTCTTCTCATTGCGGTGCAGCCCTGGAGCGATGAACGCCCACAGTTGGTAGAGCCAGACCGGACTCGCTGCGATGACGCCCGCGGTGATCGACACCTTCAGCGCGAGAGTGAAGGGGGAGAGCAGGCCGTTGATGGCGATTACTCCGCAATGCCCTGCCAGCGCCGCTCCGGCCAGTTGGCCGGGGGTGCAGTCGGGCAGGGGGGCGATGAGGAATCCGACGAGTTGCTTGTAGAAGAAGGCAGCGCCCGCGGTGACGAGGAGGATCGCTCCGACGCCTTTGACCAGGCGGTTCCTCAGTTCGCGCACGTGGTCCAGGAGGGGCATCCGGGCTTCTTCATGCGGTGTGGGGGGCATGGAGGGTCTCGGTTCCTCACGCGTGGCGCAAGCCGCACGTGATCGGTACGTGGTCGGGGTCAGTGCTCGACAAGGACGTCCTCGGGTGGGGTCTTCTGGGAGGCCGCGTGGTGGTCGGGCGTGGACTGCAGGGTGGGGGTGGGTGACGTTCGTTCTCCGGTGTTCTCGCGTTGCATGGCCTTGGTCTCGCTCTTGAGGATCCGGAGCGATTGTCCGAAAGAGCGGGCTATGTCAGGGAGTCGTTTGGCGCCGAACAGGAGCGCTACGACGGCGAGGACGAGGACGATTTCGGGAGCTCCGAGCCTGCCGAACATGGAGGGTTTCCTCTCTGGAGGGTGAGGTGAAAGCCGGTGTGGTGCCGTGTTATCGGTGGAATGAGGGCGCTGCGCCTGGCGAGGAAATGGCCTGTTGGGGGGCGGGGAGGCGGGTGTGGTGCCCTTCCTGGCACGCGTAGGCGCTGCTTGGTCAAGCGGGGCCGTCCGTCTGCCGGGCAGACGGGCCGCTGGTCGCGATGGTCGGCCGGGGCTGCTCGGCCCTGGGGGTGATTGCCAGTTTCGTGTCGGGGGTGGAGAACGGTTCGACTTCGAGATCGAAGTCGGTCACTGTTGTGGCGAGGTCCAGGGCCTCGGCAGCCAGCAGGTTCTTGTGTATGAGCGTCTTGGGGTTGAGGTCCTCGATGCGCAGGTCCTGGAGCTCGGGCGGGAGTTCGCTCCGGATGCTCACCTGCGCGCTCTGCGAGAGTTCACGTATCCGGCGCAGGGTCCGTGTGGCGTCCGACACCATCTTGGGGAGTTTGTCGGGTCCGATCAGGATGATGGCCAGCACGATCAGGGTCACGAATTCGAGAGGTCCGATGTCGAAGAACACCTGGGGTTCCCGTCTGGGAGCTTGTGGGGTGGTGCCCCCCGACCTCCGACGAGGGAGACCGGAGTGTGACTGTCGGGGTGCCTTGCTCGTCTCGATCCCTTGCCCGCCGGGCGGCCCCGGCGGGCAAGCTGCTGGTGATGGGGTCAGCGAATGAGGCGGGCGAACTTGCGAAGTTCTTCGGTGAAGATCTTCGGCTGTTCGAAGGCGGCGAAGTGGCCGCCGCGCTTGGCCTCGTTCCAGTAGACGAGGTTGTGGTACGTCCGCTCTCCCCAGATCTTGGGCGCGGTGAAGATGTCCTTGGGGAAGATGGTGACGCCCACCGGCAGGTCGAGTTCGTGGCGGATGAACGCGGAGGCGAAGCTCTCCGCGTACAGTCGGCCGGCCGACGCGGCGGTGCCCGGAAGCCAGTAGAGCATGATGTCGTCGAGCATCTCGTCGTAGGACCAGATGCTCTCCGGGTTGTGGTTGCTGTCGGTCCACAGGCCGAACTTCTCGTAGATCCAGGCGGCTTGGCCGGCAGGGGAGTCCGTCAGGCTGGTGCCGATGGTCTCGGGCGAGGTTCGCTGGACCGCGCTGTAGGCGGTGCCGTTGGCCTGGAAGTCGGCGATCTGCTGGAGGACCTTCTGCTCCTCAGGGGTGGGCGTTCCCACCAGCGGGGCGTCGAACAGGACCGGCAGGTTCAGGTGGACGCCGATGAGTTCCGTGGGCCACAGCTTGCCCATGGCCGTGGTGACGCTGGCACCCCAGTCGCCACCCTGGGCGATGTACCGGTCATAGCCGAGGCGGCGCATGAGCTCGAACCATGCCTTGGCGATCCGCATGACGTCCCAGCCGTTTTCGGTGGGCTTGTCGGAGAAGCCGTAGCCGGGGAGGGAGGGGATGACAACGTGGAAGGCGTCCTCGGGACGGCCGCCGTGGGCGGTCGGGTTGGTCAGCGGGTCAATGACCTTGAGGAACTCCACCACCGATCCCGGCCATCCGTGGGTGAGGATGATCGGTGTCGCGTCCGGGTGAGGGGAGCGCACATGCAGGAAGTGGAAGCCGAGCCCGTCGATCTTCGTGCGGTACTGCCCGAGGCTGTTGAGGCGCCGCTCCAGGCGGCGCCAGTCGTACTGGGTCTCCCAGTGCTTCACGAGCCTCTGGACGCGGTGCAGGGGGGCGCCCTGCGACCAGTCCTTGACAAGCTCCTGCTCGGGCCAACGGGTGTTGCGCAGCCTGTACCTCAGGTCCTCCAGCGCGTTCTCGGGAACGTGCAGGCGGAAGGGCGTGATGGCCTCGGTCGCCGGGCGCAGCTTGCCCAGCCCGACCGGGTTTCGCTCGCTCGCCGCTGCGGGCGACGCCTGCGACATCGTCCAGGGCAGCGGAGCTGCGACCGCACCGGCAATCGCTGCCGTTCGCAGCACGCCGCGACGGGTGAACTTCCCTCCCCGGCTCTCGGGTGACTGCCTGGTCGTTGCGTCATGACTCATGGAGATCTCACAGGTTCTCTCGGGGGTGCGACGCGCCCGAACGGGGCTCTCGTCGCGTGGTGGGTGCCGGACGCTGCCGGCGGCGGCCCGCGCGTGCCTGGGCCGGTGAGCGCAGTCGATTGCGGTGGCTGCTCTCGTCGGCCGCGGCGTTACACGAGGGCCGGTTGCCGCTTCCGGATGGCTGCGGGCAGGGACAGCACCAGGACGGCGGCAGCAGCGATCAAGGGCACCAGCAGGGCTGCGTGGTAGCCGTGCATGGCGCCGTGGGCGCCGGGGCGGGCAACGGCCTGGTTGACCGCCGTGGTGACAGCCACCAGCAGGGCAGTACCGAACTGGGCCGATGACTGGAACAGGCCGCTGGCAACGCCCTGCCGCTCGGGTGCGACACCGGCTGTGGCGCTGATGCTCAGCGTGCTGAAGCACACGGCAAAGGCGATGCCGATGAGGGCGAACGTGGGGAAGAGAGCCGGCCAGTAGCCGGAGGTGAGACCGAGGGGAAGCAGCAGGCCGTAAGCCACGACGGTGAGCACGAGGCCGAAGGAGAGGACGCGGGGGACTCCGAAGCGGCCGATCAGCTTCTCCATCCGGGGAGCGACGAACAGGCCGAGAACGCCGCAGGGCCAGAATGCGGCTGCGGTGGTCAGGGCGGACCAGCCGCGGGTCTCCTGCATATAGAGGGTGGCCATGAACTGTGCTGCTGCCCAGCCTCCGACGAACGCCATCACGCCGAGGTTGGCGCGGACCCGCGGCCAGGAGGCCAGCAGACCAAGCGGGAGCAGCGGTGACTGCTGTCGGCGCTCGATGGCCACGAAGACAGCCAGCAGGGCAACGACGGCCAGCAGTGAGAGCAGGGTGCGCGGAGCACCCCAGCCGACGCCCGGGGCCTCGGTGAGTGTGAAGACCAGAAGCAGCATGGCGAGGGTGATCGCAGCCGCCCCGGGAAGGTCCATGCTGCCGCGGCTACTGCTACCACGGTGGTCAGCGGGAATGAGCCTGGGCGCGGCCAGCAGGATCAGCCCCGAGACGATGGTGGGCATGATGAACACCCATCGCCAGCCGACCTCACTGAGCAGGCCACCGGATATCAGACCGAAGGTGAAGCCGGCCGCCCCGGTGGAGGAGTAGATGGACAGAGCCCGGTTGCGCACCGGTCCCTCAGGGAAGCTCGTCAAGATGATCGCCAGGCCCGCCGGCGCGGTGAAGCCGGCGGATACACCCTTCAGGAAGCGGCTGGCGATCAGCATCGTGCCGCTGGTCGCGAAACCTCCGAGTCCGGACATCAGAAAGAACACGATCAGTGCGATCAGGAACACCCTGCGGCGTCCGAGGAGGTCAGCCGCGCGGCCGCCCAGCAGGAGGAACCCGCCGAAGCCCAGAACGTAGCCGGAAACCACCCACTGGAGCTGGCTGATCGACATGTGCAGCGCCTGCTGCACCGTAGGCAGCGCCACTGCGACCATCGAGGTGTCCAGTGCGTCAAGGAAGAACGCGGCACACAGGACGGCCAGCAACCCCGCGGCAGCGCCGCCCAATTTCGCGGATGTGGCTGCGCTTCCTGCCACTGAAGTCTTTTCTGCAGTACTCATGACGCCGAATATAGCGTCGATACATGGAGCCGATACAAACGTTTATCGGGTGAGCGTTGTCACATTCGACGCCGAGCGGGAGGCGAGTCGGGCACTCGCGACACAGGGTCTGGTCAGGGGTGGCACACCCGCGGGCGCCCGCCGGTCATGAGAATGGAGCGCTGATACATCATGTAATGTAGCTGCATGTCAAAAACCTCTGCCCGTGATCGCCTCCTGCTGGCGGGAGCCCAGCTGCTGGAGCAAACCGAGGTCGGTGACGTCTCCACTCGCGCCATTTGCGAGCTGGCCGGCGTGCAGGCGCCCACCCTCTACCACCACTTCGGGAGCAAGCAGCGGCTCTTGGACGAGGTGGTCAGTCACGGCTTCCGTGACTTCCTGGCCACGCATGCGGCAGAGGACGCATCCCCGGACCCCCTCCAGGCGATCCGTGATGGATGGGACATCCATGTGCGATTCGGTGTCGAGCATCCGACGTTCTACGCCTACATCTATGCCCGTGTGAGCACAGGAGCCCGCTGCGGCGTGGTGAGTGAGGTGGAGGCGATGCTCCTCAAAGCTCTCGAGCCGGCCGCTCGGCAGGGCCTGCTGACCGTGACCCCCACTGTTGCCGCTGCGGAGATCCTCGCGGCAAGTACGGGGGTGATCATGACGCTGATCACCACGCCTGAAACGGAACGTGACCCGCTACTGTCCACCCGTGTGCGTGACGCGATCCGTGTGGCGGTGACCGTTCAGCACCCGCAGGAAGGCGGCGGTCAGAGCGTGACACCAGCTTCTGCAGCGGTGGCACTGTTGTCCGTACTGGACGACGCCGACGCGGTGCTGAGCGACACGGAACGGGCCCTCCTTCGCGATTGGCTGGGGCGCCTCCTGATTCCCAAGGAGGGTGTCGACGCTTGATCCGTGACTGACTGGGCAGATTCAGTCGGTCGCCGCAACGCCCTGGTGAGTCGAGAAAATCTCGATGAGCTGAGGTGGTTCGCTTATGCGTCCATATCTGACGGTCGAGTAACGGCAGTTGGCGTTGCGGCTGAAGGTCAGGGGCTGTCCTTACGGGAGATCGGCCTTCAGGTGGGCTGCTCGCACCAAGCAGTGGCGCTGATCGTGAGCCACGCGGCGTGGCGGCCGCTTCGCTGGGATGGGTGGGTTCCCGGGCCGGGTCGGCTGACGCTGGCTGACCGGGAGGAGATCACCCTGGGCCTGCATGCTGATGATTCGTTCACCCTGATCGCGGCCCGGCTGAACAGGGCGACACCCACAGTGTCGCGGGAGGCCGCCGCGAACGGCGGCCGCGTCGAATACCGGGCGTGGCAGGCGCCTCAGCGCGCTCGCGAGCAGGCTCGGCGGCCCAAGACCAGCAGGCTGGGGTCCGTCGAGCTCGACGCCGAACACAGACTATCGACTCGACTCACTAGGCGAGACGCAGGTCAGGCGTGTCGCAGTCGCGTGCGCGGGCGGGCTGGGCCTGCGGCGTTGGCGCGTTTGGGCTGGATGGGGGTGACATCGGTAGGCGCGGCTGTCGATGCCTGGGGCATGGCTGCGATTCGGCGCAGGAGGGTTGGGGCCATCGGGTGTTCGCTGACCAGTTGGCGCAGGCTCTGCCTGGACATATAGCGGTAGCTCTGGGGCGGGTGAAAGTCGCCTGCCGAGCGCATGTGCGAAAGGGGTACGTGCTGTGAGAGGGGTTCTACGTCCCGCAGCACGACCGCGGAGGCGTAACGAGCACCGTCGGTGTAGTCGTCGAACTCGGCGCGGCTGAGGGCCGTGCGGGTCGTATGGGTGGCCCAGACCTCGGCAGGGCGGGCCACCTGAACGTGTTCGACCTGTGCGGTGCCGACCAGTGCCATGACCGGGGATGTGGCGTACAAGATGACCGGCGTGCCGACGGGGACCGCCACGCGCTGCCTGCGGATCTCGACCGTCTTCGTGCCATCGAGGATCGAGTCAGCGAAGCGGGGGTGGAGCGACAGCAGCAGTGCGCGTTCGTTGTCGTTCACCGTGCGATATGGCCTTCCCGGTAGAGGGCACTGAACAGTTGCGGCGGGATCTTGGAGATCGACTGTAGCCGCAAGGAGTGACGGTGCTCATCCGCCAGGGCCCTCAGCCGAGAGAGCGAGATCGGGCGAGGAAGGATCTCGGTGTCGGAGAAGAGCAGGGCGCGGGCAAGACCGTCCGTGTTGGCGGCCTTGTCGATGTGGCGTCGCTCCCACACGCCGAGGTGTTGGAATCGGGCGTGCAGGGCCCTGCCCTGGTCGACGACGGTGTCGTCCAGCCGGGAGCAGGCGATGACCTGTTGGACGGTGCGGTTCTTGTCGCTGCTGGCGTACCACAGGATCCGGGCCGGGACGCGCTCGCCGGCGGAGCGTGCAGCGCGGTAGTAGACGTGTTGGCGGCTGATGCCGAGGCGGTCATTTCGTGGCAGCAACGAGGGGGAGAACTCGAACAGGTCGCTCGCGAACAGGGGCCAGATCGGGACGAGGAAGCTGGGAAGCTCGGCATCGGTGATCTTCGCGGGCCACCAGGCGCGCTCTACCGCGTAGGCGGCGGACGCAGGCATCGACGTGGGCAGCTCGGGGGTGTCGAATCCGGCGAGGGCACCGGCTTGCGCGGCGAGGTCGGTGATGCTGGCGGCATCGGCGCAGGCGTCGAGCACGAGGGCGACGAGTGTGTCCTGGTGCGATTGGAAGCCGTCCTCGGCCGCAGCGGTGCGGATGTCCTTCGACATGTGGGGATCGCTCAGCCGAAGGACGGAGATCCCCTGAGCGCGGCACATTCCCTTCAGCAGAAACAACAGCTGGCGTGCCAGGGTCCGCGCGAGGGGGTGACTCACGGCTGTGCGTAGCAGGGAAACCTCCATTTGCCCGTCTTGCTGGCACACGCAGTACAGAGCTGCCGGTCGGCCGTCACCGTCGAGGATCCAGCGGCGGTCCCACGTGGCGGGTTTGCTGGCCAGGTCGCGCAGACGGGCGTTGAAGGTGCTCTTGCGCTCTCCGCCGGGCTGGTCGAGGAACACCGCAAGCCTCTCCTCCTGCCCGGCCGGAATGGCACCAACGCTGAACGAGGTGCCCAGCAGATCGCGGCCCTGATAGGCCTGCGCGCGGATCAGCTCGTCCACGTGCACAACGATGTCGCTGGGACGCAGGACACGGACGTTGCAGACGGCCTCAGCGAGCGGTCCGATGGAGGTGGTGAGGAAGTTGTCCCTGGACACTACGTAGCCCACGCCGCTGACAGAGGCCTCGGCCACGTATCGAAGGTCGAGCAGATCGTTGGGCTCGCGAGGCAGATCGAGGCCGAATTCGGTCTTTGCACTGACCAGCATCTCCTGCACGAGTGCGTCGGCTGCCGCCCGGTCCGGGTACATACGCTCATGGTTGCTGGCCAGTGCCAGTTGCCGCCGGCGCTCGGCCGGGTCCTTGAGCTTGCCGATCTCATCGACCAGCGTAGGCGGGACCAGGAGGTCGACCATGTCCTCGATCCACGGGGCGGTCAGGCCCTGCGTCTCCTCCCGGCCCAACCGGGAGTCGCGGGAGTACAAGTCCGCAAAAACGTTCAGGTCCATCGCGACCCGGAACTGAGCAGTCGACTCCAGGTCGGTGAAGAGGTTGGGGTGGTGATGGTCGCGCCACCAGACGACCAGTGGATGACGATCTGCGCCTCGGCCGTCGACCTCGTTGGTCTGCTCGAAGCCCAGCGCGGTCCACATCGGCTCGAGTCCGTAGTCACGGCGACACTTGAGGCCAATGCCCGAGCGGTCTTGATGCAGCTCGCTGATCTTGTCGACGAGGAGGCGTGCGATGCCGCGGTGCTTGAAGCGGTCATCGACACACAGATGCGCGAGGCGGATGCGCTGACCGGGTAGCGCGAACAGGGCGTACCCGGCAAGTTCTCCGCGGATGGTCGCCGCCAAGAGCGTACGGCTGTGCGCAGCCTGCACGAACGCGGCGCCCGCAAGGAACCCGAGTGTGGCCCTGTTGCTGTCTCCCAGTTGGATCACCGCATCCAACAGTTCGTTGGACGGATCGACCAGCTGAACACGGATGGGGGTAACAGGCCCGCCGGATGAGTTCTCCACGTGTCACAGCCTTCACGCTGATCCCGTATGAATCCACCGATTTGACGATGTTGGGCTAGATCGCGCCTGCCTGACACCGAGAGCTTAGAAACCTGTCGAGGGCGAAGCGGGAATGCAGTCAGACTGCACGGGTGGCTAACTTGCAACTTCCCCGCCACGTAGACGTCCGGCAGGCATAAGCAAGGCCGTGCCCTCGGCATGGACGGGGCTTCCCGAAGCGGCATCTGTGGGCAGACAGAGGGCATGCCCCCCTACTATCCAGGAGTGCAGGCGGTGGGGTTCCAGTGGCTGACTCACCGTGCTTCCGGCATCCTCTACGGCATCGGCACGGACGCCGCACGCGCTGCAGGACACGTGCGGCGCCATCTTCAGCACTGACGGATCGCCATCTGGCCGCCGAGCCCCCGTAAAGGGAGCACGGCCGCACCGGATTGTCAGTTGACAGTGCCTGTCTGCCACAGCACCGAATTCTGGTACACGATACGGATGTTCCCGTTGGTGCCGATCATCAGCACAGCGCCGTTGTGTCCATCCGTTCGCGTGGACCAAGCGGTTGATCCGTCAGTGGAGTAGACGACGAAGTTGCCGTCTTCCTGGAAGACCGCTGTAGCGCCGTGCCCCGTCGTCCCGCTCGACCACGTGACCGTTCCGTGGTGCGTCACGACGAGGTTCCCGCTGGTCTGCAGCGTCAGAGCGGTCGGACCGTTGACGATCGAGTCCCCCAGGGCCAAAGCCCTGGTACTCGTCACTGTCAACGGCTTGAGGTTGTCGCCGAGGGGCTTCGCAGGCGCCTGTTGACTGCCGGCAGCGGTCGGCTGAGTTGGCTCCGACGACGAGGTGGTTCCGTCATCCGCCGAGCCCTGGCCGAGCCCCTTGTCCGATGGAGGCGGGGAAGGGGTGGGTGATCCCGCAGGCGGGCGTCGCGTCGCGGAAGTGTCCGGCGAACCGTGCCCGCCGGTCACCGTCCCAGCGGTCGACGGCATCGTCGCCGCCTGCTGTGTGGGGATGTTGCGCAGTGAGTCCGCATCGGTGCCCTGCCAAGTCCCTCCGGCGGGACGCCGCTCATCGTTGCCACTGAGAAGGAGAGGAATCCCGGCCAGGACCACCACGGTGATCACGGCTCCGGCCACGAGCAGGCGTCGACGCTTGCTGGACTGCGCGTCTTGGCCGCCCGGGTCGGCCGGGACCACGGGCGTGGGTGCACCGCTCGTGGTTGCACTGTCGGCCCGCGGACTACGGCCTGTGGCACGTGGGCGACTTCCGGCCCGGCTTCCTGCTCCAGTGGGCGGTGCGTCCGCCCAGGATGTGTCGGGGAGTGTCGACCCGGTGGCGGCGGATTCTGGGTCGGGGTGGTTCTCCTCAGGCGGCTGAGCCCCGCCTCTCACGCCTCGCAGGATCCGCTCGACCCTGGCCCGGTCCGGGGCGCTCCATGTTGCATGGACATCCGGAACGATGTCCGGCGGCACCGTCTCAGCCGTCTCAGCCGTCTCGGCCGAGTCGGCCGACCCGGCATGATCCCCAGCCGGATGCTTCGCCCTGCGCGGCAGACGAAGCAGAGGGTCTCGGCCCGCGCGATTTTCGGATTCGGACTCAGATGATGACGGCATCGGTACTCCCGCCCGTGGCATGAGATGAATATGACTTCGCTGGAGTTTCGTGCTGCTCGTCCGACACGCAGGCATCGCGGTCGACCCCGGGACGTGCGACTCCCTTGAAATTGGACTGCGACAATCGCTTCGCCGATGACACGGGATGCGGCGCCTCGCGACCGAAGGACTTGGCCGGGAAGCCCGGTTGATGGAAAATCCGTCCGCCTGGCAATCGGCGCCAGAGGACGGTGTTCGAAATCGGAACGGGCGGACAGAGCTGAACGTCCTCGTGATAGGTGAACGGGGAAAGTGCTCCAGATCATGGCAGGTACTGGCCGGCCGGCCATCGGAAAAAATCCTCATCTTCCGTCTCGGCCAGCGCGCAGTCTCTCCCATGACGGTGAACACGTGTCAGGAGAAATCCCCGGTTTCAACGCGGGTTCCTGTGTCGACCGTCCTTGGCGAGGGCGCTCGAAGTCGGGCAGGGGGACTTCTTCCGCATCGTGGACGCCGCCTGCCTGGATTGGAATATGAGCGTCGGGATGGTACCTCCGGACCGGCGGGCAGCAGAAAGCCTTTCATTGAATGAAAGTTTGGCTCGGCATCCCGAGTCGACGGGCGACTCTGTGATCGACGACGCATCTGCGGGTCTCGTGTACGTGAGTGGAATCCCGCTTGCTCCGCACCCGCATCGCATGTCTCAGTCCGCTGCCATTGACGGGTGGGGGCCCATTTTATTTCAGGTCGGACAGTGGACCCATCAGGGCCGTTGCCCTGTGCGGCGTGCTCCGAATTCATCGGGGCCGTTCTCCGGCCGCTTCACCGCCCCTGGGTCTTCGAGCAGCGCTCAGAGCTGCTGCTTCTGAAAATGGTCTTGAGCATGCCAAGACGGGAAGCGATCTTGGCTTGTGCGGGAAGGGCACTCCGTAAGGCGGACATGGGCGCAGGTCAGCCCGACTCGTGAACGGCCCACAACAGGGCCGTTCACGACTCGGGTCGGGAACGGTTCACGAGATCCCATCCAGGTCAGTTCTCTGGATGGGATTTCCTGCGTCTCGGGCCGGGTACGGCTTGGACGCCGCTTCGGGGGAAGCGGCGAGCGGAGCCGGCGAGTACGGACCGGGCGTCCGCTGGTATCGGGTCCGTGGTGATGAACCCCGCCTCGGGCCGGAGGCGTTGGCTGATCTGCACTCGGCGGACTGCCACGCCTGACGGTGCGGCACGTGGCGGACACCCGGATCGCGTGCGCGTCAGCCGGTTGCCGGCCGACCGCCGCTGTCGGCAGCGCCCGCCGCCGCCGCGTGCGCGGCCCGCAGGATCTGCTCGGACAAAGGCGTGCCCGCGGTGGCACGGGCAAGCAGGAGGCCGCCTACGAGCGTGGCATAGGCCGCCAGGCCGGCCTCGCCCGGTGCGATCCACCGCGCAATCTCCTGGATGCCGTTGGCGTAGGTCTCCCGGTGCTCGGGCTCGCGTGCGACGTCACCGGCGAAACCGGCGGCGGGGCAACCAGTGCCGGGGTTGTCGCGGTGCTCGACAGAGCAATAGGAATCGAGCAGCGACTGCCACGCGGCCTGGTGCCCCCCGGTCTCCTGATCCAGCGCCACAAGGTCCTGCAAGTTGTCGGAGAAGGCCTTGGCGGCCGCTTCGTCGACGAGAGCGGCTTTGGAGGCGAACTGCTTGTAAAAGCCGCCTTGGGTAAGGCCGATCGACTTCATCACATCCGCGATGCCCACGTTGGTCACGCCGTCCTCGCGGAACAGCCGGGAGGCCGCCAGTACCACTCGCTCCCGATTGGCCTTCGCTTCTGCTTGCGAGACGCGACTCATTTATCACCCTCCGTAATGCCGGCCGGTCCGACACCGCCGGTGCCAGATTAGGCTCGCGGTCCGCAGCCCGCTGCCGCTCCCCGCCGGGATCGGTGTCCTGTAAGATGGCGAACAGAATCTAATATTGCATCGCCACCCGGACCGACCGGGGTCGGCAGATGTCTGCTCAAGAGCCGAAGCGGGCCCCTCGGTGCATTGCCCGTGACGTCGTCGTGCTTTTCGCCGATCGGCCGGACATCCATTCCCCGTGATTCAGGTTCCGGTGGCAACTGTCGTGGAGCAGCCGTAAGGAGTCCCGGCCGCGCGGCCCGCCGCCGATGTGCTGTCCCGTCCGAGCGGGCGAGATCCGCGACATACCCGGAGAGGGACCGCGCAGGAGGCCACCATGACGACATTCGGACCGCCGGCCGCAAAGGCCGCCGGGCAGGTGCTCCAGGAATGGTCGCGCATACTGGACTGCTTCTCGGTGGAAACGCCGTACCTGCACACATCCGACATCGTCCGCATGGCCGGCGTGCCGTCGTCGGCCGTGGCGGACATGCTGCCCGCGCTGGTCGACCAGGACCTGCTGCGGCGTGACGGTCCCTTCTACAGCGTCGGCCTGCGCATGATCCGGTGGGGAGCCTCGGCCGACGCGGCCTCGGAGCTCGTGACAGCGGCCAGGTCCTCGCTGCCTGCCCTGCGGGACCGGACCGGGGAAGGCTGCGGCCTGCAGATACGCCGGGGCAGCATGCACGTCACCGCGTTCTGGGCGCATTCACCGCAGGCGTTCGCGTATCCCGGATACGTGGGCCGTGTGCAGCCGCTGCGCGGCAGTGCGGCCGGTGGCATCTTCATGGCCCACGACGCGCATGCCCTCCGACTCGCCGGGGAGGGTGGCCCTCGGCCCCTGGAGGGCTCCTTGGAGCGGATCCGCCGCCGCGGCTGGACTTCTGTCGACGACCCGCGGTTTCCCGGAATGGGCACCTTGGCGGCCCCGGTGTTCGATGCGAACGGCGCCGTCACGGCCGCTGTCACCCTCGCAGGACGCATACAGAAACTGACCACCGATCGGGTCGAGGAACTCGCCGCGCAGGTCATGGGGTACGCACTCGGCATATCGCGCTATTTGTCGGCGTGCGGGTGAGGGTGCCGGAGTCGGAGCACAATGCGCTGCCGCGGCAGGTGGGTTCGGCCCATCTGTCGCGGAAGACTGCTGTCCCCATGCGCGTTGAACACCCCCGCTCGACCGTCGCGTTCAAAAGCGGCGCCCGCGTTACTCGATTGCCTTTCACGTCCCGGGAAACAGCGCGTGGTTGGACACGCGGTCCCGTCTCCCGCGCCGGGTCGTGGTGGAGAGGTGACGACGTCGCTTGACGTACCGAACCGCCCGTCGCACAGTTGAATCACCTCATTGGTAAACGGCTTTCATTCAGTGGAAAAACGAAAGGCGGTGGAGCTGTGACCCGTCCGGAGCCGCGTGGAAACCGAAGACGTCACCGCAACGGTGCGGACCCTCACGTCCCATCGGATCTCAACCCGCCCTTTTCCATCGCGATGGCACGAAAGCCGCGCCATGTTGATTCGACGCAGCCCTTCCAGGGACATCCGGTCGCTCCCCCGACTCGTGATGCGCCACTTCCCGCACACTCCCGTCACCGGCGGCGGAGCCCGCTCGCTCCGGGGTCCTGAAGTCCCCGGGCTGCCGCAGGCCCATTGCCGCCGCACGCGCACCCCGGGCTTGCGTGGTCGCGCTGTGCCGCCGCTCCTGCTGATCGCGGCCATCACCTCGGCCGCGTCGTTCGCCCCGCTCGCGATTCACCTGTCCCCCCTGCTCGTCGCGGCCCCTTCGTGCACCGGAACGTTCGCACGAGCCCGCTTCACAGGCGTCGTCGCGCTTCTCGCAGCAGCGGCGGTGCTTCTCGTGGACCGGCACGACGGCCTGCTCCACTCACCGCTGCTCCCCATTCACATCGGAGCGGTCCTCATCGTCTCCGCGTTCGTCATCGCCTCCCGGGCGCTGCACGACCGCGACTTGCGCGAACTGGCCCAAGTCCGGGCCGTCTCCGAAGCCGCCCAGCGCGTGCTGCTCCGGCCGATCCCGAGGGAGCTGGGCCCCCTCATCGTCGCCTCGATGTACCGCGCGGCGGCGGCACACGCACTGGTGGGCGGTGATCTGTACGCAGCCGCCCGTACCGGTCACAGCACGCGCATCCTCATCGGCGACGTCCGCGGAAAGGGGCTGCCGGCCATCGACGACGCCTCCGCCGTCCTGGGCGCCTTCCGGGAGTCGGCCCAGCAGTACCGCACCCTCCCGGAACTTGCGGCCTCCCTGGAACGCAGCGTTCGCCGGCACCTCAGCGAGCTGCCCCGTATCGCCCCCGACAGCAGCGAGCGGTTCATCACCGCCCTGCTGATCGAGCTCCCCGACGACGAGGACATCGCCAGGGTCGTCAGCTGCGGGCACCCGCCGCCACTGCTGCGCCGGGGCAGCCGGTTCACCCTGCTTCCCGTCACCCGGCCCGCCCCGCCGCTGGGGCTCGCGGCGGACACTCCCAGGGCCTTCTGCCTCGAAACCGTCGCCTTCGGCCCCGGAGACACCCTGCTCCTCTACACCGACGGCCTGGCGGAGGCCCGCGACTCCGCAGGCGACTTCTTCTCCGTCCTCGACCGTGCCGAGACATGGACCTGGGACTGCCCCAGCCGCCTCGTGCAGCACATCAGCGTCGACGTGGACCGGCACGCCGGCAAGAACCTCCAGGACGACCTGGCCCTCGTCGCTGTCCATCACCCACGGCAGCCCGACCGTTCCGATCAGGCTCCGTCGTGAACGTCCGCAGTGCGAAGGCCCGCGCGGACAACCCGAACTCTGAGCCGCGCATCCGGGGCGCACCGTCTCGCAGGGCGCTGCGTACGACACCAGAAGGGACGGTGACGAGGATGGCCACGCCGAGACTGCTCCTCCGGCACCCGAGTGCACTGCTGGCCGGCTATCTCGCCGCGACCTGCGCAGTGCAACTCAACGCCTCCGCAGTGGGCCTGGTCCGCTGGTCGGACTACTCGGTCCTGGCGCCCCCGATGGCGGCGGCCCTGCTGCCCGTACGGCACACCCTGGTCGTGGGAGCCTCCACGCTGGCGACCAGCGTGGCCATCTACGGTTTCGCCATTCCGGGCGTGTCGGAGGGCGGCCGGACGGTGGTCATCGCCGCGGCCTTCCTGTCCCTGGCCATGAGCCTGGTCGTCTGCCGCGTCCGGACCGGCCAGAAGGCCAGGTGTGCCTTCGCCATCCCTCCCCCGGGCGGCGAGAAGAGGGGCCGCATCGCTCCCGCGCCACGTCGGGACACCGGCGATCTCTGCGCGTCCCTGCTCGCCGGGGGATCCCCGGCCGGGCGCCTCCCGCAGCCGGCAGCCGTGGAACTCTCCTACGGCCGGGCCGATGACGGAGGTCCGCAGGCGCATTGGCTGGACGCCATCCCACTGCCCGGAGCCCGGGTGGCACTGGTCGCCGGCAGCGTGACCGAGGACGGAGAACCGGCTCCCACCCTGATGCCCGAACTCCGCGCCGCGGTACGCACGCTGGCGGACATCGACATGCAACCGGACGAGACGCTGACCCACCTCCAGGACGTCCTCCACCGGCTCCAACCGGACGAGGCCGCCCACGACGTCACGGCAAGCTGCCTGTACGCCGTCTACGACCCCGTCACCGCGGACTGCACCCTCGCCTCCGCCGGCCATGCCGCCCCCATCGTCATCAGCCCCGAAGGGGTGCCGATCGCCGTCGACCTTCCCTCCGGAACACCGCACGGACGCACACGAGCACAGGTCGCGACCGCCGAGATCCGGCTCGGCAAAGGCAGCGTGCTCCTGCTGCACACGCACTCCGCGCCGCCGACCGGATCCGGGTCGGGCTCCGGGTCCGGGAGCGACGGATCCGCCGTGCCCGAACGACGCATCGAGCCGCAGTCCTCGCTGGCGGCCACCTGCCACACCGCCCTTCAGGTCCTCGCGGCAGAGGGTGGCCCCCGTCAACTGCGCGTGCTCGCCGCACGAACCCGCACACTCGACACCACCACCGTCGCCACGTGGGACCTCGCCGCCGATCCGGCGGCCGTCTCCGCCGCGCGCAGACATGTCACCGCGCAGCTGACGGACTGGGGCCTGGACGACGCCACCCCCACGACCGTCCTCATCGTCAGCGAACTGGTCACCAACGCCATCCGCCACGCCCAGCCACCGCTGCATCTCCGCCTGATCCGCTGCGACGCCTGTCTCACCTGCGAGGTCACCGACGGCAGCACCACCACGCCGCACCTGCGCCGCGCCCGGACCCTCGACGAAGGCGGCCGGGGTCTGTTCATCGTCGCCCAACTCACCTGCCGCTGGGGCACCCGCCACCATGCACACGGCAAGACCATCTGGGCCGAGCACACGCCGCTGCACGGACCATGAGAGAGCGCGGGGATGCTCGGCGCGGCTTTCCGTCAGCCCGCCGCGACGACCAGACCGACACCCTGGACCAGGGTGTGCGCCGCGGTGCCGGAGTCGCCGAGGTAGCCCGCGACCATCGCTCCGTCCCGCAGGGCGACCACCAGGTCGGCGGACCGCCGGGGGTCCGCGACCCCCATGGTCGCGAGGGTGTCCTCCAGCAGCTGGCGGAACCACTCGCGGTGCCTCAGCACGACTTGGTGGATCGGGCACTTCCTGTCCGGGTACTCCGCGGCCGCGTTGATGAAGGGGCAGCCCCGGAACCCCGGACCGCAGATCTCCTCGCCGATGCTGTGCGCGACGACATCGAGCAGCGCCGCACCGCCCCCCGTCTTCTCCGCCGCCACGGCCACCCGGGCCCGGATGTCGTGGTCGGTGGCGTCCAGGTAGCCGCGTACCAGGTCGTCCTTGCCCTCGAAGTGCCGGTAGAAGGTGCCGCGCGCGATGTCGGCCTCCGCCATCACCCGGTCGACGCCGACGGCGCGAATCCCTTCGGTGTAGAAGAGCCTGCTCGCCGTGCTCAGCAGCCGCTCCCGCGCCGCCGACTTGCGGCCGGTCGTGACAGGCCCGCTGTTCGTCTCGGTCATGGAGACATTATATAGAACGTTCCTTCCACAATCTGGTGCCGGCGACGGTGCGCCCGGAGACGGGGCCGCTGTACGGGCCGATGCGCGGCCAGGCGTGCTCAAGGCGCAGGTCCCCATGTGCGGACCGGCGGTAGCGGCCATTCCCCGGCGGGAGGGCGGCAGAAATGGCCATGAGGAGCGGACGGCCTTTGCCTGCCGGAATGCATATATGGTGCCCCGGGGTCGAGGGGGTGCCTTTTCCGTGCTGCGCGTCGCGCGCGTTCCGGCATTTCTCGCATGGTCGCACCTGCTGCCGGACGGGCACCCCGACTCCGGCCCCACCGGCGCGGGCACCCCCGTGACGAGGGGGTTTGCCGTGTCCGGACGCCACATTACCCTCCGCGGACGCCCGCCGGATTCCGACTTTCACTCAGTGAAAGAAATCTTCTCCAGGCGTTTCCAGGTGTGCCGAAGGGTTTACCGGAAATGCAGCTCGGTACGGTGATGCCGAAGTCTCGCGCGGTAGCATGAAGCTCCCCTTGTCGATGAATTAAAAAATATCCGCCGAGTGAACCCGCGCGGACGCGGACGGCTGACGGGAGCGTGGACGGGTGGGCTACGGCGACCCCTTTGACGACGGAGCCGCTGGCGCTCTGGTGGGGCGTACCAAGGAACTGGATCGCATACGCGACTTCCTCGGCGCCACCGACCGTGGCGGGGCGCTCCTGCTGTCGGGGCAGGCGGGGGTGGGCAAGACGGTTCTCCTCAACGCCGTGGCGCAGTCGGCGTCCGCGACCGGGACGCGGGTGCTGCGTGCGGCCGGCGTCGAATTCGAGGCCGACGTGAGCTACTCCGGGCTGAACCAGCTCCTCTTCCCCCTCTCGGAGACGTTCGGTGATCTGGACGGCACCCATCAGGAGGCCCTGCGGGTCGCGCTGGGCTTCGGCAGCGGTGCGTCGCCGAACCGGCTCGTCGTGTCCAGCGCGACCCTGATGCTCCTTCGCCAAGTGGCCGCGTCGGACTCCCTGCTGCTCGTCATCGACGACCTGCAGTGGGTGGACCGCGCCAGCGCCGCCGTGTTCGGCTTCGTCGCCCGCAGGCTCGGCGGCAGCCGGGTCGCCTTCCTGGGCGCCGTGCGGCAAGGGAGCGAGTCCTTCTTCAACCGCGGCGGACTGCCCGAGTACGAGGTGCCGCCCCTGGACGAGGCGTCGTCGCGGGCCCTGCTCGACGCGCGGTTCCCGAACCTCGCCGAACGTGTGCGGCGCCGACTGCTGTCCGCGGCCGAAGGGAACCCGCTGGCACTGCTCGAACTGCCCACGGTGCTGAGCGGGCAGCAGCGCATGGCGCTGGAGAACCTGCCCGCGGTCCTGCCGCTGAGCCAGCGGCTCCAGGCGCTGTTCCTCTCCCGGGTCTCCGGCCTCCCGGCTGCCTCCCGCCGTCTGCTGCTGCTCACCACCATGGACGGGACCGGCGATCTCGGGGTCCTGCAGGCGGCGGCGAGGGAGGCCGACTGCGGAGCCGACCTCGAGGATCTCGCCCCGGCCGAGCAGGACCAGTTGGTCACCGTCGACGAGGGCACCCGGCGGCTCGTCTTCCGCCACCCCCTGATCCGCTCGGCCGTCGTCGACGCCTGCTCCAGCGCCGAACGCCGCGCGGCGCACCGGGCGCTGGCCCAGGCTCTGGCGCATCAGCCCGAGCGCCGGGCCTGGCATCTCGGAGAGGCGTCCGTCGAGCCCGACGAGCAGGTCGCCGCCCTGCTGGAGGAGACCGCCCAGCGCATCACGGCGCGCGGCGACGCCCTGGGGGCGGTCGCGGCGCTGATACGGGCCGCCGACCTGAGTCCCCACGGGTCGGACCGGGCCCGCCGCCTGGCCGAGGCCGCCTACATCGGTGCCGACGCGACGGGGGAGCTGCGCGGCGTCTCGGAACTGCTCGAGGACGCCCGGCGCGCCGACCCGGACCTGGCGGGGTCCCTGCGCTCCGCGGCTGCCGCCGTCTATCTGGTCATCAACGGCGACGGGGACATCGACACGGCTCACCGCCTGCTGGTGGGCGCCATCGAGTCAGGCACCCACCAGTACGACGCCGAGGACAACGCTGTCGTCGACGCCGTGCACCTGCTGCTGCTCCTGTGCTTCTTCAGCGGCCGTGCGGAGTTGTGGGACCCCTTCTACACCGCGCTCTCCCGGTTGCGCCCGGAGCCGCCCGCACTGCTGTCCGTCGCCGGCAGGACCTTCTCCGACCCGGCCCGTTCGGGAGCGGCCGCGCTGGACCGGCTGGAGGACATCCTCGGCGGACTGCCCGAGGAGACCGACCCCGGCCGCATCGTCCGGGTCGGCACCGCGGCGCTCTACCTCGATCGGCTGCCGGCCCTCCGCGAGCCCTCGTGGCGGGTCGTCCGCCAGGGACGGGACGGCGGCCCGGTGCGCCGGCACCTCGGCGCCTTGATGCACCTGTGCCTGAACGACTACCTGACCGGCAGGTGGGACGAGTGCGTCGAACTCGCCGAGGAAGGAGCCCAGCTCTGCGAGGACTCCGGATACCGGTTCTTCACCTGGTACTTCTGGTACTGCCGGGCCGTCGTCGCCGCCCCCCGCGGGGAGGACGCGACCGTCGCCCTCCTCAGCGGCCGCATCGAGCGATGGGCAGCGCCGCGGGGCGTCGGGACGGCACTGCACTACGCCCGGCACATACGCACCGTGGCCGATCTCGGACGCGGCGACTTCACCGGCGCCTACGGGCACGCGACGGCGATCAGCCCCGCGGGCACCTTCGCCTCCCATGTGCCGCACGCCCTGTGGGTGATGATGGATCTCGTCGAATCCGCGGTCCGCACCGACCGCCCGGCGGAGGCGGCCGCTCATGTACGGGCGATCCGGGACAACGACATCGCCGCGCTCTCCACGCGGCTCGCGCTCCTCGCCGGCGCTTCGGCCGCTCTGTGCGCCACGGACGACGAGGAGTCGGTGCGCCTGTTCGGCGACGCACTGGCCCTGCCGGAGGTCGGGCAATGGCCGTTCGATCTGGCCCGGGTGCGGCTGGCCCATGGCGAACGGCTCCGGCGGGCCCGTGCCAACACGGAGGCCAGAGGGCAGCTGACGCTGGCCCACGACGCCTTCGCCGAGCTCGGCGCCCGCCCCTGGGTGGATCGCGCGGCCAAGCAGCTGCGGGCCGCCGGATGGGTCGCGTCGCGGACCGAAGCGGGCGGGAAGGTGCTCACGGCGCAGGAGCGGGAGATCGCGGACCTGGCGGCATCGGGGCTGAGCAACAAGCAGATCGCCGAACGGCTCTATCTCTCGCACCGCACGGTCGGAGCGCACCTCTACCAGATCTTTCCGAAGCTCGGCATCACCTCCCGCGCGGCGCTCCGCGACGCGCTCGGCGCCCTGGAGGAGTGAGGCCCGCACGCTCCGCCTGACCGCCGTCACCGGTCCCCGGCGGTGACCCGCGGCGGACGAGCGCCCTTCGGGCTGTCCACCACGGCCGCGACGGCCCGCGCCGTGCGGGCGAGACGCGCCGCGGTGACGGCCTGGCCGGCCAGGTGCACGTCGACGCTGTCGACCAGACCGGGATACCGGCCCTCGTACGCCTGCGCCGTACCGAGGTCGTCGGGGAGGACCAGCCGCGGCCGCCGGCCGCCGGGTTCGGGCGCGATCAGGGCGGCCACGACGACCGCGGCCTCCACCCCGAAGCCGGCCAGTTCCTTCGCGTAGCTGGCCGCGAGATGGTCGATCACCGCGACGCTCTCGGAGTGCAGGGCGAGGAAGGGGGCCTCGTCCGCGGGATCGGCGTGGGACACCACCCAGACCAGCAGACCGTCCTGGCGCTCGCGCATCTGCGGCAGCACGGCACGGTTCACCCGCTGGGTGGACAGCACGTTCGCGTCGTAGATCTGGGCCAACTGGTAGGGGGTGAAGGACTCGACGGGGCCCCGGGGCACAGGTCCCATGGTGTGGACCACGCAGTCGATCCGCCCGGCTTCCGCCGTGATGCCGGTGACCGCGGCGCTGACCGAGCGCTGATCGGCGACGTCGAGGGCGATAGGACGCGGCCGAGCGCCTTGACGGCCCGCGTTCCCGTCCGGTTCTGGGGCGAGCGCGGCGAGCGACGGACGGCCTGAAGCCGCTTCCACACCGGCATAGGCGATGTGACCGGCGTCGGCCAGGGCCTGGGCAGTGGCTGCCCCGAGGCCGCCGGATGCCCCGGTGACAAGGATGATCTTCGACATCATGCTCCTCGGCGCATGGTGGGAGCGGTGGGACGGCCACGGTCCCGGCGGACGACGGGCCACGACAGTTCCGGCACCGGCGCGTGGCAGCGCGGGCACCTGCTCAGTATCGGTACGGGTGGCACCGGAGCGCATAAGTCATATGACAGTGGCGACGACTGGGGCTCATGGCTCGTCCCGGTCCGAGCGGCGGCCGGACCAGGTCGACCGGGCCGCGGGACACGACTCCCGCGATCCTTCCGCCGAGAAATCCCGTGCCTCGCGCGGTCCGTGGCGCCCGCGCCGCCGCCCGGCGGCCGACCGGACGCCTGGTGCGCTGGCGAAACGACTGCCCGGCACGGCTCGGTGACGGGTTTCCCGCAGATGTTCGACGGATGTGGGTCCTGGGCCTCCGACGACACTCTGGGACCGCTGCGGGAGGCCGGCGCACGCTGCCGGCCCTGCGTCCGAACCGTGTGCTTTCGCGGCTCCGCTTGCCCGCGGATACCGGTTCGGCTAGCTTGAATGAACAGAACGTTCTATTCATTTCGGAGGTCCGTATGAGTGAGCCCCATGCCCATGAGGCAGCCACGATCGTGCTCATCCACGGCCTGTGGGTGAACCCGCGCAGCTGGGAAGGATGGAAGAAGTACTACGAGGCGCGGGGGCACAGAGTCATCGCTCCCGCCTGGCCCGGGCTCGACCGCGAGGTGGAGGAACTGCGGCGCGACCCCTCGGGCATCGCGGGCATCGGCCTGCACGAGGTGGTCGACCACTACGAGAAGGTCATCCGCGACCTGCCTCGCCCGCCCATCCTCATAGGCCATTCCTTCGGCGGCACCGTCGTGCAGATCCTGCTCGACCGGGGTCTGGGCAGTGCCGGGGTCGCCATCGACTCCGCGGCGGTCAAGGGTGTGCTTCCCCTTCCGCTGTCCACCCTCAGATCGGCCTGGCCGGTCCTGAAGAACCCCGCCAACAAGAACAAGGCGGTCTCCCTGACGGCGCGGCAGTTCCACTACGCCATCACCAACACGTTGAGCGAGGACGAATCGGCCGCCCGCTACGAGCGCTACGCCGTCCCCGGCTCGGCCCGCGTCCTCTTCCAGGGGGCGTTCGCCAACTTCAACCCGCGGGCCGCCACCCGGATCGACTTCCGGAACGGCCGCCGGTCCCCGCTCCTGTTCATCGCGGGAGAGGTCGACCACATCGTGCCGGCCAAGGTCAACAAGGCGAACTGGAAGCTCTACCGCAATTCGCCGGCCGTCACGGAGTACCGGGAGTTCCCCGGCCGTTCGCACTTCATCATCGGCCAGGACGGCTGGCAGGAAGTCGCCGACTTCGCGCTGGACTGGGCCGTGGACCACGCGCCCGCCCACGTGTGACCGCGGCCCGCGGGAGTACTGACCGCCGGCCCTGATCGGCCGGCCTTCGACCGCATGAACGCGCCGTCCGTCACCGACGCTTCGGCGCGCCGCCCCCGCCATTCACGGGGGCTCCCCGGGGACGCGATCGTCGCGCACCCATCGCTCAAGGAGAAACCCATGCTTCGCCGTCGTACGTTCCGTGTCGCCGTTCTCGCCACGGCCGGGGTCGCCCTCGCCGGCGGCGTGACCGCGTTCGCGTCGGCCGCGCCCGCCCACCACACCCCGGCCGCTCCCAAGCCGACCGTCGTCCTGGTCAACGGGGCCTGGTCCGACGCCGCCAGCTGGAGCGGCGTCGTCAAGCGCCTTCAGGGCGACGGCTACCCGGTGGTCGCGCCGCCCACCGGTCTGCGGGGCGTGACCGCCGACTCCTCCTACCTGGCCTCGTACCTCAAGACCATCCAGGGCCCCGTCGTCCTGGTCGGCCAGTCCTACGGCGGCATGGTCATCACCAACGCCGCCACCGGCAACACGAACGTCAAGGCGCTCGTCTACATCTCCGCCTTCGCGCCGGACAAGAACGAGGACGTCAAGACCCTGACGGCGAAGTTCCCCGGCTCCCAGATCAGCAACGACCCCAACGCCGCCATTCCCACCGCCCTGTTCCCCGTGACCTTCCCCGTCACCAAGCCCGACGGCACCACCGGGGTCGGGGTCGACCTCTACGCCAAGGCCGACCAGTACCGCAACCTCTTCTTCAGCAACCGCGTCAGCGCCAGGACCGCCGCCGAACTCGCCGCCACCCAGAGCCCGGCCGCCCCCGAGGCGCTCGGTGAGCCCTCCGGCGTCCCCGCCTGGAAGTCCGTCGAGTCCTGGTACCTCGTCGCCAAGGACGACCACGTGATCCCGCCGGCCACCGAGCGCTTCATGGCCAACCGCGCCCACGCGCACACCGTCGAGGCAGACGTCCCGCACGCCGCACAGGTCACCAACCCCGGCATCGTCACCGACCTCATCAAGCAGGCCGCCGCAACCGCCCACTGACGGCAAGCGGGCCCCGGCATCAGCCGGTGCCCGACCCTCCCCGCACGGCGGCCCGCGTCGCCGTGCGGGGAGGGGCCGCGGACGGTACGTCCGGCGAACGGCGCGGAGACCGTCCCGCACACGAAGGAAGGGGCATGGACATGTCCGACGAAAACGGCATGTCGGTGACCGGCAAGGTCCTGGCGCTGCTGGAGGCGTTCACCCACGAGAACCCCGCCCTCACCCTCACCGAGTTGTCCAGGCGAACGGGTCTGTCGCTGCCCACGGTTCACCGTCGTGCCGCCGAACTCGTCGCCTGGGGAGCCCTGGAGCGCGGACCCGACCGGCGCTACCGGGTGGGCCTGCGCCTGTGGGAGGTCGCCGCCCTCGCACCTCGCGGCCTCCCGCTGCGCGATCTGGCCCTGCCGATCCTGTACGACCTGTACGACGTGACGAAGGAACAGCACATCCATCTCTCCGTGCGGGACCGCCTCGACGTCGTCTTCCTGGAGCGCCTGAGCGCGCCGGGCGCACCGCAGGCCGACAGCCGGGTGGGAGGCCGCTTCGGAGCGTTCGCCACGGGAGCGGGACTCGTCCTGCTCGCCCACGCGCCCGACGACGTCCGGGAGGAGTATCTGAGCACCCCGCCGCGTCGCTACACCAGCAACACGATCACCTCTCCCGCCCAGCTCCGCTCCCTGCTGGCCGATGTCCGCAGGGAGGGCTACGCCAGCAGCGACAGAATGGTGGGACCGGACGTCCACTGCATCGGAGCCCCGATCCACGGCCCGGGCGGCTCGGTCGTGGCGGCCCTTTCGATCGCCTTCAGGGCGGGCAGTCAAACCCCCCAGACGCTCGGCCCCGCCGTTCGCGCGGCGGCCCGAAGGGTTTCCCGCGCCCTGCGCGAGTGAACACGTCCCGATGCCCGCGCTTCAGACGGCCATCTCCTCACGGATCAGGCGGGCCAGTTCCGCCGGGTGGGAGAGGAACGGCGAGTGCCCGCTGTCCAGCAGGCGGACGCGGTCGGCCTGCCGGGCCATGGCGTGCTGGAACGCGGCGGGAATCGCGCGGTCCTGCTCGCAGACGATGTAGGAGCTCGGTACGTCGTGCCAGATGGCCCGGGTGAGCGGCTGGGTGACGGAAGCGAGGGACTGCGAGCGCAGCGATGCCGCGACGGACTCCGCCAGTTGCGGGTCGACGCCGTTGTACAGCACGTCCACCGGATCGGACACGCCGAACCAGCCGGGGCGGTCGCCCTCCTCTTCACGGACGTCCCAGTACGGGGGGCGGACGCCTCCGGTCGGTGTCAGCACGCTGTCACCGACGTCCTGCATCATCGCTGCCAGGTAGATCACCCGCACGATGCCGGGCCCCGCCGGCGTCTGCGACACGGGCGCTCCCCCGTAGGAATGGCCGAGGAGCACCGTCGGCCCCCCTATGTCGTCCAGGACGGCTTCGATGCGTGCCGCGTCCGCGTACAGGTCCCCGAGGAGTTCGGGGTCCTCTCCGGTACTGGGCAGGCGAACGGTCCGCACGTCCACGTCGGGGAGATGCGAGGCAAGGAGCTGCCAGGCGGCGGAGTCGTGCCAGGCGCCGTGGACGAGGAGCAGAGCCGGAAGAGACATGAGAGTGCTTTCGGTTGGGCGGCTGCTGACGCGAATATTCGCTTGCTGTCCTTCATGCGGGATGATTCTTTCGCCTGTCGCGGACCGGCAATTCGGCGGTGCGGCCGAATTGAACCGCGGCCTCCTGCCGGTGGGCGCTCTTGAAATCCCCGCGTCCGGTGCCCGGAGAAACTCCCGTGCAGGAGAGATTTCACCGAAGCCCGGCTCCGCTCCCGAACGGAAATGCGAATGTCCGCATGCTACCGGCGGAGCGGCGGGCGGCAAAAAACTTTCACTGAATGAAAGTTTGGCTCGGCATCGGAATTCGTTATATAAACGAGCGCTATCCGATGGATGCCAGGCAGGACCGCCGGCATCGAGTACGAGGGAAAGGACCTCATCATGTCCGCAGTAGGCGCAGCCGTCGCTCCGACCCGAACCGCCGACGTCGCGGGGACCCCGTTCGCGTACCGCGAGGTGGGTGAGGGCGAGGGCGTTCCGCTGGTCCTCCTGCACCACGTGACCGCGGTCCTCGACGACTGGGACCCCGCCGTCGTCGACGGCCTGGCAGCCGAGCGGCGCGTCGTCCTGGTCGACCTGCGCGGGGTCGGCCGCTCCGGCGGGACCACCCCCGACACCTTCGAGGCGATGGCCGACGACACCGTCGCCTTCCTCGACGCCCTCGGCCTGGACACGGTCGACCTGCTCGGGTACTCCCTGGGCGGCATCGTCGCCCAGGTCGTGGCCCAGCAGTACCCCGACCGCGTCCGCCGGATCATCCTGGCCGCCACGGCGCCCGCCGGCGCCCAGGGCCCGGCCGCCACCGGTGCCGTCCTTCAGGCAGCCGTCCAGAAGGCGACCGAGCGGGGAAAGCACCCCAAGCACTTCCTGTTCTTCGAGCCGTCGCAGGCCGGTCAGGCGGCAGCGGACGCCTTTCTCGCCCGCCTGGACCGGCGCACCGCCGACGACCGCGACACCCCGATCACCAACGAGGCCATCGGCGCCCAGCTCACCGCGCTCGCCTCGTGGGAGCGGGAGGCCTCGCCGGCCCGCCTGGCGGCCGTGAAGCAGCCCGTACTCGTCGTCAACGGCGACAACGACACGATGTGGCCCACAGCGGCCGGCACCCTTGTCCTCGCGCGGCTGCTGCCCGACGCCAAGCTGGCCGTGTACCCCGACTCCGGCCACGGCGGCATCTTCCAGTACCACGAGGTGTTCGTGCAGCAGGCCCTGGACTTCCTCCGCAACTGACACCGCACCGCGGGCAGTCCGCAGCCCCTGTCCCGAGGGAGAGAAACCATTCATGAGCACCGAAGAAGCGGCGGCGGCCGAGCGGGGGAACGCGCCGGGCGCGGACGCCGAGCGGCCCGGCAAGGCGGTCGGCGTGAGGCGGAGCCCGTGGTGGCGGGAGCTGCCCGTGCTGGTCGTCGTCGCGCTGCTTCTGTCGTTGCTCATCAAGACGTTTTTCGTGCAGGCCTTCTCGATCCCTTCCGATTCGATGCAGAACACGCTGCAGCGGGGCGATCGGGTCCTGGTGGACAAGTTCACGCCGTGGTTCGGCGCGACACCGCAGCGCGGCGAGGTCGTCGTCTTCCGCGATCCCGGTGGCTGGCTCGACGAAGGGGGTCCGAAGGAGAACAATTCCGTTCTGCGGGGGCTGCGGAAGGGAATGGCCTTCATCGGCCTCATGCCGTCGGCCGAAGAGAAAGATCTGATCAAGCGGGTGATCGCGGTAGGCGGTGACACGGTGGAGTGCAATCGGGGGGAACCGCTCAAGGTCAACGGAATCCCGTTGAACGAGCCGTACATTTATCCGGGTTCCGCCCCGTGTGACGAAAACCCCGTCGGTACGATCAAGGTGCCCGAGGGCCACTTGTGGGTGATGGGGGACCACCGCAACGACTCCTGGGACTCCCGCGGCCACGTCCACGGTCCCACCGGCGGGTTCGTACCCGTGAAGGATGTGGTCGGCCGCGCTTTCACGGTGGTTTGGCCGATCCCCCGATGGGCGACGCTGCCGGTACCGGCAACTTTTCATCGCGACTTCTGATCGCCGTTGCGGGCACCTGTCCGTGCGTGGGGCAGCCGCAGTCGCCGCCCAAGGCCCTTCCGCCTAGCCCTGAATGGGCAGCTCCGGGTGGGTCAGCAGAAAGACCATGTACGTGATGGCTGCCGCCGTCCCCACGGTTGAGAGCGCAAGCCCGGCCAGCGGGTTGCCGCGGGCCTCACCCCGGCGTGATGCGGCGCGATACTCGATGACACCCCGCAGCAGGCCCGTCAGGCCAAGTGGCAGCGCCACGAACCAGACCAGCATCCAGAAGGGGCAGCAGCACCAGCACGCGATGGATGCCGCCCCGAAGGGGACGGCGAGACTCAAGCGTGCGGAACTGCCGCTGACCGGATCACCAGTACGGCTCATGAGCTGATCCAAGCAGCCCGGGGATCCGGCTCGACGGGCCACCCCTTCCCGGGCGGTCCTGGCCGCTGTGCAGCAGCGAGGTGCGGCAACCGTCGCACCCTTCGGTGCGCGTCGAGGGCTCGCCCGCCCGGCGCGTGCACCGGGCGGGCGGGGTGTGTTCCTTCTCCGGGTTCGGCAAGGGGGGCCTCAGCCCTGGAACTTCGCCATGTCGACCACGAAGCGGTAGCGGACCTGGGAGCGGTGCAGCCGCGCGAAGGCCTCGTTGATGTCCTCCATCGCGATGGTTTCGATGCGGGCCGTGATCCGGTGCTCGCCGCAGAAGTCGAGCATCTCCTGCGTCTCGGGGATGCCGCCGGCCGCCGAGGCCGCGTAGGAGCGGCGGCCGGGGATCAGGGCCCAGTTGTTCATGGAGATGTCGTCGTCCGGGGCGCCGACGTTGATCAGGGTGCCGTCCAGCTTCAGGAGGCGGAGGTACGGGTCGAACGGGAGCGCACCGGAGATCGTGCACAGGATCAGGTCGAAGGTGCCGGCCAGCCGGGCGAAGGTCTCGGGGTCGTCGGTGGCGTAGTAGTGGTCGGCACCCAGTTCCAGGCCGTCGTCCTTCTTGCTCAGCGTGCGGGACAGGACGGTGACCTCGGCGCCCATGGCGTGCGCGAGCTGGACGGCGATGTGTCCCAGGCCGCCCATACCGAGGACGGCGACCTTCTTGCCGGGCCCGGCGTTCCAGTGGGCGAGGGGCGAGTAGGTGGTGATGCCGGCGCAGAGCAGGGGCGCGGCGGCGTCCAGGGGCAGGCCGTCGGGGATGCGGAGCACGTAGCGCTCGTCGACGACGATCTGGCGGGAGTAGCCGCCGTGGGTGGTCTCGCCGTGCCGGTCCCTGGCGTTGTAGGTGGGGGTGCAGCCCTTCTCGCAGTACACCTCGAGGCCGGCTCGGCACGGTTCGCACTCCCCGCAGGAGTCGACGTAGGTGCCCACGCCGACGCGGTCGCCGACGGCGAACTTCGTCACCTCCGGGCCGACTTCGGTGACCACGCCGGTGATCTCGTGCCCGGGGACCATCGGGTACAGCCCGGGGCCCCAGCCGTCGGAGGTCTGCAGCAGATCGGTGTGGCAGACGCCGGTGTACTTGATGTCGATGCGTACGTCGGCGGCCCGGAGGTCACGGCGGGTGATGGTGAGCGGCTTCAGCTCGGCGCCGACGGACGGGGCGGCGAAGGCCGCGGTGGTGGTGGGCATGGGGGTTCCTTCTGAGTGCTCGGGGGATCGATGCGGTGCGCGTCGTCTCGGGGGGTCGGGACGGCCTTGATCGCGGCAAAGTGGCTGCTCACACCCAATGTGTGAGGCCTCTTACTTGCTTCAATGTAAGAACCCTCTAGCAGTAAGTCAAACGTCTGCGCTGGGGCAGGATGGGGGTGCGCGGAGCCGCCGTCGCAGGATGTAAGATGTCTCTTACATTGAGTGAGGAGCGGAGGGGCCGTGCCGAAGCGGAGCACCTACCACCACGGCGACCTGAAGGCCGTGCTGGTCTCGACCGCGCTGGAGCTGATCGCCGAGCAGGGCATCGCCGCGCTGTCCGTGGCCGAAGTGGCCCGCCGCGCGGGCGTCAGCACGGCCGCGCCCTACCGGCACTTCGCCAGCAAGCAGGCCCTGCTGATCGCCTGCGCCATCGCCGCGGCGGGGACCCTCACCGCGCGCATGCTGCACGCGCAGGAGGAACTGCCGCGCAACGAGCAGGGAAGGCCCGACCCGGTCGAGGCCACGGCCGTGTCCGCCGCCGCCTACACCCGTTTCGCGGCCGAGAACGGCTCGGGGCTGGATCTGATCTTCGCCCCCGAACTGCAGGACGCCGGCGACGAGGACCTCCTTCAGGCCGGCCGCGGCGTCATGGACGCACTGCTCCCCTCGGTCCTCGCCGTCACCGGCGGCGACGCGCGCGAGGCCCTGGAACTGCTGGAACGGCAGATCGCCGCCGCCCACGGCTACGCGACGCTCCTGCGCAGCGGCTTCCTCAGCCGCCGCCACCCGACGATCGACGACGTGGCCGCCCACGCGGCGGCCATCGCCAGAAGCCTGGCCCGCGAGGCACAGCCGACCACCCAGAGCTGAACGCCCCCGACGGCCCCCGGTCTCTGGGACACCTCGGGCGCAGCGTCGAACGACCTGATCACCACCCGCACATCGGGGGTGTTTGACCCATGCGGGGGCTCGGGGGCCGCTGGCACAGTGGCACCGGTTCGATTCGGCGGATCAACAACAGGCTGAACGAGGTGACATCGGGGTGGCTGGCCAGGAGTGCCGGCAAGGCGCAGGCCTTCGGCGAACGCCGGATCGCGGTGACGAAGCGGATGTCCGGCGTGAAGGACGGCCGGATCCGAGCCCGTCCCGTGCCGGCCGGGGGACTCCGGACAACGGCTGTCGCGTTCCGTCGCGCGGAGTTCGGGCTGGAGAGGGAATTCCCCCACCTTTTCCGCTGAGTTGACTGTTCCGCCCGAGGACAACGCGCCTCAGCGGGGGAGGTCCTCCACGTCCGTCCGGAGCGCGTCCAGCACGGGAGTCATCCGGGCCGCCTGCCGGACGACGAGGGACTCCTGGGCGTCCCGGACGGCGGCGACGATCATGGCGGCGAGACCCTGCGCGTTGCCCGGGTCGGCGACGACGGACGAGATCCTCAGGTCCTGGAGCGTGCCCTGGCCGTCGACCGTGGCCCGGACCGTGCCGCCGCCCGCGGTCCCGTGGACGCTTGCGGAGCGCAGTTCGTCCTGGGCCTTGGCCAGTTCCTGGCGGAGCCGCTGGGCGCTGTCCAGGAGCTTCCGCATACCGGGGCTGTCGCCGTCGAGATCCATCGTCGTCTTCCGATCGTGGGGGGGCTGCGCTTTTCCGGGGTCGCGGTGAGGGCCGGGAACACGCTGCCCTGGCCCGGCTGTCCACGTCCATGTCCCCGGTCCCGCGGCCGGACCGGTCACCGAGCGCCGATGCCTCGCCGACTCCTTTGCCCTGGCCACTGTGCCAGCGGTGCCGCGACCGCCGCATGGGTCAAACACCCCTGACGCGCGCACGGTGCCCGGGTCGTTTGACGCCGCGAGCGGCGTACGCCCGTCACCAGATGTAGCCGGAGTACCAGGAGGACGGAGGCGCGGCGGTGTCCGCCGCTCCCGGGAAGGTCGCCTTCCACATGCCGGGGCTCGGCGTGGTCACGGTGGTCCGGAAACGGCCGGTGCCGTTCGCCGCGGGTGCGCACCCCGTGGGCGCAGTCCCGGCCCCGGGAACCGGTACGGCAGGGGGATGCGCGAACATCCCGCCGCCCCCGGGAGGCCGGGTCAGGCGTGCTCGATACCCCGCCCGGTGACCCGCTCGGGGGCGACCCGGATCCACAGGTCGCGCCTGCCGCCGGCCCAGGGTTCCGTCGCCGCCTGCTCGGACAGCTGCCGTACGGTGTCCGGATCGCTCACGTGCTCGGCCGTGCCGACGGTCAGCACGCTCCATCCCGAGCTCAGGGCGTCGTCCACGTGGTCGACCTCGACGGCGACCTCCGAGCCCTCGGCGGCGGCCGTCACGGCGTCGGGATCGGTGCGGTAGACGATGGCGCCGCCGAGCACGGTGTAGTTGACCGGCAGGACCACCGGGCCTTCCGGCGTCGCCATCGCGACGCGCCCGACTCCGTGCGTGCCGACGAGATCCCGGCACTCCTCGGGGCCGAGCTTCCGGAGCACCGGCCGGGGCGCGGCGGCGCCCTGGCCCGCGGGCGGGTCGGCGGGGCCCTCGAGCAGTTCGCGGGGGGTGGTGCTCAGGGCGGCGGCGACCCGGAACACGCCCGCCGGGTCGAAGTCGCGGCTGGTGTCCAGCAGTTGTTCCAGATAGTGCGGTGACATGCCCGCCCGGCGCGCCACCTCTTCGAGGTTCGTGCCGAGCATCGCGCAGCGCTGCCGCACACGACGGGCCACAACGCCGGACTGAGGCTCCGGTGTCCCGGCCGGCCGGTGGGAGGACGTCGAGTTCTCGCTCACGGCCATGCACCTCCTACGCCCGAGCATGCCACCGATGGCGTCCGAGTTCCTGTCGTCCGCGCCGCCCGGGCGGTCCTCGCGGGGAGGACCGCCCGGGCGGCGCGCGGGGCGGACGGCCGGGGTCAGCGGCCGGCGAGGGCGGCGACGAGCCGCTCGGCCAGCGGCTTGCTGGAGGCGGGGTTCTGACCGGAGAACAGGTTGCCGTCCACGACGACATGCGCGTCCCAGGCCGTGTCGGCGGACCGGACGACGGCGCCGCGGGCCGACAGCACGGTCTCCACCAGCCACGGGGCGAGGTCGGCGGTCCCGTTGAGCCGCTCCTCCTCGTCGGTGAACACGGTCAGGGCGCGCCCTGCGAACAGCCAGCGTCCGCCCGGCAGGTTCGCCGACAGCAGCGCGGCCGGGCCGTGGCACACCGGGGCGATGATCTTCCCGGCGGCGTCGGCCTCGATGAGGAGACGGCCCAGGTCCGGGTCGTGCGCCAGGTCCTCCATGGGGCCGTGGCCGCCGGGCAGGAAGATCGCGTCGTAGTCGGCCGCGTCGACGTCGGACAGCGCCTTGGGGGCGGCGAGCAGGTCGGCCGCCGCGTCGATGTAGGCGGCGAGGGCTTCCGCCTCCGGTCCGGCGACGTCGGGCCGCAGGCTCACGGGGTCGGCGGCCGGCCTGCCGCCCACCGGGGCGGCGATGTCGACGGTGAACCCGGCACCCGTCAGGATGCGGTGCGGGACGACGAACTCCTCGGCCCAGTAGCCGGAGGGGTGCTTGCTGCCGTCGGTCAGCGTCCAGTAGTCGACGCCCGACAGCACCATCAGGATCCTGGCCATGTCGGCACTCACTTTCTCTCGCGTGGGATGCCCCGTGGGGGGATGGGTGGAGGGGGACCGGGAGACCGCCCGGTTCCGGGGCCCGTGGGCCGCCCGGTGTCCTCCGCGATCCAGCACACCACGCGCGGCACGGGCCGCGGGGGCCGCTTCCCGGGCCTGACCTGCCGGGGAGACCGCTGCCTGGGACGGAGCGACCCCCTTTCCCCGGTCGACCGGGCAGGGCCGCGGAGGAGAATGGGGACATGGCCAGAAACGTCGAGCTCAGCGAGTTCCTGCGCCGGTGCCGCGGCCGCGTCACCCCCGAGTCGGCGGGGCTGCCCGAGCGAGGGGCCTACCGGCGGGTGCCGGGGCTGCGCCGGGAGGAGGTCGCCCAGCTCGCGGGGGTGAGCACCGACTACTACACGCGGCTGGAACAGGGGCGGCAGATCAGCCCCTCCACGGGGGTGCTGGACGCGGTGGCGGCCGCGCTGCGGCTGGACGACGCCGAACGCACCCATCTGTTCGACCTCGTCGGGCCCAGGTCCGGCGGGGGCCGCCGGTCCGCGCCGACCGTGCAGCGGGTCCGGCCCGGGGTGCGGCGGTTCCTGGACTCCTTCACCGACCAGGCCGGTGTCGTCCTGGGGCGCCGGACCGACGTGCTCGCCACCAACCACCTCTTCCGCGTGCTGATGGCCGACTTCGACGCCATGCCCGCCCGCGAGCGCAACCTCACCCGCTGGGTGCTGCTCAGCGATGCGGCGCGGTCCCTGTACGCGGACTGGGAGCGGATCGCCGCCGAGATGACCGCGATCCTGCGCCTCGACGCCGGCCGCCGTCCCGAGGACACCCGTACCGCGGAACTGGTGGGCGAACTGGCCATGAAGAGCGAGCACTTCCGGCGCCGGTGGGCCGACCACGAGGTCTTCGACCGCACCCACGGGCACAAGCGCCTGCGACACCCCGTCGTCGGCGACCTGGGCATCGACTACCAGGCGTTCACGATGCCGGGCGAGACCGACCAGACCCTCTTCATGTACCTGCCGGCCCAGGACCAGGGCTCGCAGGACGCGTGGAAGCTGCTGGCCAGCTGGAGCGCCGCGGAACCGGCGGCGGGCACGGGCGCGTCCCCGGCCCCTCGCGAGGCCGGGCGGCCCCGGTAGCAGGCCGGAACGCCCTCGGGGCTCAGGCCTCGGCGGGCTCGGTCTCGGCGTCCTCGGCGTCCTCGGATGCGGCGGGCTCGGACGAGGTGCGGCGCGGTGCGGGGACCCCGGCGTCGGCGTCGGCCGGAGCCGCCACCGTTGTCGTCACGGCAGCCTCGGCCGGAGCGGCCGCCACGGCCGCCGCGACGGGAGCCGGCCCCGCTTCGACAAGGTTGTCGGCGGCGATGACGGCCGGCCGGCGGTCGCGGCGGACGTCCCCGACGGTGAGGGCCACGACGGCCGCGGAACCGACGAACTCCAGCACGTGCTGCGAACCGTCCACGAGGGTCTGCCCCATCGCGTCCTGGAGGTACGCCCACAGGTCGGTGAGCGCCGGCGGCATCATGAACAGCGACAGGCCCGTGGAGAAGCCCGTCGCGACAGGGCGGCGCCTGGCGGCCAGCAGCATGCCGGCCCCGCACAGCACGGTCAGGCAGGCCCACTGGTACGGCGTGGACACCCCGAGGATCGCGCGGCCGGTGCCCTTGCCGACGAGCAGGTCGCCCAGCACGCTCGGGCCGACCTGGAAGGCGGTCACGGTGTTCCGGCAGATGTAGAAGACGTTGAGCACGCCGAGCAGCACGCCGGAGGTGGTCGCCGTGACCTTCACGGGGCGGATCCTGCCGGCGGGCGTCCCGTCCGCGGCGGCGGCCTCGTACTCGATGTGCCGTGCCAGCAGCAGGAGCACGCCGAGGATCAGGGCGAGCGCCACGGCGAGGACGGCGGAGCCGCCGACGGCGTTCACCGAGGGGCCCTTGAGGGAGCCGAACCACGGGTCGTCGGGCGAGTTCAGCAGGAAGTACCAGACCGCGGGCAGGCGGAAGCCGAGCGTCACCGCGCAGGCGGTGACCAGCAGTCCGCCGGCCCCCCGGGTGCCGAGGAACGCGGCCACGCCGGCGGTGAGTTGCAGGGCCGCCAGGCCCAAGTCCAGGGAGGACGTGGCCGACAGGCCGGGGACCCAGCCGGTCGTCCACATCTCCCACGCGCCCGGCAGACCGCGCACGGCGGCGTCGTACACGAGCCAGAAGGAGGTCTGGACGAACAGCGCGAGGCTGAGCACGGCCACGGCGATACGCAACTGATGGACCGACACGGCGGGCTGATACATGGCGCGCTGTCCCCTTTTACGTCTTCTGTGGTGTCTGTGTCGGACGGCTGCCGAGGCGGCGACGACCCGATGACGGAGCAGATCATAAACCCGTTTCCGTACGGCGGGAGAACTGAACAGGGCCAGGAAGAACACAGCGTGACAAAGCATCAGACACAAGGGAAATGATTCGTCCAGGATCGACGCCCGCATTCCATTCCCGGACGCGGGCCTTCCATTCACGTCGAGGTGCCGCCGGGCGCCTGCCCGCGGAACCGGGATCGTGCCCGGTGTGCCGCGGACCCGGGAAGCTCCCGCATTCCGCGCGGCGCCTGTGCGGGGGCCCGGCGGGGTGGCCGCGCGGGACTTCCCGCCCGCTTGTGGTTCATGGGAGCCGAGTGCCGCCCTTGTCGCATCGGAACCGCACTCTGGCGCGGCCGTACTATTTCGTGAGGTGCGGGGTCGGCAATAATGCGGGAAGCGGCCTTCGACCCGGCCGCGGCGCGTTGTGCGCGCCGCGCCTCGCCGCGGGGGTGACCCGCCGCGAGCGCCTCAAGGGCAATGGCGCCCGCTCGATGTGCCGGTCCCCGGTGGGGGCGCGGACCCGAAACCGGCGGCCGACCGCAATGGATCAAGGAATTGCCTTCAGCTTCGATGACTGAGTCACGCATGACGTCCCTGCGCGCCCTGACGGCGCGCGTGCCAGCGCGCCCGCTCCGCGCCCGCACCGGGAGGGCCGGTACCGCGGGAGAGGCGCCGTGAACCCCGCGCCGCCCCACGACGACGGGGTCCGCTACCGCGAGGACATGGTCCTCACCGCCGAGCAGGCGCGGACGTCCGAGCGGCATTTCCGGGACTGGGAGCGCGGTCCCTTCTCCCACCTCGTACGCCTCGCCGTACCGGAGGCCGCCGTCCCCGGCGGATTCCGCTTCGTCGCGAACGGCCATCTCATCGACGGGCTGCTGTCCGCCAAGGTGTACTGCGACACGCTGACAGGTGTGTCGGGGAGCCATCTCGACCAGGACCCGATCGTCGCCGACCTGGTGACATCGGGCTGGATCGAGTTCACGGAGGGGAAGCGGAAACACTCCGTACAGCCGGGGCAGATATGCATTCGCGACACGAAGGCCTCCTGGGAGTTCGCCTGCGCGCCCGCGACGACCGCGCACGTGATCTCCATTCCGCGGCACCTCGTGCTGCCGCACATCGGATCACGGAGAACCGTCGGGCGGGCCCACATATCGGACGTCGATGTTCCCGAGGTTCGCTTCTTCGTCAATTTTCTGGAAGCGATCAACAAAAGCAGCGGCGATCTGGAGGGCTCGGTCACCGCGCGGAAGATGGTCCGGGACGCCTGCGCGACACTCTTCTCGCACATCATCTCGGAGCGCCCCGGCGCGGGGCTGAGTGATCATCCCGAAGCCGTGGTGGTCGCCGCCAAGAGCGTCATCGAAGAGAATCTCGACAGCGGTGACCTGTCCCCGCCGATGGTCGCCCGGAGCGTCGGGGTGTCCCTGCGCACGCTGCACCGCTGCTTCTCGGCCTCCGGCGAATCGGTCATGGGGTTCGCGCGGCGGCGGCGTCTGGAACGGGCGCACGACGAACTCGTGGCCCCGGGCGGCGCGGCCGGAATGTCCGAGATCGCCGCGCGCTGGCTCTTCTCGGACGCGAGCCACTTCATCCGGCAGTTCAAATCCGTCTACGGAGTCACCCCCGCCGCCTACGTGAGAGACCAGAGAAAGTGAGTTCCGCATGACGACCCGAGGGCACGACCCGCTCGCACCGATCGCGTCCGCGTACGCCGGCCTCGTGGAGAACCTGGCGTCCCTGACCACCGGGCGCACGCGCAGGGGTCCGGGGGGCGCCGTACTGGCCGTCACCGGGGCACCGGTCGCGTCCCTGAACGGAATCGTCGCACCCGGCCTGGAGCCGGACCCGGACGAGATCGCCGCGCTGGCGGCCTCCGAGCCGTGGGGAGACGTTCCGTGGGGCGTCCACGTCCGCGGGGTGCCGGGGCCCGGCGTCACCGAGGTGGCCGCGCGGCACGGACTGACCCTGTTCCACCGCACACCGCTCATGGTCCGGCACCCCGAGCAGGGGATGCCGGAGGAACCGGCGACCAGGTCGTTGAAGGTACGGGCGATCGGCGGCAACGAGTTCGACGTGTACGTCGCGATCATGGCGGAGGGTTTCGAGGTGCCGCCGGAGGTCTTCCGGGTCTTCGCCGATCCGGCCCTGGACCGCATGACCGGTGCCACGTTCTTCCTGGCCGAGGCGGACGGTGTGCCCGTGGGGACGGGGATGGCGATCGTGACCGGCGAGCTGACCGGCATCTTCAACATCTCCACGCTCCCGGCCCACCGGCGCCGCGGACACGGCACGGCGATCACCATGGAGATGGTCAGGACCGGCTGGGCCGCCGGCGCCACCACCGCCTACCTCTACGCGAGCGAGATGGGCCAACCCGTCTACGCGGCCGCCGGGTTCCGCACCGAGGAGCACCTGACGACGATCTCGGCCCCGACCCCGGCGTGACGGGCGGCGCCCCGCCTACTGTGGGGCGGGGCGGCCCGGCCGGACCGTCACCGGACGGAAGGGGCACGGGGAGATGGGGATCGGACTGGAGAAGGTGGCCGCCGCGGCACCCGGGCTGGTGGGGCTCTACAAGGGCGCGCGGGTGTCACTGGAGAAGGCCGGGGCCGCCGGGGAGCGCGCGGCGGTCTACCTGGTGCTGGACCGCTCGGGCAGCATGCGGCGGCACTACCGGGAGGGAACGGTCCAGCGGCTCGCGGAACAGGTGCTGGGGCTGGCGGCGAACCTGGACGACGACGGGGTCGTGCCCGTTGTGTTCTTCTCCACGGAGGTCGACGGCATCGCCGAACTCGGGCTGGAGCACTACGCGGGCCGCGTGAACGCGCTGCACGAGAGCTACGGCCACATGGGACGCACGAACTACCACCTGGCCATGCGGGCGGTGATCGACCACTACGAGGCGTCCGGCGCCCGGGAGCCCGCGCTGGTGGTCTTCCAGACCGACGGCGGACCGACCTCGCGGACGGCGGCGGAGCGCCTGCTGTGCGAGGCGGCGCGGCTGCCGCTGTTCTGGCAGTTCGTGGGCTTCGGGGAGCCCGCGAGCAAGGAGTTCGACTTCCTGCGCAAGCTGGACGAGCTGCCCGTGCCGGGCAGGCGGCCGGTGGACAACGCCGGCTTCTGGGCCGCGGGCCCGGAGCCGCGCGACGTACCGGACGCGACGCTGTACGAGGCCCTGGTGACCGAGTTCCCCCAGTGGCTGGCGGCCGCCCGGGCCGCAGGGATCGCCCCGGCCCGCTGAGGGGCGGCCCGGCGGTCCGCGTGACCGCGGGACCTCGCTGATGTGGCCTGCGACATGTGGTGCCGGGGCGGGTGCGCGCCGAGGGCCGGCAGCGGCCCGGGGCCCGTGGCGGTCCGCGTCGGTGCCTGCCGCGCACGGCGGGTCGTTGGTGCCGCTGAGGGCTGAGGGCTGAGGGCTGAGGGCTGAGGGCTGAGGGCTGAGGGCTGAGGGCTGAGGGCTGAGGGCTGAGGGCTGAGGGCGGCCCGCGCAGTCGGGACTGTCCCCTCGCGGTCCGTGTCCGCGCGGGACGTCTCGGATGCGCCTGCAGTTCGCGGTGGCCGAACGGCATGTGTCGCTGGGGATGTCCGCTGCACGGGGGCTGCGGGTGGCTCGGGCGGTGGGGCCGTTGAGGGGCGGCCTGGCGGTCTGTGCGATGGCTGCCGCGCACGGCTGTTGAACGGCGTGTGGTGCTGGGGTCGTTGGTGACGCCGAGGGCCGGTAGCGGCCTGGGGCCCGTGGCGGTCCGCGTCGGCGTGGGGCGTTGCGGTGTGCGGTCGTTGGTGCCGCTGAGGGCTGTCGGTGGCTCGGGCAGTCGGGACTGTCCCTTGGCGGGTCCGCGGTGGCCGAACGGCATGTGCCGCTGCGGTCGTTCGTCGGCCGAGGGCTGTTGGCGGCCGGGCGGCGGGGTCGTTGAGGGGCGGCGGCCTGGCGGTCTGCGTCGATGGCTGCCGCGCAGGGCCGTTGAACGGCGTGTGGTGCTGGGGTCGTTGGGTACGCCGAGGGTCGGCAGCGGCCCGGGGTCCGTGGCGGTCTGCGTCGGCGCGGGGTGTCGGTGCCTGCGGTGCGCGGTGGGCGAACGACGTGTGGTGCTGGGGTCGTTGGGCACGCCGAGGGTCGCCCGGGGCGTCGCGGATGCGCCTGCCGGCGGCCGTGGGCGTGACCGCGCGGCACCCGCTGCGGCCGCCGGGGGCCGGAGCGGGTGCGCGGGCGGGGCGTGGGGGCTGTCTGCCGCGGGCCCGCACGGGGACCGGCCGATCCGGGCCTGGCACGCTGCCCCCGTGGGGGTACGGCGTTCGCCGCCCGCGGTGCCGTGGCGGGAGCCCGAACGTACGCGTCAGCGCAGGGGGTTGGGGAGGCGGGCCCAGCGGTCGCCCGGGGTGGAGGTTCGGAGGCGCATCAACGTCAGGGCCTTGACGGGGAGTTCGGGGGCGAACAGGGCCGCGCGGTCGGTGCGGGTGTCCGGGGTGTCCGGGAGGCCGTCGCAGGCGCGGGCGGCCTCCGCCGCGACGGCGGCCCACAGGCGGGCCTCGGTGGGGCGGTGCGCCTGGCCGAGCGCGGAGACCAGACTGCCGAAGGTGGTGGCCACCAGGGAGCCGTACGCCTTGGCGTGCAGGACGGCGGGGTCGTCGCTCAGCCCGCGGCCCAGGGAGGGCGTCGCGAAGCCGTTGCGGGCCAGCCGGGCCGGGCTGATCCGCACGTCGGCGAGGTCGCGGTAGACCAGCCGCAGCGGCCGGGCCCGCCGGTCGAGGACGACCAGCAGGTTCTGGCCGTGCGCCTCCAGCGCGACCCCCCAGGACAGCAGCCGGAGCACGGCCGGCAGCGCGAGCCGCGCGAACGCGGTGAGCCACGCCTCGCCGTCCTCCGACAGCAGGGAGCGCACGAGCGGCGGGCCGCCGTCCGCGGGGCGGCCGATGAGCGCCGCCACCGGCACCACGGTCTCCCCTTCCGCGGGGTCCGCGAAGTCCTCCGGGGACTCCCGTACCAGCGCGGCCAGATCGGGACTGGGCGTGCCGCCCAGAACCGCGGAGGCGGCCGCCAGGTTGCGCGTGACGCGCAGGCTGCCGCCCTCCAGCCGCCGGGTCAGCCCGTCCAGCAGTTCCGACAGCCGGGCGCCGTCCGCGACCGACTGGGCCGAGATGTCGCGCACCGCGGAGGTCATCCGCATGCTGAGGGCCGTCTTCAGGTGCGGCCCGCCGTCGAGCGGGGCGAAGGTGCGTACTGACATCAGCGGCCGCGCGGCGATCGCCGCGGTGGTGTGGGGGCGTACGCCGAGGCCCGGCAGGACGTGCCGGGTCTGCCACGGGTGCACCGGCAGCAGCAGCCGGTCGCCGTCCCGCAGCCGGTCCGGCCAGTCGCCCGACACCACGGCCTCGGCGGCGGGTACGGCGACGAGGTCCAGGCCCACGACCGGCCGGTGCTCGGGGCCGTAGGCCAGTTGCTCGGCCGGGGAGAAGCCGGGGCGGCTGCGGCAGCAGGGGTGGTACGGGTGCCCGTCGACCACGCCCTGCTCAAAGCCGGTCAGGGCGCCGGCGGGGCCGTCAGGCGCGGGCGCGCCCGCCCTCGACAGGGCCAACGAGGCGACGCTGTTCTCCAGTTCGTCCAGCAGCGGCCCGGAGCCGGGCAGGCCCAGGGCCTCCAGCAGCGCGGCCGGGTGGTCGTACGGGCGGCCGTCCAGCCGCAGGACCAACTCCTCGTGCGCGGCGCCGAGATCGTGCGGCAGGCGCGGCGGCCCGGTCAGCGACCGCCCGTCGCGCAGGCGCACCTGTCCCGGCCCGTGGACGGTCAGGCCGGGCAGCGGTTCCAGGAGCAGGGCGCGCCAGAGGCGGCCGAGGACGGCGGCGCGGGCGCCGGGCAGCGCGGCGGCCCAGGCATCGGCCAGGCCTGGACGCAGGGCGGTCAGCCCGCCGGCGAACGCCGCCTCCGTGGGGCGCCGCGTCGCGGTCGTCGAATCGGGGTGCATGATGGGTTCCTAGCCTACGCAGGAGGACGCCGCACCGTGGAACGAGCAGCGGGAGCACCGGCGCGGACCCGCGACCGGGCCGACGAACTGGCCGCGACGGCCCTGCTGAACTGCCTGGCCCGCGAAGTCGCCGAACCCGCCGGGTCCGACGTCCTCCGGCTGCCCGCGACGGGCCGTCTCCTGCGCGTGCGCGCCGGCCGCCACCCCTCCCGCCCCGAGCTGCTCGCCCCGGACGGCGACTGGCACCCCCTGACGTTCGACGGGCTCGTCGACCTCACCGCAGGCGAGCTGACCGCCCGCACCGGCACGGCCAACGCCACGCTGCCCGCGGAGATCCGCGACAGCCGCGACGTACTGGCCGCGCTGCTGGCCGCCCGGGAGGACGCGCCGCCGCCCGCCGATCCGTACCTGCGCTCCGAGCAGTCCCTCGTCGCCGGGCACCGGTACCACCCCGCGCCCAAGGCCCGCGGCGGCGGCGCCCCGGCGAGCTGGCTGCCGTACGCGCCCGAGGCGCACACCGCGTTCCCGCTGACGCTGCTCGCCGTGCGCGCCGACCTGCTGGCGGGGGAGGGCGACACCTCGGCCGTCGACCGGCTGCACGACGACGTTCCGGACGGCTACCGGCTGCTGCCCGCCCACCCGTGGCAGCTGGAACTCCTCGGCGACCTGCCCGCCCTGCACGACGGCCGCGTCCTGCGGCTCGGCCGCACGGCCGTGCCCGCCGTGCCCACGGCGTCGCTGCGCACGGTGTACCTGCCGGACGCCGACCTGTTCCTCAAGTTCAGCCTGGACGTGCGGATCACCAACGACATCCGCCGGCTGTGGCGGCACGACCTGCGCTGGCTCGGCCCGGTGGACGAGGTCCTGCGGACCGTCACCGGCGCGGAGATCCTCTCCGACCGCGGCCACCGCACGGCCGACCTCGGCGGCCGGGACGCGTACGAGGCACTGGCGGTCCTGGTCCGCGACGGCCTCGGCGGCCACGTCCGGCCCGGCCTCACCCCGCTGCTGGCGGCGGCGGTCGCCGAGGGCGGCTTCGAGGGCGACCCCCTGGAGGCCGCGCGGCGCGACGAGCACACCGCCCTCGCCTGGTGGCAGGCCTACCTGGAGAGCGTCGTGCCCCCCGTGCTCGCGGCCTGGTTCGGGCACGGCGTGGTGCTGGAGGCCCATCTGCAGAACGTCGTGGTCGCCGTGGACGGCGACGGCCTGCCCGCGCAGGCGGTCTTCCGCGACCACGAGGGCGTCAAGCTCGACGAGGAGCGGCACCGCGAGCTGCTGCGCGGCCACGCGCGGGGCGGTGAGCCGGCACCCGGCGTGAGCCCGGCCCACGGCTGGCAGCGGCTGGTCTACTGCCTCGTCACCAACAACCTGCTGGAGATCGCCGGAGCCGTCGCCGACGGCCGCCCGGAACTCACCCCCGTGCTGTGGGCCCGCGCCCGCGCCCTCCTCGCCGACTGGGCCCGCGCCCACGGCGACCCGGCACCCGTGCGGGACCTCCTGGCCGCACCGCACATCCCGGCGAAGACCAACCTCCTGCTGCGCTGGACGGCCGCGGACGGCGCCGCCGCGCGCTATGTGCCCCTGACCAACCCCCTGCTGCCCCGGAAGGCAACCGTGCCCGCGCTGCGCCTGCCGTGACGGCGCCGACGGCGTACCGGTGGGGGCGAGCCGTCCGAGGGTGCCGCCAGGCGAGGCGGGGAGGGGCTCACACGGCGCTCGGCCCGGCCGACTGCTCGGTCCGCGCCCGCCGGAGCCGGACACGGAGGGACCGGATCTCCTCGTCCGTGACAGTGCCGTGCTCCGCCTCGGCCACCCGGACGAGTTCGTCGAGGTTGTCCCGTTCGGTCCCCCGGGCGTCCGCCCGGGCGCTCAGCGTTCCTCGCCGGCCTGGTCGGGGACCAGGCGTTCCAGGACGTTCTGGAACTCCTCGCCGACGGTGATGAGGAGCCCGTCGCCGTCCTTCTCGCTGAGCTGGGTGAGGACGCCGTCGCGCCACCAGTAGACGTACGGGCTGATCGGCCCGACCGCCTCCTCGTGGCCGGCGGCGGCGAAGCCCGCCATGCCGTTGAGGGCCGGGATGACCGCGCTGTCGCGGATGGCGTGGAAGGCCAGCTGGTGGCGGAACGGCATGGCGACGAGCGCCCCGTCGTCGGTGAGCGGCGCTCCCGTGACGCGTTCGACCAGCTCGTCGAGGGCCAGGACGCGCGCGGCGGTGAAGAAGGAGTCGCCGACGACGACGTCGAAGCGCACATCGGCGTGGCGGACGACCTCGTGCCGCTCCACGGGCAGGTCGCGGAGGTTGAGCAGGGCCCGGCCGCGCAGCTCCCGGATGTCGCCCAGCGGGGCGAGCGCGTGGTCGGCGAGCGTCATGACGCTCTCGGGCAGGTCCAGCGCGAGCACTTCCAGCAGCCCGGGGGCGGCGATCCGGGCGTACCGGAAGGTCTCGGGGTCGATCATGTCGGGGGTGACCAGCCGCGGGTAGAGCCGCTCGCGGATCTCCTCGGGCGGCATCGTCTCCAGCGGGGACGGGCCGTCGAGGGTCCGCAGCACGGCGCCGACGTGCTCCCGGGCCAGCTGCGGCCACACCCGCGGACCGCGCCGGTCGTTGTGGCACAGCGCCGCCAGGTTGCCCGTGCCGAACTTGCGGCCGGAGCTGTCGGTCACGAGGTCCGCGAAGACGGTGACCTCCAGGCCGAGTTCGGCGAAGGCCTCACGCACATGGGCGCGAAAGCGCGCGCCCTCGTCCACGGAGAAGAAGGCGTACTCGGGGTCGCGAGGCGCGTCCCGCTGGTCGCGCTTCGGCCCGCGCCGGAAAATCCCCACCTCTGCAGCTCCCTGGACCTGGACTCGACGGGCAGGGCGCGATCCTATCGGCCGGTCGCGCCTTCCCGATGGCGAAGCGTCCTCCGCGCGGAGAACGCTGAGAACGCTGAGGGCGGGGTCTACTGGTCCCGGTACGTCTCCAGCAGCCGCAGCCAGACCTCGCTGATCGTCGGGAACGACGGAACGGCGTGCCACAGCCGCTCCATGGGCACCTGGGCGGCGACGGCGATGGTGGCCGAATGCAGCAGCTCAGCCACCCCAGGCCCGACGAAGGTGACGCCGATGAGGTGGTTCCGGTCGAGGTCCACGACGGCGCGGGCGTGGCCGCGGTAGTTCTCGGCGTGCAGGTAGGCGCCGGAGACGTTGCCGATCTCGTAGTCGACGACCTTGATGCGGCGGCCCGCTCGCTCGGCCTCCTCGGCAGTGACGCCGACCGCGGCGGCCTCGGGCTCGCTGAAGACCACCTGGGGGACCGCCTCGTGGTCGGCGGTGGCCACGTGCGCGCCCCAGGGGGCGGTGTCGAGCGGCTCGCCCTTGGCGCGGGCGGCGATGGCGGCACCGGCGATGCGCGCCTGGTACTTGCCCTGGTGGGTGAGGAGGGCGCGGTGGTTGGTGTCGCCCGCGCAGTACAGCCAGCCGCCGTCGACGTTGCCGACCTGGCAGGTGTCGTCGACCTCCAGCCAGGCGCCGCCGGCCAGGCCGACGGTGTCCAGGCCGAGGTCCTCGTTGTGCGGCACGCGGCCGGTGGCGAACAGGATCTCGTCGGCGCTGAGTTCCGAGCCGTCGGACAGTGTCGCGGTCACCGGGCCGGAGTCGCCCTCGCGCCGCACGGCGGTGACGGACACCCCGGTCCGCAGGTCGACGCCGGCGCCCCGCAGCCCTTCCGCGACGAGCTCCCCGGCGAAGGGCTCCCAGCGCGGCAGCACGCCGGAGCCGCGCACGAGCACGGTCACCTGCGTGCCCAGCGACTGCCAGGCGGTCGCCATCTCCACCGCCACGACGCCGCCGCCGACCACCAGCAGGCTCCCGGGCACCTCGTGCGCGCTGGTCGCCTCCCGGCTGGTCCAGGGGCGCACCTCGGCGAGCCCGGGCAGGTCGGGCAGGAGCGCGCGCGTGCCGGTGCACACCGCGACCGCGTGGCGGGCGGTCAGCACCCGCTCGCCGCCCTCCGGGGTCCGGACGACGACGCGCCGCGGCCCGTCGATCCGGCCGACACCGCGCACCAGGTCGACGCCCACCGAGTCCAGCCAGCCGACCTGCCCGTCGTCCTTCCAGCCCCCGGTGGCCCAGTCGCGCCGCGCCAGCACGGCGGCCGCGTCCAGCTTCCCGCCGGCGGCCTCGCGCGCGCCCGGGACCGCGCGGGCGGCGCCCAGGGCGGCCTGCGGGCGGAGCAGGGCCTTGCTGGGGATGCACGCCCAGTAGGAGCACTCACCGCCCACCAGTTCGGCCTCGACGATCACGGTGCTCAGCCCGGCCGCCTGAGTGCGGTCGGCGACGTTCTCGCCGGTCGGTCCCGCTCCGATGACGATGACGTCGTAGGTGTCCGTGCTGCTGTCTGCGCTGGTCCGCGCCGCGGTGGTCATGGTCCCACCGTAGGCAACACCGCGCCGTCGCACAGCCGGAACGGCCACCCTCGTACGCCGTCCCCCGCCGCCGTCCCGCCGCGGGCCGGTGCGGCGGTGCGACCGGCTGAGCCGGAGCCGGCGCGCAGGGCGGGCGCCGGGGGCTGCGCCGTACGGGCGTAGGGGGATCGGACCGTGGACCAGGGCAGGGCGGGCGCGCGGCGCGGCGGTCACGCCGGGAGTTGCTGTTCGGTCCAGATGACCTTGCCCTGCTCGGTGTAGCGGGTGCCCCAGCGGCGGCAGAGCTGGGCGACCATGAAGATGCCGCGGCCGCCCTCGTCGGTGGTGGCGGCGCGGCGCAGCCGGGGGGAGGTGCCGCTGGCGTCGGCGACCTCGAAGACCAGGGCCCGGTCGCGTACCAGCCGGGCCTGGACGGGGCCCTGGGCGTGCCGGAGGGCATTGGTGATCAGCTCACTGGCGATCAGCTCGGTGGTGAAGGTGAGTTCGTCCAGGTCCCACGCGCGCAGCCGGCGGGTGATGGCGCAGCGCAGCGCCGAGACGGCGGCCGGGTCGTCGGGGACGTCCCAGCAGGCGACCTGCCCGCCGTGGAGGGCGCGGGTACGGGCGACCAGCAGCACGATGTCGTCCGCCGAGGGCGCCGGGCGCAGCGCGGACTCCACGGCCGCGCACAGCTCCTCCGGTGTCCCGTCCCTGGGCGCGGCGGCGAGCGCCCGGCCGAGTCTGCGCATGCCGGCCTCGGGGTCGGCGTGCCGGCCCTCGATGAGGCCGTCGGTGTAGAGGACCAGGGCGGTGCCCTCGGGGAGGTCGAACTCCGTGGTCTCGAAGGGGACCTGGCCCAGCCCGAGGGGCGGTCCGGCGGGCAGTTCCGGGAAGCTCACGTCGCCGTCCGGGCCGAGCAGCGCGGGCGGCATGTGCCCGGCGCGGGCGAGCTGGCAGCGTCGGGCGACGGGGTCGTACACCACGTACAGGCAGGTGGCGCCGGCCAGTCCGGTGTGCGTGCCGCCCTCCTCGTCGAGCCGTACGGCCAGGTCGTCCAGGCGGCCGAGCAGTTCGTCGGGGGGCAGGTCGAGGGCGGAGAAGTTGTGGACGGCGGTGCGCAGCCGGCCCATCGCGGCGGCCGCGTGGATGCCGTGGCCGACGACGTCGCCGACGACGAGGGCGACGCGCGCGCCGGAGAGCGGGATGACGTCGAACCAGTCGCCGCCGACGCGGCCCGGGGCGGGCAGGTAGCGGTGGGCGACGTCGACGGCGTGCTGCGCGGGCAGGCCGTGCGGGAGGAGGCTGCGCTGGAGTTCCAGGGCGAGGTGGTGCTCGCGGGTGAACAGCCGGGCGTTGTCGACGCAGACGGCCGCGCGGGCGGCCAGTTCGCGGGCGAGGGTGAGGTCGTCCTCGGCGAAGGGCGGGCTGTCGGCGGTCCGGTGGAAGGTGGCGACGCCGAGCGGGGTGTCCCGGGCACGCAGCGGTACGGCGATGAGCCCGTTGCCCGCCCGCACCGGGCCGTCGCCCGCGAGGGCGCGTGCCTGCGGGCCGTCCGGCGCGGCCGGGACGGGGTCCTGGGGCGGTGCGGGGGGCGCGGGGGGTTGCGCCGCGCCCGTCCCGGTGTCGGCCACCCGGCACAGGTCCGGTGCGGAGGTGTCGTCGGGCTGCGGGGTGCCGCCCAGGACGACGGGGGCGAGGAGGTCCACGGTGGCCCGGTCGGCGAAGCGCGGGACGGCGGCCTCGCAGAGTTCCGCGGCGGTGCGGACGACGTCGAGCGTGGTGCCGATGCGCAGCGCGGCGTCGCTGAGCAGTTCCAGCCGCAGCCGGGCGGCGACGGCGAGCCGGCCGACCCCCGCGTCGCCGACGAGCAGGGGCCGGCGCTCGGCCCGCGGCCCGGTGTCGCCGGAGATGCTCACCTCGACCACCGCGCCCTCGGCGCCCTCCGCGCCCTCAGCGAGCGGCCGGCACAGCAGCACGGCTGTGCGTCCCCGGGAGAGCGGCAGTTCGGCGGCGTCGCGCCGTCCGGCGGCGATGAGGCGGGTGGCGGTCTCGGCGAGGGACGCCTCGTCGCCCGCGGTGAGTCCGGCCGGGGGCCCCACGGGCTGGATGCGGCCGTCGCCGTCGAGCCGCAGCGCCGCGGGGCCCGGCATGCGGTGCTGTGCGGCCAAGTACGAGTGCAGCATGGCGCGTTCGCGGCGTCCGGAGTCCTCCAGCAGCCGGTGCTCGATGGCGAGGGCGGAGCCGCGGGCGAGTTGCGGCATGAGGGGGTGGGCCTCGTCCTGGAGGCTGGTGAGGTCCAGGACGCCTTCGATGCGTCCGGTGACGGGGTGCCGCAGGGGCACGCCGAAGCAGGTGAAGCGGCGCAATGCGGCGCAGTAGTGCTCCTCGCCGCTGACCCGGACGGGGCGCCGGGCGGTGAGGGCGGTGCCGATGCCGTTGGTGCCGGCGTCGCGTTCGTGGTAGCCGAAGCCGGGGGCGAGGCCGACGTCGTCGAGGGCGGGCAGCAGCGGCGGCCGGGCGGCCCTGCGGTCCAGGACGAGCCCGCTGCCGTCGGTGAGCAGGACGGCCGTGCCGGACCCGGCGAGGGCGTCGGCGAGCCGGTCGAGGACCGGCCGGGCGGCCCTGGCGAGCGGGCCGGCGAGGTCGATGTCCCGGGTGTAGGGGACGTCGAGGCGTTCGGGATCGAGGCCGGCGGCCTGGCAGCGTTCCCATGACGCGAGGATCGGCACCCGTACGGATTCCTCCACCTGGCTCACTCCTTGACGTCCGCGTCCTCTTGCCGAACGTAGGACCGGCGGCGACCGGCCGGGGGCGGGACCGTGAAATCCCTGCGTAGAGCCACTCTTGTGGGTGACGAGCCGTTTGACAGGGGCAACATGTCACCGGAACGCCCGCCGATCGACGTCGCGAAGCGGTGGCCGGTGGTGGAGACTTGGACGCGCCGCAGGCCGCCGCCCGGGTGCCGGAACGCCGTACACGCCGGGGTGCGCGCCCCGGAGTCGAACCGAGCCACATATTCGGAAGGATCCACCATGACCACGCCCAGCGAGACGACGCGCGTCGCCCACACCGTGTGGGACGGCTCCCTCATCGAGGGCAGCGGAGTCGTCACCCTCGACTCCTCCGGGGTCGGCGAGTTCCCGGTCACGTGGGTGGCCCGCTCCCAGGAGCCGGGCGGGAAGACGAGCCCGGAGGAGCTCATCGCCGCCGCGCACTCCAGCTGCTTCTCCATGGCCCTGTCCGCCGGTCTGTCCCGGGCCAAGACCCCGCCGGCGCAGCTGCGCACGCAGGCCGACGTCACCTTCAAGCCGGGCACCGGCATCACCGGTATCCACCTGACCGTGGTCGGCGAGGTGCCGGGTCTGGACGAGGCGGAGTTCATCAAGGCCGCCGAGGACGCGAAGGCCAACTGCCCGGTGAGCCAGGCGCTCGCGGGCACCGTGATCACCCTCACCGCGTCCCTGGCCTGAACCGCCCCCGCCGCGCTCCCCGGCGCGGCCGGACGTTTTTCACCGCCCATCGAAACGTTTCGGTTTCGGTGGGCGGTGCCATATTGTCGTTGGATACGAAACCGTTTCGCAGGGGACGAGAGACGGAGAGCCGAGATGACCACGGACGCGAGCGCCCCGGCGCGGCGTACCCGCCTGACACCCGAGCGTGAGCAGGAGCTCTACGAGGCGGTGATCGAGCTGCTCGGCGAGGTCGGTTACGAGGCGCTGACGATGGACGCCGTGGCCGCCCGCACCCGGTCCAGCAAGGCCACCCTCTACCGGCAGTGGAAGAGCAAGCCGGAGCTGGTGGTCACCGCGCTGCGCTGCACCAAGCCGGCGCACGCCCCCGTCGACACCGGTTCGCTCGACGGCGACCTGCACGCGATGGCCGACGGGTTCGGCGACGGCTCCGAGGTGGACACCTCGCTGATGCGGGGCCTGGCGCACGCCTCCGCCACCAGCCCCGACCTCGCCGAGGCGATGCGCGAGCACCTCATCGACCCCGCGCTCGACGGGATGCGGCAGTTGCTGACCCGGGCCGCCGACCGCGGGGAGATCCCCGGGGACAACCCGGCGGCCGCCTTCATGCCGCACATGATTCTGGGGGCGGTCATCACCCGTCGCATGCTGGAGGACGTGGAGGTCGACGCCGGCTTCATGCACCGCTACATCGACGCGGTGGTGCTGCCGGCCCTGGGCTTCCGCCGCTGACGGCGACGGGCCGCACCGCCCGTCGCCCGTCCCCGGCCCGGCTCAGTCGCTGACCATGCTCCGCGGCTTGTACTCCAGGTCCTGGTACTCGGGGTGGTGCGCCATCCAGCCCGCGATGAAGGGGCAGGCCGCCAGCACGCTCTGCCCGCGCTCCCGGGCCTCGTCCAGCGCCTGGCGGGCGAGCGCGGAGCCCACGCCGCGGCCCTCGAACTCCGGGTCCACCTCGGTGTGCAGGAAGGCGATCATCTCGGGCGTGCGGATGTACGCCGAGAAGCCGGCCAGCCTGCCGTCCACGTGCGCCTCGTAGCGGCGGGTCCCCGGGGAGTCGGTGATCGTCGGTACGGCGCTCACGACTGGTAGCCCTCCACCGTGCCGGAGGGCCGCACGCGGGCCTGGCCCGGGTCCTCCCCGATCTCGGTCTTGGCGCGGCGCTGGCGCAACAGGTCCCAGCACTGGTCGAGTTCGCGCTCCAGTGCGTCGAGCCGGTCGCGCTCGGTCGCGCCGTCGATCCGCCCGGCGGCGAGCAGTTCGCGCAGCGTCCGCTCGTCGGAGACCATCGCGCTGATCCGTTGCAGTATCGCCTGTTCCGGGCGATCTCCCGTGTGCTGGTCGGCCACGGTTCGCACCTCCTCGTTCGCTCGGCACCCACTCTAGGCAGCGTGTCGCGGCCATGCGATCGAAACTCTTGCGTTTCGATGGATCGGGACCTAGGCTTCAGGCGTACGAAACGGTTTCGTATCGCTCGTACCCGGCCACCCGTGGCCACCCCTGTCCCACGCCTCTTCCGAACGACGGGAGCACGTCCCCATGTCCCAGAGCACCGCCGAGCCCCGCGCCGGCGTCGCCGCACCCCCGGCCGGGGGGACGCAGGGCGATCACGACGGCCACGCCAGGCGCTGGTGGGTCCTGGCCGTCATCGGTGTCGCCCAGCTGATGGTCGTGCTGGACGCGACCATCGTGAACATCGCCCTGCCCTCCGCCCAGGCCGACCTCGGCTTCACCGACGGCAACCGGCAGTGGATCGTCACCGCCTACGCGCTGGCCTTCGGCAGCCTGCTGCTGCTCGGCGGCCGGATCGCCGACCTCTTCGGCCGCAAGACCGCGTTCCTCATCGGCGTCGCCGGCTTCGCCGCGGCCTCCGCGCTCGGCGGCGCGGCCGGCAGCTTCGAGATGCTGGTCACCGCGCGCGCCCTCCAGGGCGGATTCGGCGCCCTGCTGGCGCCCGCCGCGCTGTCGCTGCTGACGACGACCTTCACCGAATCCAAGGAACGGGCGCGGGCGTTCGGCATCTACGGCGCCATCGCCGGGTCCGGCGCGGCCGTCGGCCTGCTGCTCGGCGGTGTGCTGACCGAGTACCTGAACTGGCGCTGGACCCTGTACGTCAACCTGGCCTTCGCCGTCGTCGCCTTCCTCGGCGGCATGACCATGCTGGAGCGCGCCCGCCGCCGTCCCGGCGCCACCATCGACCTGCCCGGCACGCTGCTGGTCACCACCGGCCTGTTCGCCGTGGTCTACGGCTTCTCCAACGCCGAGAGCCACGACTGGGGCTCCCCGCAGACGTGGGGCTACCTGGTCGCCGGCGCCGCGCTGCTGACCGCCTTCACCTGGTGGCAGACCCGCGCCGCGCACCCGCTGCTGCCGCTGCGCGTGCTGCTCGACCGCAACCGCGGTGCGTCCTTCGCCGCCTCGCTGGTCTCCAGCGCCGGCATGTTCGCGGTCTTCCTGTTCCTGACCTACTACCTGCGCCTGACCCTCGGCTTCTCGGCGGTCAAAACGGGTCTGGCCTTCCTGCCGCTCGTCGCCGCGCTGATGGTGGGCGCCCAGGTCGCCACCGTCGTGCTGGTGCCCCGCATCGGGCCCAAGCCGGTGGTCCCCGTGGGCTTCGGCCTCTCCGCCGCGGGCCTGGTCTGGCTGACCGGCCTCGGCCTGGACAGCGCGTACCTCACCGACGTCCTGCCGCCGCTGCTGGTGATCGGCCTCGGCATGGGCCTGATCTTCCCGCCCGCCATGAACCTGGCCACCACCGGTGTCGGTCCCGAGGACGCGGGTGTGGCGTCCGCCGCCGTCAACGCGATGCAGCAGATCGGCGGCTCGATCGGCACGGCCCTGCTCAACACCCTCGCCACGAGCGCCGCCACGGACTACATCGCCGGCAGGAACCCGGCCGACCCGCTGGTGAAGGCGAACGCCGCGCTGGAGAGCTACTCGACCGCCTACTGGTGGGCGGCGGCCTTCTTCGCGGCCGGCCTGGTGATCAGCTTCGTGCTCTACCGGCGCGGTGCGCCGCAGCAGGACCCCGGCGCGGCGCCCGTCGTCCACATGTGACGTCGGCGCTCCCCGGCCGCGGGACCTCCCTGGAGCGGTGGGACGGTCCCGTGCGCGCCCACCCGTGGGGACGGGGTACGGCGCGATGAACGGCCCGGTGACGGCCTCCGTAGAACGACTACGGAGGCCGGAACCGGGCCGTTCGTATGGCTTTTCGGGCAGATAGTGCGTGCGGTGCGACACAAAAGGGAACCGATGGTCGGTTAATGTGCGTTTTTACGGATCCATACGGTTTCGGGAAAGGCCTCTCGGTTGAACCTGCTCGACCTGCTGCTGCTCGTGCTGACGGTCGCCTACGCGGTCGCCGGCTACCGGCGCGGACTGGTCGCGGGCACCATCTCGCTCGCGGGCTTCCTCGGCGGGGCCGTGATCGGCGTGTGGCTGCTGCCGTACGTGCTCCAGTACGTCGAGCCGGGCACCCCCCGCGCCACCCTCGTCGCCCTGCTCACCGTCCTCATCCCGGCGGCCGCGGGCCACGCCGTCGCCTCGGGGGTCGCCTGGAAGGTGCGCACGGGACTGGACTGGGGGCCGCTGCGCTGGCTCGACGGCGTCGGCGGCGCGGCGGCGAACGCGGTGGCGGTGCTGCTGGTCGCCTGGGTCGCCGCGAGCGTCCTGGTGACCGCCTCCTCCAACGTGCTCGCCCAGTCGATCCGCGGCTCCGCGGTGCTCGGCGCCGTCCAGGACACCATGCCGCGGCAGGCGCCCAGCTGGTTCAGCAGGGCGACCAGCGCCCTGGCCGAAGCGGGCTTCCCGCAGGTCTTCAACCCCTTCGAGTCCGAGCCCGTCAACGGGGTGCCCGCGCCGTCCGGCGACAGCGTCACCGACGCCGCCACCCGGGCCGCCGCCCGCAGCACGGTCAAGATCGAGGGCATCGCCTTCGTGAACGGCCGCCGCCAGGGCCAGGAGGGCACCGGCTTCGTCTACGCCGACGGGCACGTCATGACCAACGCCCACGTTGTCGCCGGCGTCGACGACCCCGCCGTCCAGATCGGCGGCGCCGGGCGCGCGTACCGGGCCACGGTCGTGCTCTTCGACCCCGGCAAGGACGTCGCGGTCCTCCACGTGCCGGGGCTGCGCGCCCCCACGCTGGACTTCACCGACGAGGCCGAGCGCGGCGACGGCGCGGTCGTGGCCGGATACCCCGAGGACGGCGGCCTGGACCTGCGCGCGGCGACCGTGGCCGGCCGCATCCGCGCCACCGGCCAGGACATCTACGGGGACGGCATCGTCACCCGCGACATCTACCAGGTGCGCTCGATCGTGCGCCCGGGCAACTCCGGGGGCCCGCTGCTGGACACCGCGGGCCATGTCTACGGGGTCGTCTTCGCCCGCTCCACCACCGACGCCACCACGGGCTACGTCCTCACCGCCGACGAGGTCCGCGACGACGCGCGCCGCGCCGCGGCCGCCACGCAGGCAGTGGACACGGGCAGCCGCGCCGCCCTGTGAGCCCGGGCGGTGCCCGCGCGCGCGACGTTAGACTGACTGTTTGATCGGACATTCCGGGCTTACCGGACTGGCCGCCCGCCGCGGACCCGCCACGGACAGCGGTGCCGCGCCGGGGCAGGGACCTGACGAACCAGCGCAGGCAGGGGAGTGGTGCAGCCGACATGATCCTGTCGGTCCTCTTCGCCGTGATCGCGGCGTGCAGCAACGCCCTCGGGACGGTGCTGCAACGACAGGCGGTGCTCAAGGTGCCCGCCTCCACCTCGCTGCGCCTGGGACTCATGCGCGACCTGCTGCGCACCCCGGTCTGGCTCGCCGGCATCGCCGCGGTGATCGGCGCCGCGGTCTTCCAGGCGCTCGCCCTCGGCACCGGCTCGCTCGCCACCGTGCAGCCGGTCTTCATCCTCGAACTGCCGCTGGCCCTCGTGATCGGCGGCGCCGTCTTCCACGTCGACCTCTCGCAGAAGGCGTGGCTCTGCGTCGGGTGCATCGCCGTGGGACTGGGCGTCTTCCTGTTCTCCCTGGCCCCTGCCGGGGGACGCGAACAGGTGCCGGGGATCTGGTGGGTGCCCACGCTGCTCATCGTCGGGGGCCTCGGCGCGGCCCTGGTGGTGGCCGGGCTGCGGCGTCCGCTCGGCCTGACCCGCGCCGCCTGCCTCGGGGCGGCGGCCGCCGTCGGCAACGCGCTGACGGCCGCGCTGATCAAGTCGTCCATGGACGTCCTCGGCCACCAGGGCATCGCGGCCTGGCTGCTGTCCTGGCAGACCTACGCCTTCGCCGCCACGGGCGGCTTCTCCCTCTTCCTGCTCGGCACCGCCATGCAGGGCGGCCCGCTCATCGCCTCCCAGCCCGCCCTGACCCTCTGCGACGCCGTGGCGGGCTTCGCCCTCGGGGTGATCCTCTACGGGGAGCAGCCGCGGACCGGGCTGTGGATGCTGCCCGCGGTCGCCGGCTTCGCCCTGCTCACCTACGGCGTCTTCGCGCTCTCCCGCACGCAGTGCCTGTACAAGTGCGTCCACCCCGAGGAACACGTGCCGGTGGCCGCGGGGCAGCCGGCCGGATCGCGCATGTGAACGCGTGAACGCCCCCGGAACCGCGCGGTTCCGGGGGCGTCCGCATGCCTGCCGCGCCGTTCGTCAGTGACGGGGCGCCTTGTAGGCGCGGGGCAGGCGCATGCCGCGCTCGGCCATGATGTCGCGGACCCGGTTCGGGTAGTCCGTGATGATGCCGTCGATGTTCATGTCCAGCAGCGCCTTGATGGTGGCGGGGTCGTCACAGGTCCACGGGATGACCCGCAGGCCGCGCCAGTGGGCGTCGTCCACCATCTTCTTGTTGACGTAGAACGTGAAGTTCGGGTCGGCCACGGTGCCGTTCTGCGGCAGGCCGTACACCGGCGAGAGCGCCGTGACGCCCGGGATGGCCGCGGCGGCCTTCACGAAGTCGCCGTCGTAGTCGTCCGCGTCGATGCCGCCGAGCCACGGCGAGGCGCCGGGCTTGCCGACCTGGAGGAAGTCGAAGTTGGTGAGCGCCACCAGCGGGTACTTCGGCGCGAGCTTGTGCATCTCGTTCAGCGCGCCCCAGTCGAAGGACTGGATGGTGACCTGCTTCTCGATGCCCGAGCGGTGGATCTCCTCGAAGACGCGGCGCACGAACAGCTCGCGCGGCGCGGTCTGGGTCGGCGCGCCGGCCTCCACCTTGGTCTCGATGTTGAGCGTGACCTTGTTGGCCCGGTAGCTCTTGACCAGGTTCAGGACGTCCTTGAGCTCCACCATGCGGAAGCCCTTGACCTGCTCCTGCTCGGGGAAGCCGGGCAGCTGCTGGTAGCCGCAGTCCATGGTCTTGATCTGCGCCAGGGTCAGGTCCTTGATGTACTTCCCGACGTACGGGTACATCGGGTCGCCCGGCGTCACCGGCGCGGTGTCCTTGCACTTCTGCGCGCTGATCTGCCGGTCGTGGTTGACCACGACCTTCTCGTCCTTGGTGACGTGCGTGTCCAGCTCCAGGGTGCTCACCCCGAGGCGCAGCGCCTTGCCGAAGCCCTCGAGGGACTCCTCGGTGGTCATGCCGAGGCCGCCGCGGTGGGCCTGGAGGTCGAAGTGGTTCTTCTGCGACGGAACGTGGTGGTGATGGTGGTCCGTGGCCGCCTGGGCGGTCGCGGGGACCACCAGCGCGGGCACCACGGCCAGGGCGGCGACTGCATGCCGGAGGGACATTTATACCTCGTCTACTTCAGGCGAACTGGACTTCGGCGAAGGTAGGGGGCAGGTAAAGCCCGCACCAAGCATCGGTATGAGGACATGGTGAACGCCCGGGGAACGGACGTTCCCCGGGCGTGGCGCCGACGGAGGGTGGCGCACCTCGACGCGTCCAACGCCATGGCCGCCACATACCCGCCCTGGTCTCATAGACTGGGCGCCCAAGGCGCAGGCCCGTCACTGTTTCCAGGGGAGGTAGGCCATGACCGCCGACATGATTGCGCCGGAGTGGATGCACACCCCGATCACCGCGGCGCAGTACGACTCCTGGTCTGCGGAGCAGTGCAGGGGCATCGAGATCGTGGACGGGATGGTCGTGGTGAGCCCGAGCGCGTCCAAGCGCCACAATCGCCTGGCTCGGCTTCTGGCCAATGCCCTGGATGCGGCCGCATCCCCGGAGTGGAATGCCGATACGGATTTCGATGTCCGCCTTCAGGACGTGCCGCTGACGAATCGTCGTCCGGACGTAGTGGTCTACAAGGCGGACACCATCGACTTCACGCCCACGCGGCCCGAGCATGTGCTGCTGGTCGTCGAGGTGGTCTCGCCCGGTTCGGAGACCACTGACCGGATCGTGAAGATGGAGCAGTACGCCAAAGCTGGGATCTCCTTCTACTGGCGGGTGGAGCAGACAGCCAACGGAGTCCCTCTTGTGTACACCTACGTGCTCGATCCCGCGGCTGGGGTCTATCGGGACGGGAATGTCTTCACGGACGTCGTGAAGACCACGGTGCCGTTCCCGATCGAGGTCGGCCTCGGCTCGATCTGATGCGTGGCTTGGCTTCGCTCGACTGCGCCGGAGTCGCGCTCAGTCGTCTTCGGGCAGGTAGAAGTAGACCGTCCCCGACCGCCAAGGTCCGTGCTCGGTCATCTCCGACTCGATGACGACATCCTGAACCTCAACAGGGCCCAATGCCTCGATCGAATCGGCCAGCCTCCGCAAGAGCGCCGACACGTTGTCGCAGCCCGGGCCCGCAGGGTTGGCCTGGGAGAAGTGGCGAATGGTCCAGGACTCCGGAGTGCTCGTCATGAGCTTGATCGTAAGACCCGCTCCTGCCTGGCCTACGCGGCCGCTTGGGCGGTCGCGGCGAACGCGGCGAACGCGACGAACCCGACGAACGCGGCCCACGCGTCGGGCGTGAACGTGAGCACGGGGCCCGTCCGGTCCTTGGAGTCACGCACATGCACGGCCGCCGCGCAGGACGCGACCTCGACGCACTCGCCACCGTCGTCTCCACTGTGGGTCGACTTCCGCCAGTCGAGGGCGACTTCAATGCATTGGCCGCCGTCGTCACCGCTGTAGCTGGACTTGAACCACACGAGTGCGCTCACAGCTCGCCCGCAATCTGCTCGATGACCTTCGCCGAATCCTCGGGGGTGAGGGCCTGCGCCCGGATCGTGCCGTAGCGGTGGTACAGGTCACTGACCCTCGCGCGATCATCGCTCAGGTACCCCCCGACCTGTCCCTCAGCGTAGGCCAGCCACTGCCGTTCGGCCGTTTCAAGGAACGTGAAAGGTCCGTTGAATCCGGCCACGGCCTCGTAGCGCGTTGGCATGACCTGGATCTGCACGTTGCGGCGCTCTCCGAGTTCAAGGAGGTGCCCCAACTGGTCCTTCATGGCCTGCCTTCCACCCACGGGCCGGCGCAGAAGCCATTCCTCCAGGACGAAGGACAGCATGCACACCGGCTTGCGCGTGATGAGCGCCTGGCGGGCGAGCCGGCCCTCCGTCCAGTGATCGATCTCGTCCTCTTCGAGTGCCGGGCAGCGGGCGTTGAACACCGCGCGCATGTAGGCCTCGGTCTGCAGAAGCCCATTGACCACGTGGGCGTCGTAGAAGCCGATGCTCGTCGCCCGGGCCTCCTCGTCCGCGTACTCGCCGTACCCCGCGGGCAGCTTCTCCCGGGACAGGTGCGGCGCGACCGCCCGCAACGCACCCGCAGCGCCGAGCAGTTCCTCCGCCTTGTCGATGAAGGCCTTGCTCGCGAGGCGTTCACCGGACTCGATCTTGACGGCCAGTGATCTCGAGTAACCCGTGTGCGCGGCCAGTGCGTCCAGGGTGATCCCCCGGCCCTCGCGGAGGGCGTGGAGGAGGTCGCCGAAGATCGCCATGCTCACGGAGCGCTTGTCCTTGGGCACCGTCACATCAACCCCCGTCCGTGAAGCGACAGTCACTCTCGGTAACGGTAGCTTCTCCGGGTGCCGTGCGCGGGCTATCCCTTGAGTTCCTCGCGCAGTCTGCGGTCCATCGCCAGGGCGAGTTCCACCTCGACGACGACCTCCACCAGGGGGCGCAGCCGGGCTATCGCCTCCGTGAGGCGGGTCGTGTCGCCGGCCTGGAGGTCGGCCTCGGCGTCGGGGAGGACGTGGGAGCGGGCGAGTTGCACGAAGAGTTCGGCCAGCAGGTCCATGCGGTGGCGCATGTCGCGGCCGGCGGACAGCACCTCGGCGAGCGGGATGCCCTCCTTGACCAGGGCGGACGAGGCCTCCAGCAGGCGGCGGCTGACGTGCACGACGTCGTCGCCGTCGACGGCGATGTAGCCGATGTCCAGGGCGGTGGCGAGGTTCTCCGCGGTCGCCTGGTCCCCGTAGTGGTCGGCCAGGGCCTCGGGGGTCAGCCGCAGCGGCTCCTCCTCGGACCACGGGGTGGGCAGGGCCGGGTCGAGGCCCAGCAGTTCGCCGACGTCGTGGCGGCCGCTCTCCCAGGCGTTCATGAGCTCGGCGATGCCGCCGAGGGTGTGGCCGCGCTCCAGGAGGGCGGTGATGGTGCGGAGCCGGGCGAGGTGGTGCTCGTTGTACCAGGCGATGCGGCCCTCGCGGCGCGGGGCGGGGAGCAGTTTGCGCTCCCGGTAGAAGCGGACGGTGCGGACGGGCACGCCGGCGGCCTCGGCCAGTTCGTCCATCCGGTACTCGCGCTCGTGCGTTGCCACGTCCGCCAGCCTAGGCGGTGCGCCGGGGCAACTCGCGCGCTCCGACCTCTACCGCTGGTAACGCGTTCCGGTCTACGCTCCGAATCGCGCCAGTGAATACTGGCGCGATCAGGTTCGAGGGCGGCACCGAGAGGCGGCGGTATGGCCGGGCGCAGCGAACACGTACGGGTGGCAGTCATCGGAGCCGGCTTCGGCGGGCTCGGCGCGGCCGTGCGCCTGCGGCGGGAGGGGATCACCGACTTCGTGGTGCTGGAGCGGCGCGACTCCGTCGGCGGCACCTGGCGCGACAACAGCTATCCGGGGTGCGCGTGCGACGTGCCCTCGCACCTGTACTCCTTCTCGTTCGCGCCGAACCCGCAGTGGCCGCGCACGTTCTCCGGCCAGCCGCACATCCGGGCCTATCTGGAGCGCGTCGCGGACACCTTCGGCCTCCGTCCGCATCTGCGGCTGGAGACCGAGGTCCGACAGGCCCGCTGGGACGACGGCGCGCGGCACTGGCACATCACCACCTCGCGCGGCGAGCTGACCGCCGACGTCCTGATCTCGGCGGGCGGCCCGCTCTCCGACCCGAAGCTGCCGGACGTGCCGGGCCTGGACTCCTTCCCGGGCGCGGTCTTCCACACCTCGCGGTGGGACCACGACTACGACCTCAAGGGCAAGCGCGTCGCGGTGATCGGCACCGGCGCCTCCGCCATCCAGGTCGTGCCGGCGATCCAGCCGGAGGTGGCGAGCCTGACCGTGGTGCAGCGGACCCCGCCGTGGGTGATGCCGCGCATGGACCGGGACATCACGGCGGCCGAGCGGTGGCTGCACGCCAAGGTCCCGGCGACCGCCACGGCGCGGCGCGGAATGCTGTGGCTGCTGCGGGAGTTGCAGGTCGGCGCCTTCACCAAGCGCCCGGCGCTGCTGCGCGGCGTGCAGCGGATCGCGGCGTCGCACCTGGCGAAGTCGGTCAAGGACCCGGTGCTGCGGGCGAAGCTCACCCCGGACTACCGGATCGGCTGCAAGCGCATCCTGCTGTCCAGCGACTACTACCCGGCGCTCACCCGGCCCAACACCGAGGTCGTGGCCTCCGCGCTGAAGGAGGTGCGCGGCTCGACCGTCGTCATGGCCGACGGCACCGAGCGCGAGGTCGACGCCATCGTCTTCGGCACCGGCTTCCACGTCACCGACATGCCGATCGGCGACCGGGTGGTCGGCGCCGACGGCCGGACGCTGGCCGAGCACTGGAAGGACGGCATGGCCGCGCTGCGCGGCTCCAGCGTCGACGGCTTCCCCAACCTGCTGTTCGTCATCGGGCCCAACACCGGCCTCGGGAACAGCTCGATGATCCTGATGATCGAGTCCTCGCTCAACTACATCGCCGACTACCTGCGGGCCCTGGACACCACCGGCGCCGCCGCGCTGGACGCCCGGCCGGAGGCGGTGCGGTCGTGGAACGAGGAGGTGCAGCGCCGGATGGTCCGCACCGTGTGGAACACCGGCGGCTGCGTCAGCTGGTACCTGGACGACCAGGGCCGCAACACCACCGTCTGGCCGGGCACGACCGCCGGGTTCCGGCGCGCCACCCGCCGGGTGCGGCTCGACGAGTACACGATCATGACCGCCGGCGCCCCCGAGCAGCGCCCGGCCCCTGTGGAGGTGGCTTCATGACCAGCGGCGTCTTCGACCTGCCCAAGGCCCGGTACGCGCACGTCGTGCGCTCCGCCGACGGCACCGCGATCAACGTGGAGGAGTACGGCCCCGAACCGGGCACGGCGCCGACCGTCGTGCTGATCCACGGCTGGACCTGCAACACCCGCTTCTGGGCCCCGGTCATCCACGAACTGGCCGGTCAGTACCGGGTCGTGGCGTACGACCAGCGCGGCCACGGCCGCAGCGGGACCCCGCACCGCGGCGGCTACAGCACCGACGCGCTCGCCGACGACCTGACGGCGGTGCTGGAGTCCGTGCTGCCCTCCGGCGAGAAGGCGGTGCTGGTCGGCCACTCCATGGGCGGCATGACGGCGATGGCGGCAGGCGACCGGCCCGCGATCCAGTCCCGTACCGCCGCGGTGCTGCTGGCCAGCACCGGCAGCGGGCGGCTGCTCGCCGAGACGCTGGTGCTGCCGCCGCGGGTACGCGCCCAGCGGGTCCGGGAGGCCTTCCACCGCTTCCTGCTGGTCAGCTCGGCGCCGCTGGGCCCGCAGTCCGCGGTGACCAGGGCTGCCCTCAAGTACGGCATCCTGGGCCCGGATTCGAGCCCGGAACTGGTGGCTGCGACGGCACGCATCGTGCACGCCTGCGGGCGCAGGCAGCGCGCGGCGTGGGGCCGGGTGCTGGCCGGGCTCAACCTGGACGCGGGCGTGGCGGCGCTGCGCATGCCGACCGCGGTGCTGGTGGGCACCGCCGACAAGCTCACCCCGCCGGTGCACGCCCGCGGACTGGCCGCCCGGCTCTCGCACTTCGCCGGGCTCACGGAACTGCCGGGGCTCGGCCACATGACGCCGCTGGAGGCCCCCGCGGCGGTCGCGGGCGTGGTCCGCACCCTGGTCACGGACCATCTGCCGCAGGCGCGGATCACCGAGGAGACGGCATGAGCAGGTCGCTGGACGGCCAGGTCGTGGTGGTGACCGGCGCCGCCCGCGGGGTCGGCGCGCTGCTCGCCCGCACCCTCGCGGCACGCGGCGCCCGCCTGGCGCTCGTCGGGCTGGAGCCGGACGAACTGAAGGCCGTCGCGGCGGAGATCGGCCCCGGCACCGGGCACTGGACGGCGGATGTCACCGACCGGGAGGCGATGGCGCGCGTCGCCGAGGAGGTCGTGGAGCGGTACGGACGCGTCGACGCCGTGGTCGCCAACGCCGGTGTGGCGACGGGCGGTCCGTTCCTCGACACGGACCCGGCCGACTTCGACCGGGTCGTCCAGGTCAATCTGCTGGGCGGCGTCGTCACCGCCCGCGCGTTCCTGCCGGCGCTCATCGCCTCGCGCGGGTACCTGCTGCAGATCGCCTCGCTCGCCGCGATCGCCCCGGCACCGCTGATGACCGCGTACTGCGCGAGCAAGGCGGGCGTCGAGGCGTTCGCGCACTGCCTGCGTGCCGAAGTGGGCTTCAAGGGCGTGCGGGTCGGCGTGGGGTATCTGAGCTGGACCGACACCGACATGGTGCGCGGCGCCGACGAGGACGCCGTGATGCGCGAGGCCCGCCGCCGGCTGCCCTGGCCCGCCAACCGCACCTATCCGGTGGCACCGGCCGTGGAGCGCATCGCGGACGGCATCGCCCGCCGTGCGCCGCACGTCTACGCCCAGTGGTGGCTGCGCGGCATGCAGTCGGTGCGCGGCTTCCTGCCGGGGCTGATCGGCGGCGCGATCGGGCGGCGCGAAATGCGCCGCCTGGAGCCGAGGATCGCGGCGGCAGGCGGCATACGGCCCGGTCTGGTGGGCCCCGGTGGTGCGGCCGATGCGCGGTCCCGGGCCGAAAAGGCACTCTGACCAGGGGTGTTCACGCTGCGCATTCGTACGAAATGCGGAGCGTGTCCGGACGTGTCAGCCTGGTCGAGGCCCAGTCCACACATCACGAAGGAGTGATCATGGGCAAGAACGACCCCACGCGAAGCAAGGCCGGGCAGCAGCGCCAGCAGGACCGCCCGCAGGAGCGGATCGGCCAGACCCGGGACAAGTCCCAGGGCATGACCGACGAGCAGATGCGCCAGCAGGGCGAGCAGGGCAGGACGCCGCAGCGGCAGCCCGGCCAGGGTCAGTCCGGCAAGCAGTCCCCGCAGTCGGGCTCGAAGGGCACCGGTCGCGAGCAGTCCGGCGCGCCGCGCGACGACCGGCAGCACCGGGACCACTGACCCGCGTGGTCAAGGCGTGAACGCCGCGGCGTGAACGCCGAGGGGCGCGTCCGCAAGGGCGCGCCCCTTCCTGTGCGAACCGCCCTTGCCGCGGCGGCCACTTCGGGCAGGACACCGCCGGGGCCGCCGCTCAGCGGCGCGGCGGAAGCGGCGGCCGCCGCCGGTCCGGGCGGTCGGACAGATCCGGGGGCGTGGCGGCGGGGTGCTTCTCCAGCAGGTCCAGCGCGGTCTGCACCGCCACCTCCAGGTCGGTGCGGCGGCCCTCCGCCCAGTCCAGCGGGGTGCGGATGCAGGGGATGTCCGGTTCCACGCCGTGGTTCTCCACCGACCAGCCGTACGCCTCGAACCAGGCCGCGTTCATCGGCACCGTGATCACCGTGCCGTCGCCCAGCCGGTGCCGGCCCGTCATGCCGACCACGCCGCCCCAGGTGCGGTGGCCCACCACGGGGCCGATCGACAGCAGCCGGAACGTCGCCGTGATCATGTCGCCGTCGGAGGCGGTCGCCTCGTCGGCCAGCGCGACGATCGGCCCGCGCGGCGCGTTGCCCGCGTAACTCACCGGCTGCGCGTCGCGGATCCAGTCCCAGCCGAGGATCCTGCGGGTCAGGCTCTCCACGACCAGGTCGCTGATGTTGCCGCCCGCGTTGCCGCGCACGTCGACGATGAGCGCCGGGCGCACGACCTCCATGCGCAGATCGCGGTTGAACTGCGCCCAGCCGGAGCCGCCGAGATCCGGGATGTGCAGATAGCCGCACTTGCCCTCGCTCAACTCCCGCACCACCAGGCGCCGTTTGGCCACCCAGTCCTGGTAGCGCAGCGGCCGCTCGTCCACCAGCGGCACGACCGCGACCCGGCGCGGCGGGCCGTCGCCGGGCGGGACGAACGTCAGCTCCACCGTGGTGCCGCCCGCCGCCGACAGCAGCGGACCGGGACCGTCGACCGGGTCCACTGCGCGGCCGTCGACATGGGTGAGCACCGCCCCTTCCGGGATACCGGTGCCGGCCAGCGGCGAACGCGCCCTGGAATCCGAGGACTCGCCGGGCAGGATGCGGCTCACCATCCACCGGCCGTCCTTGGTGTGCGCGAAGTTGACGCCCAGCAGCCCGATCGGCCGCTGGTAGTGCGGGGGCCCCTCGTTGCGCCGGGCCGGGGCGACATACGCGTGCGAGGTGCCCAGCTCGCCCAGGACCTCGCGCAGCAGATCGGCGAACTCATCGGGCGTGGACACCTGTTCGACCAGGGGACGGTACTGGTCGAGCACCGCGGGCCAGTCGATGCCGCACATGTCCGGGGCCCAGAAGTAGTCGCGGATGATCCGCCCGGCCTCCGCGTACGCCTGGCGCCACTCGGCGGGCGGGTGCGCCTCGTGCAGCACGCGCCGCATGTCGATGTAGACGGTGGAGTCCATGTCGCCCGGCTCGTAGGCGGGCACGACGGTCAGCTCGCCCTCGTCGAAGACGACCAGTTGTGTGCCGTCGCCGCTGACCCGGTACCAGTCCATGTGCCGCACCAGCTCGACTCGCTTGGACTTGGCGAGGCCGAAGTACTCCAGCGTCGGCCGGGCCGAGGGATCCGTCGGATTGACGAACGTCTCGCCCAGCGCACCCGAGATCGGCCAGCGCAGCCACGTCAGCCCGCCGCGCACCGCCTCCAGCGAGCTGTACTTGGAGGCGGGCACCGGGAACGGCGTCACCCGCATGGGCAGCCCGGCTGCCTCCACCGCCAGCGGGCCCTCGGTGAAGCCCGCCGGGTCCAGGCCGCCGCCGGGCGGCCTGCCCTCCACGGGCAGCGCGAAGGGCGACGGCGTCGCCGAGTGCAGCGGCACCAGGTGCGGGCGGCAGCCCAGCGGGAAGGACAGGTCGCCGGTGTGCACGTCGTACACCGGGTCGAAGCCGCGCCAGGACAGGAAGGCCAGATAGCGGCCGTCACGGGTGAAGACCGGCTGCTCGTCCTCGAAGCGGCCGTTGGTGACGTCGATGACCGTGCGCTCGCCGTCCTCGGGGTCCGGCGCCAGCCGGGCGATCCGGATCTTGCGCAGCGAGCGGCCCACCACCGGGTGCGACCAGGCGATCCACGCCGAGTCCGGGGAGAAGGCCAGGTCGCGGACGGGACCGTTGTCGGAGCGGTCGAGTTCGCCGACCGCGCCCGTCTCCGCGGAGACCAGCAGCAGCCGCCCGTCGTGGGCCGCGACCGCCATCGTCTCCCCGTCGGGTGAGGGCACCAGCTCCTGCACCCGGCCGATCTCCCCGCACGCCAGGCGCGCGCCGCCACTGCGGCAGGGGGCGCGGGCGCCCTCACCGGCCGCCGCGTCCTCGCCAGCCGCGGTCTCGGCCGTCCCCTCCCCCGCCTCCTGCGCTTCCTCTCCCGCCCGCAGCGCCTGCGCCACCGCGTCGTCCTCGTCGGCGATCTCCGCGACGGCCAGCGCCGCCGGCCGGCCCGGCAGCGCCGCGATCTCGATCGCGTCCTCCCCGTCGGCGTCCGTGACGAAGGCGATCCGGCCGGTCTCGCCCAGCATCGCGGGCAGCCGGACCCGGGAGCCCGGCTCGTCGGAGATCGTGCGGGCCGGGCCGTCGCGGTGCGTGAGCCAGTACAGGCTGCCGCGCACGCACACCGCGCTCGCCCGGCCCGTGCGGTCCACGGCCAGACCGTCCAGATAGGCCGCGGCCGGGACCTGGTACGGGCGGCGCCCGGCCCGCGTGCCGCCCAGGTCGATCTCCAGCCGCCGCGGCACCGAGTCCGCGGTCAGCTCCCCGACCATCCACAGCGCGCCCGCGCACTGGTAGACCACGCGCCGGCCGTCGGTGGCCGCGTGGCGGGCGTAGAAGTCCGCGTGGTCGGTGTGCCGCCGCAGGTCAGTGCCGTCGGGCCGGCAGGAGTACAGGTTGCCGATGCCCTCGTGGTCGCTGAGGAAGGCGATCCGGTCGCCCACGAACATGGGGGACTCCAGATGCCCGCCGATGTCCGGCGCCAGCAGCTCGCCCTGGAGCCACAGCCGGCCCGTCGCCCCGCCCCGGTACCGCTTCCACGACGCGGGCTCGTGCGGCGCGGTCGCCGACAGCAGCAGCGTCTGGTGCTCCCCGGCGGCACTGTCCCGCACGGCGATGTCGGACACCGGCCCCCACGGCAGCCGGCTGCCCGGCCCGCCACCGGCCGGGACGGCGTACCCCCACGTGTAGTGCGAGAACGGCTCACCGTGCGAGGAGACGGCCAGGATCCGGCCGTCCGGCGTCCAGGACCGCACGCGGGTGTCGGGACTGCCCCAGTAGGTGAGCCGGCTCGCCTGCCCGCCCTCCACCGGCGCGAGATGGACCTCGGGGTCCAGCGAACGCCAGCTGTTGAAGGCGATCGACGAACCGTCCGGCGAGAAACGGGGATGGCCCACCCGGGTCCGGTCGGCCGTCACCCGCCACGCGCGCCCCTCGTCCAGGGGCGCGACCCAGATGTCGTCCTCGGCGACGAAGCAGAGCCGTTCACCGTGGACATGCGGAAACCGGAGGTACGCGGCGTCGCTCACCCATCCATCGTTCGCGGGTCCCGGAGCCCGGGCAACTTTTGCCGTTGTCCTCCCGGTTTCGCCCTGCGTCAGCGCAGGCACTCCCGGACCGCCCGCACCAGCGCCTGCGCCCGCGGGTCGGCGGTGACGTTCTTCTGCATGCCGTTGGTGACGTAGCCGAAACCGATCCCGGAGTCCGGGTCGGCGAAGCCCAGCGACCCGCCGCGGCCGGGATGCCCGAAGGAACCGGGGGACAGGAACGGCGAGGACGGGCCGTGCAGCATGTAGCCCAGACCGAAGCGCGTGTTCACCACCAGCACCCGGTCCGGTCCCTCCGACTCGGCCGTGCGCGCCGAGGTCAGCGTCGCCGGGGCGAACAGCCGCGGGCCGCCGTCCGCCAGGCCGCCGACCAGCGCGGCGTAGAAGCGCGCCAGCGAACGCGCGGTGGCGATCCCCGCGGACGCCGCGAGCTCCGCGGCACGGTAGGCGGGGTCGTTCTCGTCCGGCAGCGGCTCGATGGCGCCGAACGCCCGCCGGGTCAGCGACCCCGGGTCGTCGTACGCCTCGCTCACACTGCGCTTCGGACGGGCCCGCAGCCCCGCCGCCGGCGGCGCCTCCGGGGCCGTGATCGCGGCGATCCGGCCGACCCGCGCCTCCTGCCCCGCCGGCAGGCCCACCCACAGGTCCAGGCCCAGCGGACGGGCGATCTCCTCCGCCACGTAGCGGCCGATCGACCGGCCGCCGCTCGCGCGCAGCACCAGCTCGCCTATCAGCCAGCTGTAGGTCATCGCGTGATAGCCGTGGTCGCTCCCCGGCGCCCAGAACGGCGCCTGCGCCGCCAGCGCGCGCGGCCCGCTGACCCCGTCCAGCGCCTGCGCCGGGGTGAGCGGGACGTCCAGCGCCGGCACGCCCGCGCGGTGCGCGAGGGCGTCGCGCACGGTCACCCGCTCCTTGCCGGCCGTCTTGAACTCGGGCCAGTACGCGCCCACGGGCGCGTCCAGATCGAGCTGGCCGCGCTGGTGCAGCAGCAGCAGGCACGCCGCCGCCACACCCTTGGTCGCGGAGCGGACCACCTGCGCGGTGTCCTGCGCCCACACAGGCCCGTCGGCCGCACCGCCGGCGTTCGCGGCACCGGCCCACAGGTCCACGACCTTCTCGCCGTCCCGGTACACCGTCACCGCGGCGCCGAGCTCCCCGCGCTCCTCGAAGTTCCGGGCGAAAGCCTCCCGGACCGGCTCGAAACCGTCCGTTACCGACCCCAGGACGTCCACCACTGCCCGTACTCCCGCCTTGCCGCCGCCGCTGCTCCCCTCCATGGTGCCTCCCGCGCGCGACGTCCCCGGACCGGGGTCGCACACCGGTGCGGCCCCGTCGGACAGGGGCGCCGGCCGGCGCTCAGGCGGTCGCCGCGGCCGCCGCCCGGCCCGCCGTGCGACCGGAGAAGATGCAGCCGCCGAGGAACGTCCCCTCCAGCGAGCGGTAGCCGTGCACCCCGCCGCCGCCGAAGCCGGACGCCTCGCCCGCCGAGTACAGGCCCGGCAGCGGCTGCCCGTCGGCGCGCAGCACCCGGGCGTCCAGATCCGTCTCCAGCCCGCCGAGCGACTTGCGGGTCAGGATGTTCAGCCGCACCGCGATCAGCGGTCCCGCCTTCGGGTCCAGCAGGCGGTGCGGGGCCGCGGTGCGGCTCAGCTTGTCGCCGAGGTAGTTGCGGGCCCCGCGGATCGCGGTGACCTGGAGGTCCTTGGTGAAGGTGTTGGTGATCTCCCGGTCGCGGGCCACGATCTCGCGGCGCAGCGCGTCCTCGTCGATCAGGTCGTCCTTCGTGACCGCGTTCATGCCGCGCACGAGGGCCGCCAGGTCGTTCTCCACGACGAAGTCCACGCCGTGCTCCTTGAACGCCTCCACCGGGCCGGGCGCGCCCGGCAGCACCCGGCGCAGCACCTCGCGCACGCTCTTGCCGGTCAGGTCCGGGTTCTGCTCGGAGCCCGACAGCGCGAACTCCTTCTCGATGATCCGCTGGGTGAGGACGAACCACGTGTACTCGTGGCCGGTCCGCATGATGTGCTCCAGCGTCCCCAGCGTGTCGAAGCCCGGGAACAGCGGCACCGGCAGCCGCCTGCCCGTCGCGTCCAGCCACAGCGAGGACGGGCCGGGCAGGATGCGGATGCCGTGCCGGGCCCAGATCGGGTTCCAGTTCTCGATGCCCTCGGTGTAGTGCCACATCCGGTCGCCGTTGATCAGATGGCCGCCCGCCTGCTCGGCGACGCCCAGCATCAGGCCGTCCACGTGCGCCGGGACACCGGAGAGCAGCTTGCCCGGCGGCGTGCCCAGCCGCTCCGGCCACGCCTTGCGCACCAGGTCGTGATTGCCGCCGATGCCGCCCGAGGTGACGACCACCGCCTGGGCGGAGAGCCGGAACTCCGAGCGGACCTCCCGCGAACTCGCCTTGCCGCGCTCGGCGTCGCTGTCCACCAGCACCTCGCCCGCGACGCCGTCCACGGCGCCGTCGGTCGTCGTCAGCGCCGTCACCCGGTGCCGGAAACGCAGCTCGACCAGGCCCTTGGCGACGGCCTCCCGCACCCGGCGCGCGAACGGCGCCACCACCCCCGGCCCGGTGCCCCACGTGATGTGGAAACGCGGCACCGAATTGCCGTGCCCGGTGGCCAGGTAGCCGCCGCGCTCCGCCCAGCCCACCAGCGGGAAGAAGCGCAGGCCCTGCGCGTGCAGCCAGGAACGCTTCTCGCCCGCCGCGAAGTCCACGTACGCCTCGGCCCACCGGCGCGGCCAGTGGTCCTCCGGCCGGTCGAAACCGGCCGTGCCCATCCAGTCCTGGAGCGCCAGTTCACGGCTGTCCTTGATGCGCATCCTGCGCTGCTCGGGCGAGTCCACGAGGAACAGGCCGCCGAACGACCAGAACGCCTGCCCGCCGAAGTTGGACTCCGGCTCCTGGTCGAGCAGGATCACCTTCCTGCCCGCGTCGGCGAGTTCCGCGGTGGCGACCAGCCCGGCCAGTCCCGCTCCGACGACGACGACGTCCGCGTCCAGCGCCATGGGTGTGCCTCTCCGCTCCCGTTCGGTGTGCGTGCACGTTACGCTACGCGCCAGTAGCCGGGCGAGAGGGTGCGCGCGACGAAATGCTCTCCCCCGGAGCGGCGGAAGGACCCGGGCATGCGCAGATTCGAAGGACACGTCGCCGTCGTCACCGGAGGCGGCCAGGGCATCGGTGCGGCCACCGCGCGCCGGCTGATGTCCGAGGGGGCCGCGGTCCTGCTCGCCGACGCCGACGGGGAGCGCGCGGCCGCGACGGCGGCCGCACTCACGCAGCAGTCCGATGGCGGCGGCCTCGCCGACGCGGTCGCCTGCGACGTCGCCGACCAGGCCGCGGTCGACGCGGCCATGGCCCACGCCGTCGACCGCTTCGGGCGGCTCGACGTCCTGGTCAACAACGCGTACGCGTGCCACGTCGACCCCCCGCGGTTCGAGGATCTCCTCGACGCGGACTGGTACGAGGACATCGAGGTCACCCTCACCGGCGCGATGCGCTGCGCGCGGGCCGCCCTGCCGTGGCTGACGCAGGCCGGCGGGCGCGGCGCGATCGTGAACATCGGCTCCGTCAACGGCCACGTCGACTTCGGCAACCACGCCTACAGCGCCGCCAAGGCGGGCCTCGCCTCCCTCACCCGCACCCTCGCGGCACACGCCGCGCCGCGCGGCGTCCGCGTCAACCTCGTCGCCCCGGGCACGGTCCGCACCCCCGCGTGGGCCGGCCGCGAGGCCGACCTCGAACGGATCGCGGAGATCTATCCCATGGGGCGCGTCGGCGAGCCGGACGACATCGCGTCGGCGGTGGCGTTTCTCGCGTCGGGGGACGCGGGGTGGGTGACGGGGGTTGTGCTCCCGGTTGACGGGGGTGTGCTTGCCCACCACGCGGGCTTCGCCCGTGCTCGTCCCTGACGGTTTTTCCCCCACCCTCCCTCCCGTGTGCCCGGCGCGGTAAGTGCGGGCCCCGCGCTGCGTGCGTTGTGGGGTCGGCGCCGCTCCGGAGTCCGTCCTCGGCGCTCGCGGTTTGGCCCTACTTATCGGCGCCGCGGTCGCCGCTCGTCGCCTGCGGGCGGACCCCGGCGCACCCCCTCCCGGGGTCGTTGGGGCGACTTACGGCCGGTGGGGTGTCTGTTGGCGGTGACGGCGGAGCATGTTGTTGGCGCTGCGCCAACGGGTGCCCGAACACGGTGCCGTTCAACACCACCCACCGGGGATCAGGCGCATGGCGAAACCTGAGGGGGCGGGGGAGTTGGGGGCACCTCCCAGCGGTAGCTGGGGGAGGGTGGCGTTCTGGACTGTGGAGCATATTTGGGTGCACAACCCGGGGCACGCAGCCGACAGTGCCTGAGGCACCTAAATGTGCTGTCCAGAATGGCAGCCCCGGAGGCCCCGCACCCGGCCCCCCACAACGCGCGTCGGGGCACCTGACTTCCTGGGGCACACGGGTGGGAGGGCGGGGAAAAACCCAGGTCAGGAGTGGAGCATCAGGCCGATGCCGGCCACCACCACCAGGGACGCCACAATCCTCGGGCGCCCCAGCCGTTCGCGGAAGCACACCGCCCCGATGACCGCGCCCGCGATGATGGACGTCTCGCGCAGCGCCGCGATGGGCGCCAGTTCGCCTCGGGTCTGGGCCCACAGGACCAGCCCGTAGGCGGCGACGGACAGGGCGCCGCTGAGCAGGCCGCGCCCGGCGGCGGGGCGCAGTTCGGGCAGGAGGGCCGTGCGGCGGACCGCGAATGCGGTACCCGTGAGCAGGACGCCCTGGAGGAGCAGGAGCCACGCGACATACCCGGGGGCGGTGCCGGAGGCGCGGACGCCCACGCCGTCGACGACGGTGTACGCCGCGATCGTGAGGCCGGTGCCGAGGGCGGCGCCGAGCGCGCGCCGGTCGGTGCGGCGTCCGCGCATGCCCCACAGGGCGGCGCCGGCGAGTCCCGCGGAGGCGACGGCGACGCCCGCGGTCTGCCAGGCGTCCGGGATCTCGCCGACGAACACGGCGGCGAGCAGCGTCACGACCATGGGGGCGACGCCGCGGGCCACGGGGTAGACCTGCCCGAAGTCGCCCAGGGTGAAGGACTTCATCAGCAGGTACATGTAGGCGAGATGGATCCCCACCGACGTGAGGAGCCAGGGCCACGCCCCGGAGGCCGGCAGGGGCGCGAACACGGCGATGGGGGCGGCGCACAGCGCGCCGCCCGCGCCGACGAGGGTGAATGCGGCGAAGCGGTCGCCGATGCCGTGGGCGAGGGCGTTCCAGGAGGCGTGCGTGACGGCGGCGACCAGGACGGCCACCGCGACCAGCGGGGTCACGCGGTGCGTTCGCGGACGTCGGCCAGGGTGGCCCCGGCGTGCCGGACGAGGTCGCCGGGGGCCATCGGGAAGACGGTGTGCGGGGTGCCGGCGGCGGCCCACACGGTCGCGTGCCGCAGCAGTCCCCGGTCGGCGAGGACCGTGGTGCGGGTGCGGTGCCCGAAGGGGGGTACGCCGCCGATGGCGTACCCCGTCGTCTCGCGCACCAGGTCCGCGTCGGCGCGCCGGACGGCCGCCGCGCCGAGTTCGGCCCGGACCAGGTCGACGTCGACGCGGGAGGCGCCGTCCATGAGGACGAGGACGGGGGCCCCGTCCGCCTGGAAGATCAGGGACTTGACGATCTGGCTGAGGTCGCAGCCGATCGCCTCCGCGGCCTGCGCCGCGGTGCGGGTCGCGTCCGGGAAGGAGCGTACGGGGACCTGGAGGCCCAGTCCGGCGAGGGCTTCGGCGAACCTGGGGTGGGCGGCGGCTGGGGTCGGCATGCCCGGAACGCTAGTCCCAGGCGGGGGCCGGACGCCAAATCGTCACGAAGAGGCCTTGAGCACGGACGCCACGATGGGGCCCGCGGAGTCGCCGCCGTGGCCGCCCTCCAGCACCATGCCGGCGGCGGCGACGTCGTTGCGGTAGGCGAGGAACCACCCGTTCGGCTTCTCCTGGCCGCCGACCTCCGCGGAGCCGGTCTTCGCGCCGACGTCCCCGTAGACGCCGCTCATCGCCCCGGCGGCGGTGCCGCTCGACGCGGTGAGCCGCATCATCGACTTGAGGCTGCTGCGCACGCCGTACGGCAGTGAGCTGCCGGCCTTGGCGAGCGGTTCGCCGATGAGGTCCTTGGCGACGAGCCGGGGCTGGCGGAAGGTGCCGGTGTCCGCGGTCGCGGCCACGGCGGCCATGTTGAGGGGGCTCATCTGGATCTGGCCCTGGCCGATCATCTCCTCGGTCATCTCGTCGCCGCTGCCGCCGGGCACCCGGCCGTCCCAGGCGGGGACGCCGACGTTCCAGGTCTGGCCGAAGCCGTAGTAGCGCTGGGCGACGTCGGGCACGGAGGACTCGCTGAGGTTGCCCGCGAGCTTGATGAAGCCGGTGTTGCAGGAGATGGCGAAGTCCCGCTGGAAGGTCGCGGAGGGGTCGGACGAGCTCTCCACGTTGTGGAACATCTTGCCGTTGTTGTAGTTGGCGGTGGCGGGGCACGGCGCCGGGGTGCCGGGGCTGACGCCCTTCTCCAGCAGGGCCGTCGCCGTGATGACCTTGAAGGTGGAGCCGGGGGCCACCTGGGCGTTGAAGGCGTTGTTGTTGTCGGTGGCCGGGTTGTTGGCGAACGCCAGGATCTCGCCGGTGCTCGCCTTCACCGCGGCGACCGACGACTGGGGCTTGCGCTTGACGGCCTTCTCCGCGGTCGCCTGGAGTGCCGCGTCGAGCGTGGTGTGCAGCTTGGCGGGGGTGCCCGCGGAGAGGGTGTGCAGGGTCTGCCCGGGGCCGTCGGGACCGGATACGTAGGTCTCGATGCCGGGCTTGCCGCCGCTGAGCCTGCTGCCGTACCGCTCGCGCAGTTGCGGCAGCACGGAGGACAGGGAGGGGAGTTGGGCGGCGTTCAGGGTCTTTCCGGCACGGTCCACCACGATCACCTGCGGGGAGGCGGCCTCACCGGTGACCAGCGACTGACCCGGCGTCAGTTTCGGGTACAGGACGGACGGCTGCCAGTCCACCAGCGGCTTGTGCGTGGTCGCGCCGCGGAAGACCGTGAGCGCGGAGCCGTACTTCCAGGTGGAGGTCTTGCCGCCGTAGGAGAGCGTGGCGACGACGTTGAACGGCACCACGCGGTCCGCCGGTGTGCCGGGCGTCAGCTTCACCCGGGTCACATGGGCCTCGGTGCGGTAGGCGGCCAGCGCGTCCCGCGCCGTCGTGGCGTCGTTGGTCAGGCTCCCCGCCGCCGTCGTGTCGCCCTTGGCCCAGGCCGCGAGGAAGGCCTTCGCGGTCTGCTCCACCTCGGCCGCGCTCGGCGGCCCCGTCTCCACGGGCGCGGCCTGGGCGGTGAAGCCCCCGCCGCCGTTCAACCCCTGGTAGACGTTGTACGCACCGTAGCCCGCGGCCCCCACCATCCCCGCGAACACCGTGCTGATGATCCCCACCTTGACGCCTCGGCGCATGGCCGACCCTCCCCGTGATCCTCCTGAACGCGTTCAAAAAGCTGTGCAGCAAGCGCACTCTACGCTGCACGGGTGACAACTGGGGCGTTTATCGGTCACAGCTTCGCGTCCCGGGCCCCGCCCGGGGACGGTGTCAGCACGGCGGACCGGTGTAGCCGGCCGGCAACTCCAGCTCCGCCCACACGCTTTTGCCCTCCGGGGAGGAGCGGACCCCGAAGCGTGAGGACAGCGCCGCGGCGAGGGCCACGCCCCGCCCGGCCTCGTCGGCCGACGACGACTTGTGCTGCCGCGGCATCGAGCACCCGTTGTCGAAGACCTCGACGACCAGGACCCGGTCGCGGATCAGCCGCAGCCGTATCGGCACCGCCCCGTGGAGCACCGCGTTGGCGAGCAGCTCGCCGACGATCTGCTCCGCGGCGGGCACCAGGCGCTCCAGGCCCCAGGTGGTGAGGGTCCGCACGGCCGCGGCGCGCAGGCCCGCGACCGCCGCGGCCTCCCGCGGCACCTCCCAGGTGGCGAAGCGGCTGGGGCACAGCGACCGGGTACGGGCGAGCAGCACCGCCACGTCGTCGTCCTGGCGGTGGTCGCCGAGCGTGCCCACCGCCCTGGCGGTCAGCTCCTCCAGCCCGGTCCCCGGCGGCTGGGTGAGCGCCCGGCGCAACTGCTCCAGACCGTGGTCGATGTCGTGCTCGCGGGTCTCGACGAGGCCGTCGGTGTACAGGACGAGGACGCTGCCCTCGGGCAGGTGGTGCGTCACCGGCTGGAACGACCGGGTGCCGATGCCCAGCGGCGCCCCGGAGGGGATGTCGAGGTAGGACACCTCGCCCGTCGCCGGGTCGATGAACGCGGGCGGCGGATGCCCGGCCCGCGCCGAGACGCAGCACCGGGTCACCGGGTCGTAGACCATGTAGAGGCAGGTGGCCCCCATGAGGGCGGTGGGCAGCGCCCGGCCGTCGGACTCCTCGGTGAGGCGCACGTACAGCTCGTCGAGGTTCCTCAGCAGTTCGTCGGGCGGCTGGTCCAGGGCGGCGAGGGTGATCACGGCGGTGCGCAGCCGCCCCATGGTCGCCGCCGCGTTGATGCCGTGCCCGACGACGTCCCCGACCACCAGCGCCACCCGGGCGCCGGACACCGGGATCACGTCGAACCAGTCGCCGCCGACGCCGCCCTCCGCGTCCGAGGGCAGGTAGCGCGACACCACGTCCACGGCGTTCCCGCCGTTCGGGTCGCTCGGCAGCAGGTCCCGCTGCAGGGCCAGGGCCGCGGTGTGCTCGCGGGTGTAGCGGCGGGCGTTGTCCAGGCTCAGCGCCGCCCGGCTGACCAGCTCCTCGGCGAGCGTCCGGTCGTTCTCGTCGAAGGGCAGCGGGTTCTCGGTGCGGACCATCACCGCGATGCCCAGGATCTCGTCGCGGGCGTGGATGGGCAGGATCAGCAAGGTGTGCATGCCCAGGGTCAGGATGCGCTCCCGCCGCCGCGGGTCGTGGTCGAGCCAGTTGCCGGGACCCGTCTCCAGGACGGTCTCCAGATGGGACCGGCCGGAGGACAGGACCTCGATGAAGGGCGAGTCCGGCGGGACGAAGACGGCGCTGCCGCGCGGCCAGAGGGACTCGCGGAAGTCGTCGTGGACCGACATCTGGCCGGCGCGGAAGAACGCCGGGACGTCCCCGTGCGACGAGCCGAGCCGGGCGAGCGGGGCGTCGCCGAGCTCGACGGACTCCGCCAGGTCGACGGTGACGTAGTCCGCGAGCACCGGCACCAGCACGTCGGCCAGGTCCTGCGCGGTCTGCATCACGTCCAGGTGCGCGCCGATGCGGCGGCTCGCCCGGCTCAGCAGGGTCATCCGCTCCCGGGTCCGCCGGCTGCTGGTGACGTCCACATTGAGGGAGCACACCCCTGGGCGGCCGTCTCGGGCGTTGGCGACGGGGAACACCGACAGGGCGTAGGCGCGGTGGCGGTAGTGGTCCAGCTGCTCCAGCTCGTGGTCGATCTCCGGGACCCCGGTGTTCAGCACTTTCCGCAGCAGCCGGGTGACCTCCCGGGTGTTCCGGTACAGCGGCGACTCGTACAGCCGGCGCCCGAGACGCTGCTCGCGGGGCATGCCGTAGGCCTGCGCCAGGGCGTCGTTGAGCCAGGTCATCCGCAGGTCGCTGTCCCAGACGGCCATGGGGAAGGGACAGGCCTCGCCGACCGCCTCCAGCACCCCGGCGTCGGGCGGCGCCATCGAGACCAGCCAGTCCATTTCGCCGTCGCGCCCCGGCAGGGGGGAGACCCGCAGGCCCATCGGGAACGGCGCGCCGTCGCGGTGCCGCAGCCCGACCGTCCCCGACCACGCGCCGGTGAAGCCGTTCGGCAACTCGGCCGCCGCGGCCAGCAGGCCGGCGGCGGGGGTGCTGAGCACCTCCTCGGCCCGGTAGCCCAGCAGCCGTCTCGCGCTGTCGGTCCACCGGGTCAGGCGCCCCGCCCCGTCGACCACCGCCAGCGCCGAACCGCCGCCGGCGTCGGCAGCGGCCGCTTCGATTGCCTTGTCGTCGGGGCTGGTCATATGAGGTGTTTCCCCGTGAGGGGGTGAGCGCGTTTCCACGCTAGGGCGGCGGCGGTGACGCCGCAAAACGGCCCGGCGCTGACCCGCCGGGGTGGGCGGGGGCCCGCTACCGGTGTGGGAAATCAGTAAGACAGTCCGATTGTCGTACGTTCCCGGTCTCGGTGGACGCGCGAGGGGCGCGCCGGTGTGACGGGAGTACGCATGAGGACCAGGCGGTCTTTGACGTGGGCACGCGGGGCGGACGTGGCGGCCCCCCTGGTGGTGAGTGCTCTGCTCTCGGCGTTCGTGCCGGGTGCGGCGAGCGCGGCGGAGGGCCCGGCCGCGCAGTGGATCGTGATGCTCAAGGACTCGGCGGGCGATGTCCGCACCGTGGCCGCCGAGCACGCCCGCCCGCACCACGCCACCGTCGGCCGGGTCTACGACGTCGCCGCCGCCGGCCGCACGCTGAAGGCCTACACCATCCGCGCGACCGCGGCACAGGCCGCCGCCCTCCGTGCGAACCGCCTGGTCAGCGCCGTCGTCCGGGACGGGATCGTGCACGCGCCCGAGCGCGCCGGCCGGGTCGCGGTGCTCCCGCCGCTGAAGCCCGGCGGCGGGACCGGCGCGCCCTCGCCCGGCACGGGCAAGGAGCACGTCCTGCCCGGCAAGGACCGCGTGCCCTACGCGGGTGTGCCGGGCGCCTGCGTGCCGAACGACCCCTACTACACGCCCGAGCTCCAGTGGGGGCTGTTCGCCGTCAAGGCCCCCACCTGCGGTGCCCGCAACGACGTGACCGTGGCCGTACTGGACACCGGCATCGACGCGCGGCACGAGGACCTGGCGGGCGTCGTCGCCGGGGCGGTCAACTTCTCCGGCAGCCCCACCGTGGACGACCACTACGGCCACGGCACCCACCTGGCCGGGATCATCGGCGCCGTCACCGACAACGGCATCGGCATCGCCAGCGAGGCCATGGGCACACGGCTGTGGAACGTCAAGGTCCTCGACGACGACGGGACCGGCTCCGTCTCCCAGGTCGCCGAGGGCCTGCTGTGGGTGGCCGCCAACGCCGCGACGCACAACATCGGCGTCGTCAACATGAGCCTGACCTCCGCCGACGACAGCCCGCTGCTGCACGCGGCCGTGGAGATCGCCGCCGCCTCCGGGGTCACCCTCGTCGGCGCCGCCGGGAACGACGGCACCACGGTGAGGGAGTACCCGTCCGGCTACCCCGAGGTCATCTCGGTCGCCGCGACCGGGCCCGACAACTCCCTGGCGTACTTCTCCAACCGCGGCGACTCGGTGGACATCGCCGCCCCGGGCGTCGACATCGTCTCGACCTACCCGAACAACGCCTACCAGGCACTGTCCGGCACGAGCATGGCCACCGGCTTCGTCAGCGCCACCGCCGCCCTGTGCCGCAGCACCGGCGTGTGCACCGGCGCGCCCGGGCAGACCCTCGCCCGGCTCGGCGCGTGCTCCCAGCCCATCCCCGCCACCGGCCGAGGCGTGCGCTACGGCCTCGTACGCACCGACCGCGCCGGCCTGGACTGCGGGGCGGGGTCCGCCGCCGCGCCGTCCGCCCCCTCCGGCACGGCCGCGCAGCGCCCCGCCGGCCCGCAGCAGGGCGCGGGCGGGACCACGGGCCGGAAGGACCAGAACGGCCAGAGCGGCGAGAACGTCACTGGCGGCGGCGGCCAGGACGGACGGGACGGCGAGAACACGGCCACCGCGCCCATGGACACCTTCACCGCCGTCCGCCCGGGCCGTTCGGGCCGTTCCGATGACGGCACCGACCCCGTCGGGGAGTTCGTCGCCGCCCTCGTCGAGGACACCGTCCGCGACCTCGGGCCCTGGCTCGGCGGCCCCGGCTGCTGACCGCGCGGGCGGGTCAGATCCAGGTGTCGAGCCACATCCGCTGCCGCCAGGCGTCCATCGGGATCGTCTGGCCGGTGTAGAGCGGCCAGAAGTAGATGAAGTTGAAGACGATCAGCAGCACCAGCGTCCCCGCGCCCACCGCGCCCCACATCCGGCGCTGCTCACCCGCCCCCGGCGGGCCGAGGACCGCGCCCAGCATCATCGCGAGGGCCAGGCACAGGAAGGGCAGGAAGACGACCGCGTAGAAGAGGAAGATCGTGCGCTCCTGGTACAGGAACCAGGGCAGGTAGCCCGCGGCCACGCCGCACGCGATGGCCCCGGCCCGCCAGTCGCGGCGGAAGGCCCAGCGGTAGAGCACGTACAGCAGGGCGAAGCACGCGGCCCACCACAGCGCGGGCGTGCCGATGCCCAGCACCTCGCGGGCGCAGCCGCCGACCGCGGTGCAGCCGTCCTGGCCCTCCTTGGGGGACTCGTAGAAGTACGAGACGGGCCGGCCCAGCACCAGCCAGCTCCAGGGGTTGGACTGGTAGGTGTGCGGCGAGTGCAGGTTGACGTGGAAGTCGTAGACCTGCGTCTCGTAGTGCCACAGGCTGCGCAGCGCCGCCCAGGAGTCGGAGAGGAAGCCGCCGTCGCCCTTGGCCCAGGTCCGGTCGTAGCCCTTGTCCGTGGTGAACCAGCCGAGCCAGGACACCAGGTAGGTGCCGAGGGCGACGGCCACCATGGAGAAGCCCGCCCACAGGCCGTCCAGCCAGAACGCGGTCAGCCACGGGTGGCGGGCACCGGCGACGCGGCGGGCTCCGGCGTCCCACAGCACGGTGAGGATGCCGAAGCCGGCGAGCACGTACAGGCCGTTCCACTTGGTGCCGATGGCCAGGCCCAGGCAGATCGCGGCCGCGATCCGCCACGGCCGCACCCCCAGCCATGTGAAGGACGCGACGTGGTCGACCGGGCGCCCTTCGGGCAGCGCCGCCGCGAGGCGGGCGCGGGCCTTGTCGCGGTCGATGAGCAGGCAGCCGAAGGCGGCCAGCACCCAGAACATGACGACGAGGTCCAGCAGGGCGGTGCGGCTCATCACGAAGTGCAGGCCGTCCACCGCCATCAGGCCGCCGGCCAGGCAGCCCAGTGCGGTGGACCGGAACAGCCGCCGCCCGATGCGGCACAGCATCAGCACCGACAGGGTGCCCAGGACGGCCATCGCGAACCGCCAGCCGAACGGGTTCAGCCCGAAGATCCACTCACCGGAGGCGATGACCCACTTGCCGACGGGCGGGTGGACGACGTAGGACGGCGCCTCCGACAACGGGATCGTCGGCGGCCGGGAGAGGATCTGGTCGTTGGCCTTGTCGGGCCAGCTGCCCTCGTAGCCGTACTGCAGCAGCGACCAGGCGTCCTTGGCGTAGTACGTCTCGTCGAATATCACCGCGCGCGGGCTGCCCAGGTTCCAGAACCGCATCACGCCCGCGAAGAGCGCCACCAGCAGCGGGCCGCCCCAGGCCGACCAGCGGGCCAGCCGGGTCGCGAGCACCGGGCCCACCCCCAGCGCCGACCAGGCGCGTGTCCCCGGCTCGGGGAACGGCGGCACCAGCCGGTCGCGCAGGCTCGTGCGCGGACGGTCCACATGGCCGAAGCGGCGCAGCCGCCGCTGCCAGGAGTCCTGCTCCGCCGGCTCGGGGGAGGCGTGCTCGGCGTCCTCGGCCGGATCCGCCTGCGTAGCGGTGTCACTCGTCACCGGGCCATCGTAGGGAAGCGGCTTGTGGATGCGCTGAGGACCGGGCCATCCGAGGGTCCGGCCGGGTCCGACCGGGTGGGAGACTGGGGCGGTGACCACTTCGACCGGACCGGCGGACGCAGGCGTACTCGTGCTCGCGGGCACCCCCATCGGCGACATCGCCGACGCCCCGCCCCGGCTGTCGGCCGAGCTGGCCGCCGCGGACGTCATCGCCGCCGAGGACACCCGGCGGCTGCGCCGGCTCACCCAGGCGCTCGGTGTGACGACCACGGCGCGGGTCGTGTCGTACTTCGAGGGCAACGAGTCGGCCCGCACCCCGGAACTGGTCCGCGCCCTGGAGGACGGGTCGCGCGTGCTGCTGGTGACCGACGCGGGGATGCCCTCGGTGTCCGACCCGGGCTACCGGCTGGTGGCCGCCGCCGTCGAGCGGGACCTGCGGGTCACCGCGGTGCCCGGCCCGTCCGCCGTGCTCACCGCGCTCGCGCTCAGCGGCCTGCCCGTCGACCGCTTCTGCTTCGAGGGCTTCCCGCCGCGCAAGGCCGGCGAGCGCCGGGCCCGGCTGGCGGAGACCGCGGCCGAGCGGCGCACGCTGGTCTGGTTCGAGGCACCGCACCGCCTCGCGGAGACCCTGGGCGCGATGGCCGAGGTCTTCGGCGCGGACCGCCGCGCCGCCGTCTGCCGCGAGCTGACCAAGACGTACGAGGAGGTCCGCCGCGGGCCGCTGAAGGAACTCGCGGCCTGGGCCGCCGACGGCGTGCGCGGGGAGATCACGATCGTCGTCGAGGGCGCCCCGGAGACCGGCCCGCAGGAGCTGGACCCGGCCGAACTGGTGCGCCGGGTACGGGCGCGCGAGGAGGCGGGGGAGCGGCGCAAGGAGGCGATCGCCGCCGTCGCGGCCGACGCGGGGCTGCCCAAGCGCGAGGTCTTCGACGCCGTGGTGTCCGCCAAGCACGCGGAGACGAACCCACCCACAAGCGCCTAAACGCGGCTCTTCGCAAAGTCCTATCGTGGGACAGGGAAAGCTTGCGGGGCGTCCTGCGGCCTTGTGCCACATACACCCCAAAACTGACCCAAGAAAGGGCACCCCCGCTGTCACCGGCGCCTTCGTGGGCGTTCTCTGTAGTGGGAAGTCCCGCTCCGGACGCCTCGTCCGGAGGGCAACAGGAGCTGCCATGAGCGAGACCATCGGAACCGATGGCACGGTTCGTGAGGCGTACGCCTTCGTCTGCATCAGCTGCGGTCGCGGCTGGGAGCAGGCGTACGAGATAGAGCACCACGTCGACGCCCAGGGCCGCGAACTCGTCTGGTACATGGTCGAGGGCAAGCGGGTGCCGTCCCCGCTGACCCGGCCCACGTGCGTCGGGTGCGAGGGCCACAAGGTCCGCATCATGCGGGCCGGACAGGTGTCCGATGTGACCGGCACGTGGTCCAGCACCGCGACGGCCGGCCCCCTTCCCTGCGCCGCCCCCCGGCGCCCCGTCGCGGCCGCCGCCCCCGTCGAGGGCGGCACCGAACGCCGCGGCCGGCACTGGTCGCCGCTGCACCTGCTGCACCGCAGGAGGGACCAGGCGTAGCCGCCACGGCCGCCGCCTAGGATCTGGGGCATGCCCCAGAAGCCCGAACGCCCGCAGAAGGACCAGCGCAAGGACGCGTCCGCCGCCCCTCCCCTCCCCGAACCGCTCGCGGTCCCGGTGGCGGACTCCCACACCCACCTCGACATGCAGGAGGGCAGCGTCGAGGACGCGCTGGCCAAGGCGGCCTCCGTCGGTGTCACCACCGTCGTGCAGGTCGGCTGCGACGTGAACGGTTCCCACTGGGCGGCCCGTACGGCCGCGGCGTACGACAACGTCTGGGCGGCCGTCGCCCTGCACCCCAACGAGGCCCCCAGGATCGTCCAGGGGGATCCTGACGGGTGGTCCCGCCAGGGCGCCCGCGAGGGGGGCGGCACCGCCGCACTGGACGCCGCGCTCGCCGAGATCGACGCGCTGGCCGCGCTGCCGCACGTCCGCGCCGTCGGCGAGACCGGCCTGGACTACTTCCGCACCGGGCCCGAGGGCGTCGACGTCCAGCACTACTCCTTCCGCCGCCACATCGACATGGCCAAGCGGCACGGCAAGGCCCTGGTCATCCACGACCGCGAGGCGCACGCCGACGTCCTGCGCATCCTCGACGAGGAGGGCGCCCCGGACACCGTGGTCTTCCACTGCTACTCCGGCGACGCGGAAATGGCCCGGACCTGCGCGGACAAGGGCTACTACCTGTCCTTCGCCGGCACCATCACCTACAAGTCCGCCCAGAACCTGCGCGACGCGGCGGCCGTCGCCCCGGCCGAGCTCCTCCTGGTCGAGACCGACGCCCCCTTCCTGACCCCGGTGCCGTACCGCGGTCGGCCTAACGCTCCGTATCTCGTTCCGATCACGGTGCGTGCGATCGCGGAGGCGCGGAAGGCGGCAGAGGACGAGGTCGCGGCGGCGATCGGCGCCAACACGGCGCGCGCGTTCGGGTACTGATCCGCGACACGGGGTGACGACGCAGCCACGGATAGCGACGAAGTTCGGCTAAGGTCCCGGTTCGGTTCCGACCGGACCCGCCGGAGGTACGTCGTGAGTCATTCGTATGCCGAAGCCGGGCTGTACGGCAGCGGACTGCCGCTGCAGCGCCCGGCGCCCGCCGTGGGCGGCCGTGCGGCAGCCCGCGTCGCCGCACGCGCGGAAGCCCGCAGGCGGCGCGCCGCCGAGCGCCCCGACGCGCTGGCCAGGCTGCTGCCGCGCGCCCTGGTGGTCGCCGTCCTCGCCGGCGGCACCGGCGCCTACGTGACGGGCGGCAAGGCGGTCCAGCTCTCCGTCGACGGCCAGGTGCGCACCCTGCACACCTACGCCGGGGACGTCGGGGAACTCCTGCGCCGCCAGGGCGTCCGGGTCGGCGACCACGACATCGTCGCCCCGGGCCGGCACGCCGAACTCCACGACGGGGACAGCATCGCCGTCCGCTACGGCCGCCCCGTCACGCTCACCCTGGACGGCCGCCCGAAACGGCTGTGGACCACCGCCCGCACCGTCGACGAGGCCCTCGGCCGGCTCGGCGTGCGCGCCGACGGCGCGTACGTCTCGACCTCCCGCTCCGAACCGATCGGGCGCCGCGGCCTGGCCCTGAACGTACGCACCGAACGGCAGCTGACGTTCCTCGTGGACGGCAAGGAGCGCACCGTCCAGACCAACGCCGCCACCATCGGCGAGGCCGTGCGCGACGCCGGCATCCGGCTGAGCGGCGAGGACACCACCTCCGTGGCCCCCGACAGCTTCCCCCGCGACGGCCAGACCGTCTCCGTCCTGCGCATCCGCGGCCGCGAGGAGACCCGCGAGCAGCCGATCCCCTACGAGGTCGTGCGGCGCGAGGACCCCCAGCTCTTCCAGGGCACCACGGCCGTCGACGAACGGGGCCGCAACGGGCTCCGGCGCGTCACGTACTCGTACCGCACGATCAACGGCGTCCGGCAGAAGCCCGTGCCCGTCGCCGAGGAACTGGTGCGCGACCCGGTCCGCGAGATCGTCCGCGTCGGCACCAAGCGCCTGCCGGACTCCGTCGCGGGCGCGGACCACCTCAACTGGGACGCCCTGGGCAAGTGCGAGGCCGGCGGCCGCGCCAACGCCGTCGACTCCAGCGGCACCTACGGCGGCCTCTACCAGTTCGACCGCCGCACGTGGCGCGCGCTCGGCGGGAGCGGGCGGCCGCAGGACGCGTCGGCGAAGGAGCAGACGTACCGGGCGAAGCGGCTCTACATTCAACGGGGGGCGACGCCGTGGCCGGTGTGCGGGCGCAAGCTCACCCGCTGACGCGGGTGCGGGGGGAGGTTCTTTTCCCCGCCCTCCCTCCCGTGTGCCCGGCGCGGTAAGTGCGGGCCCTGCGCTGCGTGCGTTGTGGGGTCGGCGCCGCTCCGGAGTCCGTCCTCGGGGCTCGCGGGTTACCCCTGCAATTCGTGTACTGCGGTCGCCGCTCGTCCCTCCCCCAGCTACCGCTGGGAGGTGCCCCCAGCGGGCGGACCCCGGCGCACCCCCTCCCGGTGTCGTTGGGGCGGCTTACGGCCGGTGGGAGTGCTGTGGGCGGTGACGGCGGAGCAGGTCGTTGGCGCGGCGCCAACGGGTGCCCGAGCACGGTGCCGCTTCACACCACCCACCGGGGATCAGGCGCTTGCAACTACGGAGGGGGCGGGGTTGGAGGGGTGGCGTTCTGGACACTGGAGCATATTTGGGTGCATGACCCGGAGCGCTCGACGGAAAGTGCCTGAGGCACCTAAATGTGCTGTCCAGAATGGCAGCCCCGGAGGCCCCGAACCCGGCCCCCACACAACGGGCGGCGGGGCGCCCAGACTTCATGGGGCACACGGGCGGGAGGGCGGGGTAGGAACCTGGGCGTCCGCGCCGCGGATACCCTGGAGCCGTGAGTGAGACCGATCATCAGGACGACGCGCTGCTGGGCCCCGGAGACGTGCGGGCCCTGGCCGCCACCCTGGGCGTACGCCCCACGAAGCAGCGCGGCCAGAACTTCGTGATCGACGCGAACACGGTCCGCCGCATCGTCCGGACCGCGGGCGTGCGTCCGGAGGACGTCGTGGTGGAGGTCGGGCCGGGACTGGGCTCACTGACGCTGGCGCTGCTGGAGGCGGCGGATCGCGTGACGGCCGTGGAGATCGACGACGTGCTCGCCGCGGCGCTCCCGGACACCGTCGCCGCCCGCCTGCCCGGCCGCGCGGACCGCTTCACGCTGGTGCACAACGACGCGCTGCGGGTGGCGGAGCTGCCCGGGCCGCCGCCGACCGCGCTGGTGGCGAACCTGCCGTACAACGTGGCCGTGCCGGTGCTGCTGCACATGCTCGCCGGCTTCCCCACCATCGACCGCACCCTGGTGATGGTGCAGTCGGAGGTCGCCGACCGCCTCGCCGCGCGGCCCGGCTCGAAGGTCTACGGGGTGCCGTCGGTCAAGGCGGCCTGGTACGCCGAGGTGAAGCGGGCCGGCGCGATCGGCCGCAATGTGTTCTGGCCCGCGCCGAATGTCGACTCCGGTCTGGTCTCGCTCGTGCGCCGCGCCGAGCCGCTGAGGACGACCGCGACGCGCGAGGAGGTCTTCGCCGTGGTGGACGCCGCGTTCGCGCAGCGCCGCAAGACCCTGCGGGCCGCGCTGGCCGGCTGGGCCGGCTCGGCGGCCGCCGCCGAGGAGGTCCTGGTGGCCGCCGGGGTGTCGCCGCAGGCGCGCGGGGAGTCGCTGACGGTGGAGGAGTTCGCGGCGATCGCCGAGCAGGGCGCCCGGCGGTAGCAGCAGGCACAATGGGGGCCGCCGCCGTGCGGCCCCGTTCCGTTCCCCGAGGAGAACCACGCCCGTGACCAGCCGATCCGTGACCGTCCGCGTGCCCGCCAAGGTCAACGTCCAGCTCGCGGTGGGCGGTCCGCGCCCGGACGGGTTTCACGACCTGGCCAACGTCTTCCTGGCCGTGGGCCTGTACGACGAGGTCACCGTCACCCCGGCCGGCGAGCTGCGGGTCACCGTCGAGGGCCGGGACGCGGACCAGGTGCCGGCCGACGCGAGCAACCTCGCCGCCCGGGCGGCGATCGCACTGGCCGCACGGCACGAGGGTGTGACGCCGGACGTGCACATCCACATCCGCAAGGACATCCCCGTCGCGGGCGGCATGGCGGGCGGCAGTGCCGACGGTGCCGCGGCCCTGCTCGCGTGCGACGCGCTGTGGGGGACCGGGGCCGGCCGCGAGGAGCTGCTGGAGATCTGCGCGGAGCTCGGCAGCGACGTGCCGTTCAGCCTGGTCGGCGGTGCGGCGCTGGGCCGCGGCCGGGGCGAGCTGCTGACCGCGCTGCCGGTGGGCGGGGTCTTCCACTGGGTCTTCGCGGTCGCCGACGGCGGCCTGTCGACCCCGGCCGTCTACGGCGAGTGCGACCGCCTGCGCGGCGACGCCGCGGTGCCGGACCCCGAGCCCGCCCCGGCCCTGCTGGACGCGCTGCGCACCGGCGACCCCGTCGCGCTCGCCGCCTCGCTCGCCAACGACCTCCAGGCCGCCGCGGTGTCCCTGCGTCCCTCGCTCGCGGCCACCCTGGCCGCCGGCACCGAGGCGGGGGCGCTGGCCGGTCTCGTCTCCGGCTCGGGTCCCACCTGCGCTTTCCTCGCCAAGGACGCCGAGTCCGCGCAGGCCGTCGCCGCCGCGCTCACCGCGTCCGGCACCTGCCGCGAGGTCCGTGTCACCACCGGCCCGGCCGAGGGCGCGACCGTCGTCCGGCAGTCGTAGGTACGCGTACTCACCCTGTTCGTACGGGAGTTGAGTAGTCCGGCGGTGCCGGGCCCGGGCGGTCCGGCGGCATCGTGGCCGCATGGTGGAGACGAACGCCGCGGCACTGGCCGCGGCCACGCCCGCGAGCCGGGACCGGTACGTGGACTTCCTGAGGGTGGCGTCGCTGGCCGCGGTCGTGCTGGGGCACTGGCTGATGGCCGCGGTGAGCACCCGCGACGGCGGCATCGAGGTCGGCAACCTGCTGGCCGTGCGCCCCGTGCTCCAGCCGCTGACCTGGGTGCTCCAGGTCATGCCGGTCTTCTTCTTCGTCGGGGGCTTCTCGCACGCGCTGTCGTACCGCTCGGTGGTGCGCGCGGGCGGCGGCTACGCGGCGTTCCTGCGCGCCCGGTTGCACCGGCTGATGCTGCCGACGGCGGTTTTCACCGTGGTCTGGGGCGCGGCGGCGCTGCTGCTGCCCGTACCGGACGCCGCGGCGCGGCTGGTGGCGCAGCCGCTGTGGTTCATCGGGGTCTACCTCGGGATGGCGGCCTTCACACCGCCGCTGCTGCGGCTGCACGAACGGTACGGGTGGGGCGCGTTCGCCGCCCTGTGCGGCGCGGCCGCGGCGGTGGACGTGCTGCGCTTCGCCGCCGGGGTGCCCTTCGTGCCGTTCCTGAACTTCGCCTTCGTGTGGCTGGCGGTGCACCAGCTGGGCTTCCTGCGGGCGGACGGCCGGCTGCGCGGGCCCGCGGTGGCGGGCGTGATGGCCGCCGGCGGACTGGTGGCGGCGACGGCGCTGGTGGCCCTCGGCCCGTACCCGCTGTCCATGGTCGGGATGCCCGGCGAGCGGATCTCCAACATGGCGCCGCCCACGCTCGCCCTGCTCTGCCACGGTGTGTGGCTCGTCGGCGCCGTCGAGCTGCTGCGCGGACCCGCCGGGCGGTGGCTGCGCCGGCCGCGGGTGTGGCGGGGCGTGGTCGCCGCGAACGGCGTCGCCATGACCGCCTTCCTGTGGCACCTCACGGCCATGCTCGCGGTCTACGGCGCGCTGATCGCCCTCGGGCGTGACCTGCCCGTCCCGGCGTCCGCGGCCTGGTGGGCCCAGGTGCCGCTGCGGATCGCCGCGGCGGCGGCGCTGACCGCCGCGCTGGTCGCGGTCTTCCGCCGCGCCGAACGCCCGCCCGCCCCGCGTCCCGTCGCGGCTCCCGGCCCGCTCGCCGCACCCGGCGCCGCCCTGGGCGTCGCCCTCGCCCTCCTCGGCGTGCTCGGCCTGTCCGCGGTCGGCTTCGGCGGCCTCCTCGACGGGCACTCCGCCGTCCTGATCGCCGTCCGCCTCACGGCCCCCGCCGCCGTCCTCATGGCCGCCACCGGCTGGGCCGTGGTCGCCCGCGCGGGCCGGAGCCGGCCCAACCTGTGAACGGCGGACGGGTCACGAAGACTCCGCCGTGAGGTCCTCGTCCTCCAGCGCGGCCATGAAGGCGTCATGGGTCATCGAGCGGCCGGTGGGAGCCGCCTCGCGGGCCGCTGCTTCCGCCGCGTCCGCCGCGTCACGCAGGCGCCGGGGTTCTCGGCCGACGAGCCGCCCGAGCCGGTCGGGGGCTTCGGCGAGCGGATCCTTCTCCACGGGGGAAACGGTACAGACAGGCGGCCGCGCCGTGCGGGAGGGTGCCGGAGCCCGATGGGCGTATCCGGGGCGACATGCGGCAGCACTACCCTGGGAGGTCGTTCTTTCGTATCGACAGGAGTCCCATGGCCGTCAATCTGGTCAACGTCGAGTCCGTCAGCAAGGTGTACGGCACCCGCACCCTGCTGGACGCGATCTCGCTCGGCGTATCGGAGGGCGACCGCATCGGCGTCGTCGGCCGCAACGGGGACGGCAAGACGACCCTGATCCGGATGCTGGCCAAGCTGGAGGGCCCGGACAGCGGGCGCGTGACGCACACCTCCGGGCTGCGGCTGGGCGTGCTGACCCAGCACGACAGCCTGGACCCGGCGGCGACCGTCCGCCACGAGGTGCTCGGCGACCGGCCCGACCACGACTGGGCCGGGGACGCGAAGATCCGCGACGTGCTGACCGGCCTGTTCGGCGGGCTGGACCTGCCCGGTTTCCCGCAGGGCCTGGAGACGGTGATCGGGCCGCTCTCCGGTGGCGAGCGGCGCCGCATCGCGCTGGCGAAGCTGCTGATCGAAGAGCAGGACCTGATCGTGCTCGACGAGCCCACCAACCACCTCGACGTCGAGGGCATCTCGTGGCTGGCGGGCCATCTGCGGGTGCGCCGTTCCGCGCTGGTGTGCGTCACCCACGACCGCTGGTTCCTGGACCAGGTGTGCACGCGGATGTGGGACGTGCAGCGCGGTGACGTCCACGACTACGAGGGCGGCTACAGCGACTACGTCTTCGCCCGCGCCGAGCGCGAGCGGATCGCCGCGACCGAGGAGGTCAAGCGGCAGAACCTGATGCGCAAGGAGCTGGCGTGGCTGCGCCGCGGCGCCCCCGCGCGCACCAGCAAGCCGCGCTTCCGCATCGAGGCGGCCAACGAGCTGATCGCCGACGTGCCGCCGCCGCGCGACAACGCGGAGCTGATGAAGTTCGCCACGACCCGGCTGGGCAAGACGGTCTTCGACCTGGAGAACGTGACCGTGCAGGCCGGTCCCAAGGTGCTGCTGAAGCACCTGACCTGGCAGCTCGGCCCCGGTGACCGGGTGGGCCTGGTCGGCGTCAACGGCGCGGGCAAGACCTCGCTGCTGCGGGCGCTGGCCGAGGCCGCCGCGAGCGACGGCGAGAAGCAGCCCGCGGCCGGCAAGGTCGCGGTGGGCAGGACCGTGCGCCTGGCCTATCTGTCGCAGGAGGTCGCCGAACTCGACCCGGCGATCCGTGTGCTCCAGGCCGTGGAGTCCGTGCGCGGCCGTGTGGACCTCGGCAAGGGCCGTGAACTGACGGCAGGTCAGCTCTGCGAGAAGTTCGGCTTCACCAACGAGAAGCAGTGGACGCCGGTCGGCGACCTGTCCGGCGGTGAGCGCCGCAGGCTCCAGCTGCTGCGCCTGCTGATGGACGAGCCGAACGTGCTCTTCCTCGACGAGCCCACCAACGACCTGGACATCGAGACGCTGACCCAGCTGGAGGACCTGCTCGACGGCTGGCCGGGCTCGATGGTCGTCATCTCCCACGACCGCTACTTCCTGGAGCGCACCACCGACCGCACCTTCGCCCTGCTCGGCGACGCGACGCTGCGCATGCTGCCGCGCGGCATCGACGAGTACCTGGAGCGGCGCCGCGCCGTGGTGGAGGCCGCGGCCCCCGCGCCCGCCCCGGCCAAGCCCAAGGGCGGCGGCGACAGCCGCGCCGCCAAGAAGGAACTGCAGCGCATCGAGCGGCAGTTGGACAAGGTCAGCGAGCGGGAGTCCAAGCTGCACGCGGCCATCGCCGAGAACGCGACGAACTTCGAGAAGGTCGCCGAACTCGACATGGAGCTGCGCTCGCTGGGCACGGAGCGCGAGGAACTGGAGATGCGCTGGCTGGAGTTGGCCGACGAGGCGGAGGCGTAGCCACCTGCCGGGCAGGGGTGTAGCAGTGCCGTAACGGTCGCCGGGCGCGGGCTCGGAACGGTGTGTCACCGGTGGTACAAAGAGGGTCACCGTCCGCCCTCGCACGCCTGTGCCCGAAAGGTGCCCGCTGATGTCGCAGCCGCCGCCCCCGCCCGGCGACCAGCCCGGATTCGGGCCGCAGCCGCCTCAGTACGGTTACCCGCCGCCGCAGCCCAACCCGTACGCCGCCCCGGTCCCGCCGCATCCTCCGGGTCCGGGCGCGTACGGCCCCAATCCGTACGCGCAGGCCCCGACCCAGCCCCTTCCGCCGTACGGCTACCCGCAGTTCCCACCGCCCCCGCCGCCTCCCCGCAAGGGCGGCGGCAGGCTGGTGGCCGTCGTCGCGGCGGCGGTCGCGGCGGTGCTCGTCGTCGGCGGCGGTGTGTTCGTGGCGTTCACCTCGGGCGGCCAGGACACGTCCGGTACGCCGTCGCCGAGCCGCGGCGGTGGCAGCGGCGGGCGCGACGGCGGTGTGGTCCGGGCGAAGGCGCTGTGGGACAAGGACGGTGCGCGTCCGCCCAAGTCGGAGATCCTGGCGGCGATTCCGGACGCCTGGTTCACCGGCAACGCGGTGGTGAAGACGACACCGGACGCGGTGCGCTCCTTCGACATCGACACCGGCAAGGAGAACTGGTCGGTCCCGCTGTCCGGCGAGTCCTGCCCGGCCTCGCGCGAGGCGTCCGGGGACCGCGTGGTCGTCACGTACGGCACGGACTGCGGCGAGGTGATGGCGATCGACATCGCCAAGGGCGCCAGGCTGTGGGCCAAGCAGCTGCCGGACCAGAACGGCCAGACCTCGCACGACTACACGCAGGTCGCCGTCACCGGTGACACCGCCGCCCTGGCGTGGCTCGGCGGCTCGGTCGGCTACCGGATCGGCACCGGTGAGGTCCTGTGGACCCCGAAGGCCGGTTCCGACTGCAACGACAAGGGCTACAAGGGCGGTGCGAAGCTGGTCGCCGTCGTCCAGTGCGGCGGCTGGAACGGCGACATGTACGTCCAGGGGCTGAGCGAGAGCGGCCGCAAGCAGTGGTCCTGGCAGGTGCCCACCGGCAGCGATGTGCAGAACATCCTGTCTACCGACCCGGTCGTGGTCGGGCTGTCGGCCGGCGCGAGCGGTCTGATGACCGATCTGGCGTACCTGGAGGACGGCAGGATGAAGAGCCGCATCTCCCTGGGCGCCGGCGGCTACCAGGGCACGTACGCGGTCACCTGCCCGCCCAACGGCGAGGCGCACTGCGCGAACTTCGCGATCGACGGCACCACGATCTACCTGCCCACTCGGAGCCATGCCGGCACCGGTGAGTCCTACGCGCAGACCAACGAGATCGCGGCGCTGGACCTGCGGACCGGCAAGCCGAAGTGGCTGGCGGAGCCCGGCGAGGAGCGCGAGGTGAAGATCGTCGGCATGCGGGACGGCAAGGTGATCGGCTATCAGCGCAACACGTACGACAAGCCCGGCAGGCTGATCGCCGTCGACCCCGGCACGCACACGTCCGCCGACTTCATGGAACTCCCCGCCGGCGGCAAGGAACTGGAGAACCAGTTCCTGGACGGCAGCTCCTTCTACTGGCTCTACAAGGACCACTTCTTCGTCAACCCCGCCAGCATCTCCGCCAACCCCACCCTCACCGGCAAGGCGATCGCGGCCTTCGGCTGAGTGGTCGATTTCCGGGTATGTACGGTACGGAACGAGCGGTTTCGGGTGAGAAGCGGCCAGGAAGACCGGTCATTTCGGAATTGCTGGAGGCTTCTGGCCGGTAGGGGGCGCGCCGCGTCGAACAAGCGTGTACCTTCCCGGGCATGACCCGGGCCCGCGGTGGGCCACCGTGGGGGCACGCGTGGGACGCCGGGCGGTGGCCGCGCTACGGCATGTGAAGGGGGACCGGCTTGGACTCGGTGGGCAGGCCCGCACCGGTCCATGGGGGGATGAGGGGGACGCCCATGGGCGTACGGCTCGTCGTCGTCGACGACCATCGTCTGCTGGCCGAGGCGCTCGCCTCGGCACTGAAACTGCGCGGGCACCGGGTGCTCGCCGCGGCCGCGCCCGCCTCGGGCGCGGCCGATCTGGTCCTGAGCCGGGCACCCGAGGTGTGCCTGATCGGCACCGCGGCCCCGGCCGAGCCGGGCGCCTTCGACGCCGTCGCGCGGATCAAGCGGGAGCGGCCGGGGGTGGCGGTGCTGGTCCTGGGCCCGGTGCCCAACCCGCGGGGGATAGCGGCCGCGTTCGCCGCCGGCGCCTCGGGCTACGTCCGGCACGACGAGCGGATCGAGGGCGTCGAACGGGCGATGGCCAAGGCCCGCGCGGGCGAGGTCGCCGTGGCCCCCGCCCTGCTCCAAGGGGCCTTCGCGGAACTGCTCAACCCCGTGGTGGAGCCGGACGACGAGGGCACCCGGCTGCTGCAGATGCTCACCCCGCGCGAGGTCGAGGTGCTGATGCGGGTCGCGGAGGGGGAGGACACCCGGCTGATCGCCGCGGGGATGGCGATCGCGCCGAGTACCGCCCGTACGCATGTGCAGCGGGTGCTGATGAAGCTCGGGGTCGGGTCGCGGCTGGAGGCGGCCGCACTGGCCGCCCGCACCGGACTGCTGGACCGCGTCACGCACCGCCCTCCGGGCGGGGTCGTGATTCCTCCGCAGGCGTCTCCTCCGGGGACGGCGGGGGAGGGGGCGGGCTGAGCCGCGCGCCGACGCGTGGCACGGCGTGGCACGGCACGTCTTCCGCGTGCGCCCGCCCCACCTCACCCCGAAGGGGATGTGACCGCTTCGCCGCCGTGAACGGGGGCGATTCCCGCCCGCCGCGCCGTTGAGGGCCGCGGTGCCGGGTGGTTCCCTGCTGTGCCGCGCGGCGCCGAGGCTCGTCCCGGTCCTGCCCGTGTCCGGTAGGGCCGTCACCGCTGGTCCGGCGGTCCGGGCGGCGCCGAACGCCGGGTCGATACCCCGTCCTGGACGGCCCCGCACGCTTTCGACGTCCCCATGCGGACCGCGCCATGCCGCCATCGCGGCCCCGCGGGACCGTCACGCGCGGTGAAGTCGTGGCGTCCTCGAAGCCCGCCGTGCCGCGAGGAGGGCCGTGTCATGGACCCCACCCCCCTCCTGATCCATCCGGTGATCACTCCCTGTGGCGCTGCTTTCGTTGACGTTCCTGTTTCGTTGTGGTTCATTGTGTTCGGTTCTGTTGGTTGGGGTGTGTGTGAGGAGCCCGCAGGGTGAAGAAGACATCGACCCGGCTCGCCGACGGGCGCGAGCTGATCTACTACGACACCCGTGACGACGCGGTGCACGACGCCGTCGACCGGCGCCCGCTCGACCCGGTGTCCTCGGTCTCCGAGATCCGCCACGACGCCCTGCTGGGCGACTCCGTCGCCATCGCCTCGCACCGGCAGGCCCGCACGTACCACCCGCCCGCGGACCAGTGCCCGCTGTGCCCCACGCGTGACGGCCGCCTCACCGAGATCCCCGACGACCACTACGAGGTCGCCGTCTTCGAGAACCGCTTCCCCTCGCTCTCCGGAGAACACGGCCGGTGCGAGGTGGTCGTCTTCACCGACCACCACGACCAGTCCTTCGCGGGGCTGAGCCCCGAGCGGGCGCGGCTGGTGCTCGACGCCTGGACCGACCGCACCCGGGAGCTGTCCCAGCTCGCGGGGGTCGAGCAGGTCTACTGCTTCGAGAACCGCGGCGAGGAGATCGGCGTCACCCTCGGCCACCCGCACGGCCAGATCTACGGCTACCCCTTCGCCACCCCGCGCACCGAGCTGATGCTGCGCTCGCTGGAGCGGCACAGCGAGGCCACCGGCGGCCGCAACCTCTTCGACGACATCGTGGAGCGCGAGCGCGAGGACGGCTCCCGGATCGTCCTGGAGGGCGAGCACTGGACCGCCTTCGTCCCCTACGCCGCCCACTGGCCGTACGAGGTGCACCTCTACCCGCGCCGCCGGGTCCCCGACCTGCTCGGGCTGGACGAGGACGCGCGCGCCGAGTTCCCGGAGGTCTACCTGGAACTGCTGCGCCGCTTCGACCGGATCTTCGGCCCGGAGGAGCCGCCGACCCCGTACATCTCCGGCTGGCACCAGGCACCCTTCAGCAGCCCCCTGCGCAGGGAGTTCGCGCTGCACCTGGAGCTGTTCACGATCCGCCGCACCAAGGGGAAGCTGAAGTTCCTGGCGGGCTCGGAGTCCGGCATGAGCGTCTTCATCAACGACGTGCCGCCGGAGGCCGCCGCGGCCCGGCTGCGCGAGGTCGCCACCCCGTGAGGCCGGCACCGGCACGCGCGCGGCACGCCCTCGCCCGTCCCCACTACGGTTGCTCCGAGACGGACCCGAGAAAGGCTGTGACCTCATGAGCAACACCCCGAGCGCCGGCGCCTCCCCGACCGGCGGCAAGAAGGTCCTGGTGACCGGTGGCGCCGGATATGTCGGCAGTGTCGTGGCGGCCCACCTGCTGGAGGCCGGGCACCAGGTCACCGTGCTGGACGACCTGTCCACCGGCTTCCGGGCGGGCGTGCCAGCCGGCGCCACGTTCGTCGAGGGCCGTGTCCAGGACGCCGGCAAGGTGCTCGACTCCTCGTACGACGCTGTGCTGCACTTCGCGGCCAGCTCGCAGGTCGGCGAGTCCGTGGTCAACCCGGAGAAGTACTGGCGCAACAACGTCGCGGGCACCCTGGAGCTGCTGGGCGCCATGCGCGAGGCGGGGGTCCGCCGGCTGGTCTTCTCCTCCACCGCGGCCACCTACGGCGAGCCGAAGTCCGTCCCCATCACCGAGGACGACCCGACCCTGCCGACCAACCCGTACGGCGCGTCCAAGCTCGCCGTGGACCACATGATCACCAGCGAGGCGGTCGCGCACGGCCTGGCCGCGGTGTCCCTGCGCTACTTCAACGTGGCGGGCGCGTACGGCGAGTTCGGTGAGCGGCACGACCCCGAGTCGCACCTGATCCCGCTGGTCCTCCAGGTCGCCCAGGGCCGCCGTGAGGTCATCTCGGTCTTCGGCGACGACTACCCGACCCCCGACGGCACCTGCATCCGCGACTACATCCACGTCGCCGACCTCGCCGAGGCGCACCTGCTCGCCGTCGACGCCGCCACCCCGGGCGAGCACCTGATCTGCAACCTGGGCAACGGCAACGGCTTCTCGGTGCGCGAGGTGATCGAGACCGTCCGGCAGGTCACCGGCCACCCCGTCCCGGAGGTCGTCGCCCCGCGCCGGGCCGGCGACCCCGCCGTCCTCGTCGCCTCCGCCGAGCGCGCCAAGGAGCGGCTGGGCTGGCGGCCCTCGCGCACCGACCTCGCGGAGATCGTCCGCGACGCCTGGACCTTCACGCAGGCCCTGCAGAACCGGGAGTAGAACGACAGTGACAGCGGACGCCTTCCGAACGACGTACGGCACCGGTCCCGAGGGCGTGTGGGCCGCCCCCGGGCGGGTCAACCTCATCGGCGAGCACACCGACTACAACGACGGCTTCGTGATGCCCTTCGCGCTGCCGCACACCACCGTCGCGGCGGTCGCCCGCCGCGCCGACGGACGGCTGCGGCTGCACAGCGCGTCGCCCGACGTCGACGGCGGCGTGGTCGAACTCCACGTGGACGAGTTGGAGGCCGGGGGCGGCGCGGGCTGGGCCGACTACCCCGCCGGGGTGGTGTGGGCGCTGCGCGACGCCGGCCATGTGATCACCGGCGCCGACATCCACTTCGAGAGCACCGTTCCCACCGGCGCGGGGCTGTCGTCGTCGGCGGCACTGGAGGTGGTGACGGCCGTCGCGCTCAACGAGCTGTACGGGCTGGGACTCGAGCCCTGGCGGCTGGCCCGGCTGTGCCAGCGCGCCGAGAACGTCTATGTGGGCGCCCCCACCGGGATCATGGACCAGACGGCCTCGGCGTGCTGCACCGAGGGGCACGCGCTGTGGCTGGACACCCGTGACCTGTCGCAGCGTCAGATCCCGTTCGACATGGCCGCGCAGGGCCTGCGGCTGCTCGTCGTCGACACCCGGGTAACGCACGCCCACAGCGAGGGCGAGTACGGCAAGCGCCGGGCCGGCTGCGAGCAGGCGGCCGCCGTGCTGGGTGTCGACGCGCTGCGCGACATCCCGCACGACGGTCTCGACGCTGCCCTGGAGCAGCTGGCCGGCGAGCCCGAACTGCGCCCGCTGGTACGGCACGTGGTGACCGAGGACCGGCGCGTGGAGCGGGTCGTCGAACTGCTGGAGGCGGGCGACGCCCGCGCCATCGGGCCCGTGCTGACCGAGGGGCACGCCTCGCTCCGCGACGACTTCCGCGTCTCCTGCCCCGAACTCGACCTCGTGGTCTCCGCGGGCACCGGGGCCGGGGCGCTCGGCGCCCGCATGACGGGCGGCGGCTTCGGCGGCTCGGCCATCGTGCTGGTCGAGGAGGCGGCCGCGGAGAAGGTCGCCGAGTCGATCGTGGCCGCCTTCGCCGACGCGGGGTACCGCGAGCCCCGGGTCTTCACGGCGGTGCCCTCGCCGGGCGCGCGGCGGCTCTCGTAGCGCGACGACCCCCGGCGCACGGGCCACGCCGTGCACCGGGGGTCACACCCGCGTACCCGGGCCGGGAACTCCGCCCGCCCAGTTTTTCCATTCCGGCGCCTTTGTCTGCTCCTGCCCCTACGCTCTTGAGCAGCGCCGGTGGGGGCCGGCGGCATCAGGGGGCGAGACACAAGGGTTCGGCACCTGGCGGAGGACGACGGCTAGCCCGGCGGCATGCGGCGTCCGCTCCAGGTGCCGGGCCTCGGTGCACCTCAACCTCGTCCGTTGGGGGGAACGCCTAATGCCGGGAGTGGGGCCCGTGGGACGAATCCGTGTTCTCGTCGTGGACGACCACCGCATCTTCGCCGAGTCGCTTGCCGCGGCCCTGGCCGCGGAACCCGATGTGGACGTGTCGGCGGCCGGCAGCGGAGCCGCCGCCCAGCGCTGCCTCGAACGCGCGGCGGCGGACGGCCGCCGCTACGACGTACTGCTGGTGGACGCCGACCTCGGGTCGGCCGCCGGCGCGGCGGGCGTGCGCACGCTCAACGCCGTGGACAACGCCGCCTCTTCGGCCTCCGGCGCGCCCGCCGCGGCCGGCGGCACGCCGGCCGGTGTCGACGGCATCGCCCTGGTGGAACGCGTCAGGAGCGAACATCCCGCCACCCGCACGGTGGTGCTCGCCGAACGTGACGACGCCCGCCGTGCCGCCCGCGCGCTGCAGGCCGGCGCGTCGGGCTGGGTGGCCAAGGACTGTTCGCTGTCACGGCTGCTGGCCGTCATGCGCGGGGTGCTCCGGGACGAGACCCATCTGCCGCCCGCCCTGCTCACCGGCGTGCTGCGGGAGTTGACCGCCGCGCGCCGGCACCGCACCGAGAGCGAACAGCTGGTGGAGTCGCTCACCCCGCGCGAGCAGGAGGTCCTGCGCTGCATGGTGGCGGGGCTGGGCCGCAAGGCGGTGGCCGAGCGGCTGTACCTGTCCCCGCACACGGTCCGCACCCATATGCAGAACGTGCTCGGCAAGTTGGGCGTCCACTCGACGCTGGCCGCCGTGGCGCTGGCCCGGCGGGCCGGGGTGCCCCCCGTGGAGGGCGACGGCGGCCGGGTGGGCTCGGTGGCCCCGGCGTGACACGACGGCGGCCCGCCCTCCCCGGAACCGGGAGAGCGGGCCGCCGGGTCACCGCGACGTCCTAGCGACCGCCGCCTTCACCGCCACGGCCGCCGCCGTCGCCGCCGCGACCGCCGCCTTCACCGCCACGGCCACCACCGTCGCCGCCGCGACCGCCGCCGCCACCACCGTAGTTGCCGCCACCGCCACCGCAGCCGCCGCCACCACCGTAGTTGCCGCCACCGCCGCCGTAGTTGCCGCGACCGCCGCCTTCACCGCCACGGCCACCACCGTCGCCGCCACGGCCACCGTTGTCGCCGTAGTCGCTCACGCTGAAGCCACGGCTGCCGCCGCCACCGCCTTCACCGCCACGACCACCGCCTTCACCGCCGCGACCGCCGCCTTCACCGCCGCGACCGCCGCCGTCGCCGCCACGGCCGCCGCCGTCGCCACCGCGACCGCCGCCTTCACCGCCGCGACCACCGCCGTCGCCACCGCGACCGCCCCCGCCACCGCCACCGCGGCCGTCGTCGCGGCCGCCGTCGCCACCGCCTCCGCCGCCGTAGCAGCCTCCGCCGCCACCGCCGCCGATGCCCCCGCCGCCGATGCCGCCGATGCCCCCGCCACCGATGCCGCCGATACCCCCGCCACCGATGCCGCCGATACCCCCGCCACCGATGCCGCCGATACCGCCGCCGCCGATGCCACCGCCGCCACCACCGCTGAGTTCACTGGCGGCGCAGACGCGCGGTGACGCGCCGACGTTGGCGATGTAGCGGCCCGCCGACCATGCGTAGAGGTTCTGGGCCAGGCGGTACCAACGCGGGTTGCCACCGATGTCCTGGCCATTGGTCTTGCAGACAATCGAGACCAGAGAGTTGTACGGCAGCACGCCCACCGAGCTGAACTGCGTGCCCGGGCCGCTGCGGACGCGGAGACCGATGCGGGCGATGACACGGCCCTGGTAGAGGGCGTTGTTGGGGAGGGCCGCCGATGCGGACGCGATCTCACCGGACAGGTCCGGGAGGTCCTCGCCGGCGCCCACGCTTTCCGTGTTCCCCGAGGGAGCCGGCGCGGCCTTCGGCGCGCCGGGTGCAACCGTCTCGTTGGCGAACGCGGTGCCCATCGTGGCAAAGGCAAGGGTGCCGGCCAAGGCGCCGGTCACCGCTGTCGCGGCCATCTTGCTTGCGCGGGTGTGCAGAGTCATCTGCATCTCCAAGGTGGAGCGGGACCCGAGAGGGCCCAGGGATTGGAAGCCGGCGCGGCTCGGCGCCTTTCAAAAAATGGCGCCGGTGCTCGGGTGCGCCGGCAGCCGCAAAGGTGGCCATCCGGGCCTTTATGCGGCGTTCACGTAGATCACGCTAAATCTGCCACTTTGGGTGCGCAACCGGTGGCAGAGCGTGGTCGTTTGTGATCTTCCACGGCCGATTACGCCGCGTAACCGGCCTCAGCTCGGGATGTTGTCGAAAGGCGCCGTCAACTGGCGCAGAAGACCGGCGAGTTCCCCGCGCTGGCGGTCGGAGAGTTCGCCGAGGATGGCGCGTTCCTGTGCCAGGAGGCCCGCCAGGGCCTGGTCGGCCCGGTCGCGGCCCTCCGGGGTGAGCCGTACGAGGACACCGCGCCGGTCCGAGGGGTCGGGGAGCCGTTCCACCAGACCCTTCTTCGTGAGCCGGTCGATGCGGTTGGTCATCGTGCCCGACGTCACCAGCGTCTGGGTGAGCAATTGCCCGGGGGAGAGCTGGTAGGGCGCGCCCGCGCGGCGCAGCGACGTCAGGACGTCGAACTCCCAGGGCTCCAGGCCGTGCTCGGAGAACGCCAGACGCCGGGCCCGGTCCAGGTGCCGGGCCAGCCGGCTGACCCGGCTGAGCACCTCGAGCGGTTCGACGTCGAGGTCAGGGCGCTCCCGGCGCCACGCCGCGACCAGCCGGTCGACCTCGTCCTCCATGGGGATCAGTGTAGTGGTTCTGTCGACATGAAGTCTCTTGACATCAAGAGATTAGGTCCGCAACCTTGTGGGCAAGGTCGGCGGCAGGAAGAGATCCACCTTTCGTCAGGGAGTTCGAGACATGCCAGCAGCATCGTGGGACCCGCAGCAGTACCTCCGGCACTCCACCCACAGGACCCGTCCCTTCCACGACCTTCTGGCCCGGATACCGGAGCTCCCCGGCGCGTCCCCGCGCATCGCCGACATCGGCTGCGGCCCCGGCAACGTCACGGCCCTGCTCGCCGACCGCTGGCCCACCGCGCGCATCACCGGCTTCGACAGCTCCGCCGAGATGCTCGAGGCCGCGCAGGCCCACGCGGGCCCCACCCCAGGGGGCGGCAGCCTGGACTTCAGGGCCGCCGACGCCGCCCACTGGGTGCCCGGCGAGGACTACGACCTGATCGTCTCCAACGCCGCCCTCCAGTGGGTCGAGGGCCACGCGGAGCGCTTCCCCGAGTGGACCGCGCACCTGGTGCCCGGCGGGGTCCTCGCCTTCCAGGTGCCGGGCAACTTCACCTCCCCCAGCCATGCACTGCTGGGCGAGCTGTGCGACTCCCCGGCCTGGCGCCACCGGCTCGGCGACGGCCACGGCCGCCGCTACGTCCACATCCTCGAACCCGCCGCCTACCTGGAACGCCTCATCGACATCCCGGACATCGACGCGGACGTCGACGTGTGGGAGACCACCTACGTCCAGTTGCTCCAGGGCGAGGACCCGGTCCTGGAGTGGACCAAGGGCACCGCCCTGCGCCCCGTGCTCACGGAACTGGCCGACGACCCCGCGGCCGCGGCGGAGTTCCTCGGCCAGTACCGCGATCTGCTGCGCAAGGCCTACCCCACGGGTCCGCACGGCACGGTCTTCCCGTTCCGGCGGATCTTCGCCACCGCGCGCAAGGCCCGGTGACCGCCGTGATAGCCGCGCTCGACCACGTCCAGCTCGCGGCGCCGCCCGGCGCCGAGGAGCGGCTGCGCGCGTACTACGCCGGCGTCCTCGGCATGACCGAGGTGCCCAAGCCGCCCGTGCTCGCCGCCCGCGGCGGCTGCTGGTTCGCCTCCGGCGGCGCCCAGCTGCACATCGGGGTGGAGGAGGACTTCCGCCCCGCCCGCAAGGCCCACCCGGGCCTACGGGTCCGGGACATCCGCGCGTACGCGGATCTGCTGGAGTCCCGGGGCGTGAAAGTCGTCTGGGACCACGACCTGCCGGGCCACCGCCGCTTCTACTCCGAGGACCCGGTCGGCAACCGCCTGGAGTTCCTGGAGCCCGACCCGGCCTGAGGCGCCGGCCGCGGGGGCGGCGGGCCTACAACGTGAGGAACACCGCCCCCAGCAGCGCCGCCCCGGCGATCCCCGCCACCCAGGCGGTACGGGTCCACCGCAGCAGGCCCGCCAGGACGAGCGCCGCGAGCAACAGGGCGCCCCCGAACGGGATCCAGGTGTACAGCACACCGGCCGTGCCGACGCGCACCACCGTGTCGGTGCCGGGCTCGACGGCGACGGGCAGCCGCTCGCCGACACGGTGCGTGACCGCCTTGTTGATCGTCACCTTCGCCCGGATGGAGCCGAGGCCGTCCGGCACGAAGGGCCCCGTGCAGGTGTCGGCGGCGCACGCGGAGACCGTCATCGTCCCCCGCTCGCGCCCCTTGGTGAGCATCGCGTGCTGCGCGGTCTTCCACGAGGTCCACACCCCGGCCGCGAGGATCAGCAGGACCAGTGCGCTCAGCACCACGATCCGGGCGACCAGCAGCAGACCCCACGTGCTCTCGGCAGTGCGGCGGGCAAGACTCCGTTTGGCCATGCGGGCGATCCTTGGCCATCGCCTGGCCCTGGGTCAACCTCGCAGGTGGGTCAGCTGTTGTAGGTGCCCTGCGCCCGCTCCAGGCCCTCGCAGATCAGTGCCTCCACCGCGTCGGCCGCCCGGTCCACGAACCAGTCCAGCTCCTTGCGCTCCGTGCCGGAGAAGTCCTTGAGCACAAAGTCCGCCACCTGCATCCGCCCCGGCGGGCGCCCGATGCCGCAGCGCACCCGCAGATAGTCGGGGCCGAGCGACTTGGTGATCGACTTCAGGCCGTTGTGCCCGTTGTCGCCGCCGCCCTTCTTCAGGCGCAGCGTCGCGTAGTCGATGTCCAGTTCGTCGTGGACGGCGACGATGTTGCCGAGCGGCACCTTGTAGAAGTCGCGCAGCGCGGTCACCGGCCCGCCCGAGAGGTTCATGTACGTCATCGGCTTGGCCAGGACCACCCGGTGGCCGCTGACGCGCCCCTCCACCACCTGCGAGCGGCTCTTGTGGGTTTTGAAGCGCCCGCCGATCCGGTCGGCGAGCAGATCGGCCACCATGAAGCCGATGTTGTGCCGGTTGCCGGCGTACTCCGGGCCGGGGTTGCCCAGTCCGGCCACCAGCCAGGGCCCCTCGGGGGCGCTTTCCGCTGCGCTCATGCTCATGGCGTCCATTCAACAGGACCGCCGTCCCGCTCCTGGCGGAGCGGGACGGCGGTCGTGAAAAGCGTGCTGCGTGCCGCTGGTTACTCGGCGGCGGCGGCGGCGGCCTCGGCGCCCTCGGCGCCCTCGCCCTCCTCGCCCTCACCCTCGGCGGGGGCCTCGGCCTGCGCCGCGACGACCTGGAGGACGACGGTGTCCTCCTCCACGGCCAGGGTGGTGCCCTTGGGGAGCGGGATGTCCTTGGCGAGGATGGAGGTACCGGCCTCCAGGCCCTCGACGGAGACGGTCACGCCGTCGGGGATGTGGGTCGCCTCGGCCTCGACCGGCAGCGCGTTGAGCACGTGCTCCAGCAGGTTGCCGCCGGGGGCGAGCTCGCCCTCGGTGCTGACCACGATCTCGACGGTGACCTTCTCGCCGCGCTTGACCGCGAGCAGGTCGACGTGCTCCAGGAAGCCCTTCAGCGGGTCGCGGGTGACGGCCTTGGGGATGACGAGCTCCTTGCCGTCACCCTCGATGTCCAGGCTGATCAGGACGTTCGGGGTGCGCAGGGCGAGCAGCAGCTCGTGGCCCGGCATGGAGACGTGCTTGGGCTCCTGGCCGTGGCCGTAGATGACGCCGGGGACCTGGTGCGCGCGGCGGATGCGGCGGGCAGCGCCCTTGCCGAACTCGGTGCGCAGCTGCGCGGCGATCTTCACCTCGGACATGGGAATCACACTCCTCGTGATGACGACGGGACTTCTGTCGGGTCGCCCAGCCCACGACGGGCCGTTCCACTTACGAGGAGCGCGTCGATAACGGAGTCCACCGCCGGAAACGGCAGCGGCCTCCCTCGCCGAGCAACTCGGTGAGTCTACCCGGCGGGGAGGCCGCCCCGGAAATCGATCAGCGGCTGATCAGTTCGAGTCCTCGAAGAGGCTCGTCACGGAACCGTCCTCGAAGACCTCGCGGACCGCGTTGGCGAGGGTCGGCGCGATCGACAGCACGGTGATCTTGTCGAGCTCCAGCTCGCCCGGCGTCGGCAGCGTGTCCGTGAAGACGAACTCGCTGACCTTGGAGTTCTTCAGCCGGTCCGCGGCCGGGCCGGAGAGCACACCGTGGGTCGCGGTCACGATGACGTCCTCCGCGCCGTTGGCGAACAGGGCGTCCGCCGCCGCGCAGATGGTGCCACCGGTGTCGATCATGTCGTCCACCAGGACGCAGATGCGGCCGCGCACGTCACCGACCACCTCGTGCACGGTGACCTGGTTGGCGACGTCCGGGTCGCGCCGCTTGTGGACGATCGCCAGCGGGGCACCGAGCCGGTCGCACCAGCGGTCGGCCACGCGGACGCGGCCGGCGTCGGGGGAGACCACGGTGAGCTTGGAGCGGTCGACCTTGGCGCCCACGTAGTCGGCCAGCAGCGGCAGCGCGAACAGGTGGTCCACCGGCCCGTCGAAGAAGCCCTGGATCTGGTCCGTGTGCAGGTCGACGGTGAGGATGCGGTCGGCACCGGCGGTCTTCAGTATGTCCGCGACGAGCCGCGCCGAGATGGGCTCGCGGCCGCGGTGCTTCTTGTCCTGCCGGGCGTAGCCGTAGAAGGGCACGACCACGGTGATGCGCTTGGCGGAGGCCCGCTTCAGCGCGTCGATCATGATGAGTTGCTCCATGATCCACTTGTTGATCGGAGCGGTGTGGCTCTGGATGACGAAGGCGTCCGAGCCGCGCGCCGACTCCTCGAAACGGACGTAGATCTCACCGTTCGCGAAGTCGAAGGCCTTGGTCGGCACAAGGGAAACGCCCAGCTCGCGTGCCACCTCCTCCGCGAGCTCGGGGTGTGCGCGGCCGGAGAAGAGCATCAGCTTCTTCTCACCGGTCGTCTTGATCCCGGTCACTGCACCGTCTCCTTGATGTTCAACGCAGCTTCGCCCACGGTCGGCAAGCCGGCGGAATTGTGTGCACCTCACACGGTACGCGCTGCTGGAGGCGGCCGCGCACGTGAGAATGGCCTCTTCCGCCCCTGCCCCGGGTCCGGCTAGGCGTCCCGCTCCTCCTGCTCGGCACGCTCGGCGGCGTGTGCCGCGGCGCTGCCCGGCCGCTTCCGGGCCACCCAGCCCTCGATGTTGCGCTGCTGACCGCGCGCGACGGCGAGCGAACCGGCGGGCACGTCCTTGGTGATGACCGAGCCCGCGGCGGTGTACGCGCCGTCCCCGACTGTGACGGGCGCCACGAACATGTTGTCCGAGCCGGTGCGGCAGTGGGAGCCGATGGTGGTGTGGTGCTTGGTCTGGCCGTCGTAGTTCACGAAGACGCTGGCCGCGCCGATGTTGGTGTACTCGCCGATGGTCGCGTCGCCGACGTACGACAGATGCGGCACCTTGGTGCCCTCCCCGACCGTGGCGTTCTTCATCTCCACGTACGTGCCGGCCTTGGACTTCGGGCCCAGCCGCGTGCCGGGGCGCAGGTAGGCGTACGGACCCACACTGGCCGCCTCGCCGATCTCGGCGCTGTCGCAGACCGCGTTGACCACGCGGGCACCGGGGCCGACCACGGTGTCGGTCAGGGTGCAGTTGGGGCCCACCTCGGCGCCCGCGGCGAGCCGGGTGGCGCCGTACAGCTGGGTGTTCGGCAGCACGACCGTGTCGGGCTCGAACTCCACCGCGACGTCCACCCACGTGGAGGCCGGGTCCATGATCGTCGCGCCTTCGAGCATCGCCCGTTCCAGCAGGCGGTCGTTGAGCAGCCGGCGGGCCTCGGCGAGCTGAACGCGGTTGTTGATCCCGGCGATCTCGCGGTGGTCGGCGGCCACGCAGGCGCCGACGCGGTGGCCGGTCTCGCGCAGGATGCCGAGGGTGTCGGTCAGGTACTCCTCGCCCTGGGCGTTGTCCGTGGTCACCTTGGCCAGCGTCTGCGCCAGCAGCGCCGCGTCGAACGCGAACACCCCGGAGTTGATCTCGCGGATGGCGCGCTGCTCGTCGTCGGCGTCCTTCTGCTCCACGATCGCCAGCACCGAGCCGTCGCCGCCGCGCACGATGCGGCCGTAGCCCGTCGGGTCGGGGACCTCGGCGGTCAGCACGGTCACGGCGTTGTCGTCGGCCGCGTGCGCGGCGACCAGGGCGCGCAGCGTGTCCGGGGTGAGCAGCGGGGTGTCGCCGGCGGCGATCACCACCGTGCCGCTGAGCTCGGGGAGTTCCGCCAGGCCGACGCGGACCGCGTGGCCGGTGCCGTTCTGCTCGTGCTGGACCGCGGTGCGGATCGACGGGTCGATCTCGCCCAGGTGCGCGGTCACCCGGTCCCGGGCGTGGCCCACGACGACGAGCAGGTGCTCGGGGTCCAGGGCGTTCGCGGCGGCGACGACGTGCCCCACCAGGGAGCGGCCACTGATCGCGTGCAGGACTTTGGGGGTTGCCGACTTCATGCGGGTGCCCTCACCCGCGGCAAGGACGATGACGGCAGCCGGGCGGTGGGCGCTCACGGAACGGGCTCCTCGGCGTGGGGTGACAGACACCCGCAGGATACCGGGGCGTAACGGGCGCTCGACGCGGAAGGTCCGAAAACCGGGGACGACCCGGGAGAGGCGCTCCGCTGCCAGGATTCGAACCCGGACTTAAGGGACCAAAACCCTCAGTGCTGCCGTTACACCACAGCGGATGGCAGAAGCCGTCGTACCGGGCGCCTCCGCGGAGGTGCCCGTTCGGCCTCCCCCACTATGCCGCACCGAGGCCCCCCAATGCGACGACAAAGATCGGCACTTCTCCTTCCCCGATCGTGGGTACATGTGCCAAGAGCCGTATTCCGGTCGACACGCGCGCTCGGTTCGGCCGTCACGTGGAGTTGCCGGAACTACGGCACCGTAGGTTACGGTTGCGTAGCTCCCCGACATCGTGAGGGACCCCCATGACCACACAGACCGACGTGATCACCGAGTCCCCGGAACCCGGGTCCGGCGACGACACCTCGATTCCCCGAGCCACCCTCGGCGCGGACCGGAAAGGGTCCCTCGAACAGATCACCCTCGGGCTCTTCATCGGCATCCCCTTCCTCGCACTCGTCGCGGCGATCCCGCTCGCGTGGGGCTGGGGCCTGAGCTGGCTCGATCTCGGCCTGATGGTCGGGATGTACTTCCTGGGCTGCCACGGCATCACCATCGGCTTCCACCGCCACTTCACCCACGGCTCGTTCAAGGCCAAGCGGCCGCTGAAGATCGCCCTGGCGATCGCGGGCTCCATGGCCGTCGAGGGCCCGGTCGTCCGCTGGGTCGCCGACCACCGCAAGCACCACAAGTTCTCCGACGCCGAGGGCGACCCGCACAGCCCCTGGCGCTACGGGGAGACCCTGCCGGCCCTGCTGAAGGGCCTGTGGTGGGCGCACATGGGCTGGCTCTTCGACGAGGAGCAGACGCCGCAGCAGAAGTACGCCCCGGACCTGGTCAAGGACCCGGCGATCCGCCGCGTGAGCCGCGACTTCTGGCTCTGGACGACCGTCTCGCTGGGGCTGCCCCCGCTCGTCGGCGGTCTGGCCACCATGTCGTGGACCGGCGCCCTCACCGCCTTCTTCTGGGGCTCCCTGGTCCGCGTCGCACTGCTGCACCACGTCACGTGGTCGATCAACTCGATCTGCCACGCGGTCGGCAAGCGCCCCTTCCGCTCCCGCGACAAGTCCGGCAACGTCTGGTGGCTGGCCGTCCTGTCCTGCGGCGAGTCCTGGCACAACCTGCACCACGCCGACCCGACCAGCGCCCGGCACGGCGTGCTGCGCGGCCAGATCGACTCCAGCGCCCGCATCATCCGCTGGATGGAGCAGCTCGGCTGGGCCACGGACGTGCGCTGGCCGACCGCCGACCGTATCGCGGCCCGCCGTAAGGAAAGTGTCAGCGAAGCGGCATGATTGACGGGTGAGCGACGGCAGCAGTAGCAGCAGAGGAAGCGAGGCGGCCACGTCGTCCCGGCGTACCCGCCGGGTGCGCATGACGGGCAAGGAGCGCCGGGAGCAACTCCTCGACGTGGGCCGCACGCTCTTCGCCGAACGCGGCTTCGAGGCCACCTCCGTCGAGGAGATCGCGCACAAGGCGGGCGTGTCCAAGCCCGTGGTGTACGAGCACTTCGGCGGCAAGGAGGGCCTCTACGCCGTCGTCGTGGACCGCGAGATGCGCCAGCTGCTGGACATGGTCACCGGCGCGCTCACCGGTGGCCATCCGCGCGAACTGCTGGAACAGGCCGCCTTCGCCCTCCTCGACTACATCGAGCAGTTCACCGACGGCTTCCGGATCCTCGTCCGGGACTCCCCGGTCGCGCAGTCCACGGGCACCTTCGCCTCGCTGATCAGCGACATCGCCACCCAGGTGGAGGACATCCTGGGCATGGAGTTCAAGCAGCGCGGCTTCGACCCCAAGCTCGCCCCGATGTACGCGCAGGCGCTGGTCGGCATGGTCGCGCTGACCGGGCAGTGGTGGCTGGACGCCCAGAAGCCGAAGAAGGCCGAGGTCGCCGCGCACCTGGTCAACCTCTCCTGGAACGGGCTGTCGGGCCTGGAGCCCCGCCCCCGGCTGATCGGCCACCGCAAGAACTGAACCACGGAAGTGGACCCGGCACGCCGAAGGCGCCGCACCCCGGGCGGGGGCGGCGCCTTCGCCGTACGGGACGGATCAGCCGGTGTTGCGCAGACCGGCCGCCACACCGTTGACGGTCAGCAGCAGCGCGCGGGCCAGCAGCGGATCGGGCTCCTCGCCGCGGGCCGCGGCCTCCCGCTGCCGGTGCAGCAGCGCCACCTGGAGGTAGGAGATCGGGTCCAGGTAGGCGTCCCGGATGTGGAAGGTCTGCCGCAGCGCCGGCTGCGCGTCCAGCAGCTCCGCCTCACCGGTGATCCGCAGCACCTCGGCGACCGTCAGCTCGTGCTCCGCCGTGATGACGTCGAAGACGTGCTTGAGCTCGTCCGGCACCAGGGTGTCCACGTAGTGCCGGGCGATCCGCAGGTCCGTCTTGGCCAGCGTCATCTCGACGTTGGACAGGAAGTTGCGGAAGAAGTGCCACCGCTCGTACGCCTCGGCGATGTCCGCCTCCCGGCCCGCCTCCCGGGCCGCCTTCAGCCCCGAGCCGACACCGAACCAGCCGGGCACGATCTGCCGCGACTGCGTCCAGCCGAACACCCACGGGATGGCCCGCAGGCCGTCCAGGCCCGCGCCGCTGTCCGGGCGGCGCGACGGCCGGGATCCCAGGTGCAGCTCCGCGAGCTGGTCGACCGGCGTGGAGGCGAAGAAGTACGCCGGCAGGTCCGGGTCCTCCACCAGCCGCCGGTAGGCCGCGTGCGCGGCGTCGGAGACCACGTCCATGGCGGCGTCCCAGCGGGCCAGCGCCGCGTCGGACTGCCGCGGGGCCGTGTGCAGGGCCGAGGCCTGCAACGTGGCCGCCACCGTCAGCTCCAGGTTCTCCCGGGCCAGCGACGGGATGAGGTACTTGTCGGAGATGACCTCGCCCTGCTCGGTCACCTTGATCTCGCCCTCCAGCGTGCCCCACGGCTGCGCCAGGATCGCGTCGTGCGTGGGGCCGCCGCCCCGGCCCACCGTGCCGCCGCGGCCGTGGAACAGCCGCAGCCGCACCCCGTGCCGGTGCGCCACGTCGCGCAGCCGCCGCTGCGCGCGGTGGATCTCCCACTGCGAGGTGGTGATGCCGCCGAACTTCGAGCTGTCGCTGTAGCCGAGCATGACCTCCTGCACGTCCCCGCGCAGCGAGACGAGCTTGCGGTACGAGGGGTCGGAGAGCATCTCGTCGAGCAGCTTGTCGGCGACCTTCAGCTCGTCGGTGGTCTCCAGCAGCGGCACGATGCCGATCCTGGCGACGTCCCCGTGCAGGTCGATCAGCCCGGCCTCGCGCGCCAGCACCGCCGCCGCGAAGACGTCGTCCGAGCCGAGGCACATCGAGATGATGTACGACTCCACGACCTCCGGCCCGAAACGCTCGAAGGCCTCGGCGACGGTGTGGAAGACGCCGAGCGTCTTCGCCCCGTCCGCGTCCAGCGGCGCCGGGGTGGGCGCCAGCGGACGGCGCGAGCGCAGCTCCTTGGCGAGCAGCTTGCGCCGGTACTCGCGCGGCATGTCCGCGTACCGCCAGGACTCCTCGCCGAGGCGGTCGAAGAGCTGGCCGAGGGCGTGGTGGTGGGCGTCCGCGTGCTCGCGCACGTCCATCGTGGCCAGCTGGAGGCCGAAGGCCGACAGCGTGCGGATGGTGCGGTCCAGGCGGCCGTCGGCGATCAGCTCGCCGCGGTTGGCGCGCAGCGACTCCTGGATCAGGCGCAGGTCGGCCACCAGCTCGGAGGTGCCCAGGTAGTCCTTGCCGGGGACGTGCGGGGTGCCGGTGGCCAGCCGCTCGCGCGTGTTGAGCAGCTTCTGCCGGATGCAGGTGGCCTTGAGCCGGTACGGCTCCTCCGCGTTCAGCCGCCGGTAGCGCGGGCTGATCCCCGGCAGCCGCTTGAGGTCCTCCTCCAGATCGGCCAGCAGCTCCGGGCTGGCCCCGGAGTTGCGGATGGAGTTCGACAGCATCGCCCGCAGGTCGTCGACGAGCTCCAGCGCGTCGGTGATGCCGTGCTCGTGCTGGAGGATCAGCACGTCCCAGGTGACCTGCGGCGTGACGTTCGGGTTTCCGTCGCGGTCGCCGCCGATCCACGTGCCGAAGGTCAGCGGGCGGGTCTCCGGCGGCAGCGGCACCCCCACCCGCTCCAGCTCGGCGGCCAGGTCCTCCAGCACGTCGCCCACGGCGCGGGTGTGCAGCTCGTCCAGGTAGTAGATGGCGTTGCGCGCCTCGTCCGCGGGCTCGGGACGCACCACGCGCAGCTCGTCGGTCTGCCACAGCAGGTCGATGTTCTCCGCCAGCCGCACATCGGTCCTGCGGCGGTCGGTGTCCTGCGGCTTGTCCAGCAGGGCGGCGATGCGGCGCAGCTTGTTCAGCACGCTGCGGCGGGCCGCCTCGGTCGGGTGGGCGGTGAAGACCGGCCGCACATTGAGGTTGCGCACGGACTGGCGCAGGTGCTCGGGATCGGCGTCCTTCAGCAGGTCCGCCGTACGGGCCAGCAGGCTCCCGTCGGTGGCCCGCCGGGCCCGCAGCTCACGGCCGCGGTGCACCTGCTCGGTGACATTGGCGAGATGGAAGTAGGTGGAGAAGGCGCGCACCAGCTTGGCGGCGGTCTGCAGATCCGTGTCGCCGAGAAGGGCGGCGGCGGCCTCGCCGTCGCTGCGGGTCAGCGCCCGCACCCTCTCCACGAGGTCGAGGAGTTCCTGGCCTTCCTGCCGTACGAGCGTCCCGCCGAGGAGGTCTCCCAGGCGGCGGATGTCCGCGCGCAGGGGTGCGCTCTCGGTCGTGTTGTCGGCGCTGCTCACAGGTGCGGCTCCTAGTGCAGTGGTATGGATCGCGGCAAGAAACGCAAGGGCGCCCCGCGCTGCGGGTCGTCCGGGGGGCGGACCGCGCTGTCCGACGCCACCAGGATAGAAGGGCCGTCCGCCCGCGACCGGGGCTGACCGCCAGGCGGACAGCGCCGCGTCTAGGCTGGGCCGTATGAGTACGACGGGGGAGTACGTACCGGACGGAGCTGGAGGACGGAGCCGGGGGGCCGCCGCCGGGCCGTGGTGGTGGGCCCGGCGGCGCAGCATGGTCCTCGACGTGGTGCTGGCCGCCGTGTCGGCCCTGGAGTGCCTCGTCGAGGGCGTGGCCTTCGCGCAGAAGACCGGCGTGTCCCCGGTCGTCGCGGGCGTCTTCGGCCTGCTGGCCGGCTCCCTGCTGGTGCTGCGCCGGCGGTGGCCGGTGGCGGTGGTCCTCGTGTCCATCGCGATCACCCCCGCCCAGATGGGCATCCTGCTCAGCATCGTCGGCCTCTACACCCTGGCCGCCTCCGACGTGCCCCGGCGCATCATCGCCGTGCTGTCCGGCATGACCATGCTCGGCACGCTGATCGTCACCTTCCTCCAGATGCACGGCGACCTCAGCTCCGGCACCTACCACGCGCCGCTCGTCGCGGTCGCCCTCACCTCCGTGCTCGCGGCGCTCGGCGTGACCGCGCCGCCCGTGCTGCTCGGGCTCTACGCCGGCGCCCGGCGGCGGCTCGTCGAGTCGCTGCGCGAGCGGGCGGACGGCCTGGAACGGGAGCTGTCGCTGCTGGCGGAGAAGGCCACCGAACGCGCCGAACGGGCCCGCATGGAGGAACGCACCCGCATCGCCCGCGAGATGCACGACGTGGTCGCCCACCGCGTGAGCCTCATGGTCGTCCACGCGGCGGCCCTCCAGGCGATCGCCGTCAAGGACCCCGAGAAGGCCTCGGCGAGCGCGCAGCTCCTGGGCGACATGGGACGGCAGGCGCTCAACGAACTCCGCGAGATGCTGGGCGTCCTGCGGACGGGGCCGGCGGGGCCGGACGTGCCCGCTGTCACCGCGCCCGTGGAGCCCGCCCCCGCGCCCCCCGAAGAGCCCGACGACTCCGGGCCCTGCCTCGCGGAACTCCACGCCCTCGTCGAGGAGTCGCGGGCCGCCGGCATGCACGTGGAGTACACCGTCGAAGGGGCGCAGCGGCGGCTCGCCGCGCGCGTGGAGGCCACGGTGTACCGCGTGGTGCAGGAGGCGCTCACCAACGTCCACAAGCACGCCCCGGGCGCCCGCGCCCGCATCCGCCTGGCGTACCGCGAGGCGGAGGTCGCCGTCCTGGTGCAGAACGGGCCGTCCGGCGGGGTACCGCCGATGGCGTTGCCTAGCGGCGGGAACGGGCTCATCGGGATGCGGGAGCGGGTGACCGCCCTGGGGGGCGGCTTCGCCGCGGGCACCACCCCGGAAGGCGGCTTCCGCGTCTCGGCCCTCCTCCCGGCGTGAGCTCGGTTTTTTCCCCGCCCGCCCGCCCGTGTGCCCTGTGAAGTCTGGGCGCCCCGACGCCAGTTGTTGGGGGCCGGGTGCGGGGCCTCCGGGGCTGCCATTCTGGACAGCACATTTAGGTGCCTCAGGCACTGTCGGCTGCGTGCCCCGGGTTGTGCACCCAAATATGCTCCAGTGTCCAGAACGCCACCCCTCCGACCCCGCCCCCTCCGTCTCGTATTGCGCCTGATCCCCGGTGGGTGGGTGAGAAGGCGGTCCGGGGTTGCCGCAAGTGCTCTCCGAACCCCCACCGGCCGTCAGTCGCCCCAGCCGACCCGGGAGGGGGTGCGCCGGGGTCCGCCCGCAGGCGACGAGCGGCGACTGCGGCACACAAATTGCTGGGGTAACCCGCGAGCGCCGAGGACGGACTCCGGAGCGGCGCCGACCCCACAGCGGACAGAGCGCGGGGCCCGCACTTACCGCGCCGGGTAATCGGGCGGGAGGGCGGGGGAAAAACCAAAACCGGGGGCGTCAGAGCGTGAGGCGGTGGGGGCGCAGGCCTGCCGTGACCGTGCACAGCGCAGCGTCGATCGTCGGGCCCAAGTAGTAGTCCCCGGTGTGGTCCACGCAGTACACCCGCCCCAGCGCATCAATCCCCAGGTGCCCCTGCCCCGTGGACTCCACCCCCAGCGGCGCCACCTCCGTGTCGAGGGCGGAGCCCAGATCGCCCCAGGTGCGGGCGAGGTGGAGGCCCTGGAGGGGGTCGATGACGACGCCGCTCGGTGCGACCTGGGGGCGGCCGGGGGCGGAGACCGCGGGGACGGTCAGGCCGCCGAATTCGGCCCAGGCCTCGACGGCGGCCGGGAAGACGCTGTGCCGGTGGCCGCCGGGGGAGACGTAGGCGCGCAGGGTGTCGGCCCAGACCTCGGCCCGGCGGATGTCCCACTGGCCGGGCTGCCAGCCCGCGGCGCGCAGCGCGGCGTCGACGCCGACGGGGAAGCGCGTCGAGGTGGTCCGGGCGTTGAGGGCGTCGCTCGCGTTCACTCGGTCTCGCTCCCCGGGTCGAAGGCCCGCACGCCGAAGTGCTCGAGCAGCGGGAGGCAGGTGCGGCAGGGTGGCGCGTAGCCGCCGTGCTCGGGGTCGCCGTCCTCGCGTATATGACGGGACGTCAGTTTCGCGCCCTTGAGTGCCTTGCGGGCATCGGCGTGGGTGAACGGCTTGCGCGCGGCGCGCTTGCTGCGCCCCGTGTCGGCCTCGGTGAGCCAGCGGGACAGCAGGACGGGTTCCGGGCACCGGCCGGTGAACCGCTCACGCTGTGCTACCGGCAGGGTGTCGAGGGCGTCCTGGACCAGGGGGTGCAGTGCGGGCGGCTGTTCGCCCTTGCTCCCGGTGCAGGTGAGCACCTCGTCCTTGACCGACAGTGCGGCGGCGACCGCCGGCAGGATGCCGTCGCGGCGGTGGCGCAGCACGGGCGGGGGTGGCGCTTCCTCACTTCCCCAGGTCAGCCGCGGGTCCGCGGCTCCTCTCGTCAGCATGTTCCTATGACCCTCCGATCCGTCCTTCGAGAAGGACGTCCCCCTTATCCGCGTAAGACTGCCAATTGATCGCGCGTTACGGAAGTCGGTTGTGAGGTGAGAGGTTTACTTTGTGCCGGATGTCACGGCACTGGGGGGAGATGGGTGTCGCAGTCCTATGTGCCACCGCCTCCCGGTCGTCCTGGTGTTGGCCACTGGTTGTACGGATAGTAGCGCCGGGTCGGATGCGGGGGGCGGCATGGCCGCCGATTCGTGATCAAGTTCGGCTCAGGGCTGGGGAGTTCGCGGGTCCGCGACAACGTGCATCCGGTGCGCGGCAGTGACCGGAACCAGCCGAAGTCCCTGTTGCCCCACCCCCTAGGCTGTGCCCAACAACAGATCCAGCATGGGGGCATCCGCAATGACGACAGGTCGGCTCGGGCACCGGGCCGCGCCACCGAACGCGGCCTACGCCGGTCAGATCGTGCACTTTCCCGACCCGGTGCGCCGCGCCCGCCATCCGCAGGGCGTCCGCGTGGACGACCACGGCTTCCCCGACTTCACGCCCTTCGCCCGTGCCGCCGCCGAGATCGCCGAGCCGCCGGACGGCTTCGGGATCGACGAACTGCGGCTCACCGACCACGTGTCGGCCAACGCCGCCCAGCACGCCGCCGGTCACGAGCTGTGGGGCAGCCTGTCGCCCGTCGCCACCCCGCACGGCTGGACGTGGCACCATGTCGCCGGCTCGCGCCGCCTGGAGCTGATCCCCGTCGAGGTCAAGTCGCTGCTGCGGCACCACGGCGGCCTCGCCACCACCGCCTCGGCGGACCACGGCAAGCGGGGCACGCGACCGCTCCAGGACACCCGTCCCACGCACTTCGCTGTGGGCACGGGGCGGCGCGATGCGGCGGCCGTCTCCGAGCAGCAGGTGCGCGATGTCGAGGAGGAGCTCGGCTACCGGCTGCCCGGCGCGTACCGCAGCTTCCTCAAGGCCGCCGGCGGCTGCGCCCCGCGCGGCGTCGCCCTGCTGCCCCTGCTGGGGCTCCTGGTCGACCAGCCCTTCTTCACGGTGCGCGAGGAGTCGGCGGTCAACGACCTCGTCTACGTCAACAAGTGCCTGCGCGACCACCTCACCAAGGACTACCTCGCGATCGCCTATGTGCAGGGCGGGGTGCTCGCGGTCAAGGCGCGCGGCGCCGACCTCGGCTCGATGTGGCTGTGCCCCTACGACGACGTCCGGGACACCGACGGCGCCTTCGCCTCCACCGAGGAGCGGGTCGCCGCGCTGCTGCTGCCCTGCGGCGAGGACTTCGACGCCTTCCTCGCCGCGCTCGCCGGCGATCCGCCGGAGCTGGACACGGTCGCGAACCTGATGGTGGACGGCGGCTTCGCCCGCGCCGTCCCGGTGGAGGGGTGAGACGGGGATGGTGACGTTCGCGGAGGCGCAGGAGCGCGCCGAGCGGTGGATCAACGCAGGCGTCCCGGCGTACCTCGTCCGCGAGGTGCAGGTGCGCGAGTTCGGCCAGGGCTTCGTGGTCTGGTCCGAGCCGCGTGAAGGGGGGCCCACCGGCGACGAGGGCGAGGCCCGCCTCGTCATCGCCAAGGACAGCGGGGAGGCCACGCTGTGGCCGGCGCTGCCGGTCGGCGAGATCATCCGGCACTGGGAGGAGGCGTACGGGGGCGCCGTCGTCGCCGACGCCGTACCGGAGCCGCCGAAACGGCTGGACCTGGGGGCGACCTCCTTCCTGCTCAGCCCGCCGCAGTGGCTCCAGGACGCGGCCGACCGCCTGGGCATCCCGGACCACCGGCAGCCCGCCGCCCCGGAGCCCTCCGACGCCGTCACGGTGGCGGACGCGGGGGCGACCGCCGGCGCTCCCTCGCCGTTCGACGGGCCGCCGCCCCCCTTCGTCCCCACGCCGACGCCGGCGATGCCGCTGCCGTACGACCGGTCGCCGACGCCGCCGCCCTCGACCTGGCGGGACACCAACAACGGCGACGCGGGCCGGGCCGTGCCCCCGCCCGCGACGGTCTACGCGCCGCCGATCACCGACTCCGACGACGCGCACACGCCGCCGCCCAGGAACAGCGCCGAGGCCAGCACCGAGCGGCTGCCCGGGGTACCGGAGACCGGTACCCCGCTGCCGCCCGGCGGTTACGGCTACCCCGGCGGCGCGGCGACGCCGCCGCCCCCGCCGCCCGCGCCGGGGCCCCCGCCCGCGGACGCGCACCGCGCCGCGACGATGCTGTCGCGCCCCGACGGCCCGCCGCCCCCGCCCGGAGTGCCGGGTGCCGGGGCGCGGCGGCAGGGCGCCGCGGACCTGGCCGGCGCCGAGACCGCCAAGGCCGGACCGCCGCCTCCGCCCCCGCCGCCGCCCGGTCCCGGTGTGCCCGGGACCCCGGGCGCGGGCTATGTGCCGACGCAGCTGGTGCAGGCGCTGCCCGCGAACCAGCCGCCGCCGCCCGCGCCGGGGCCTCCGTCCGCGGACGTGCACCACGCGTCGACGATGCTGTCGCGCCCCGACGGCCCGCCCCCGCCGCCGCCCGCACCCGGCCCCGCACCCGGGCCCGTGCCGGTGGCCCCGCCGCCGCCCCCGGCGGCGTACGGCTACCCGCAGCCCCCGGCGCCGCCGCAGCCGCAGCCGCCGGCGGGCGTGCCCACCATCGGACCGGGCTACATGGCCGTGCTCCGCTACCGGGCGCAGGACGGTTCCGAGCAGCAGCTCATCCGCCGCTCCGCGCCGGGCACCCCGCACCCGGAGTGGCAGATCCTGCACGAGCTGCGCGCCCTCGGCGTGCCGCCGCAGGCGGTGCTGGAGCTGCACACCGAACTGGAGTCCTGCGACCTGCCCGGCGGTTACTGCGCCCGCATGATCCGGGAGACCTGGCCCCAGGTCCGGATCAGCAGCACCGCACCGTACGGAAAGGACCGGGCCGGCCGCCGCGCGGGCGTGGAGCACCTGCTCACGCACCTCGGCGAGCTGCACCAGGTGGCGAGCGCGCCGGCGCCCGGCCGCCCGCACCGCGTGCCGATGCCCGAGCCGCACCAGGTCCAGCGGGTGCCCGCGATCCCGCTGGACGCGATCGGGCACGAGCTCGCCCAGTCCTTCGGGCCGCAGGGCGTCTTCCGTTTCGACCAGCGCGCGGTCGCCCGGCAGGGCGTGCCGGACATCGTGGCGCAGACCCTGACGTGGTCCGGGCTGCCGGTGGACTTCGGGCCGTTCTTCTGGGCGCAGGCCCAGCCGGGGCGCCCGGTGCCGACGCTGGCCGAGCTGGCCGCCGAGCGCGGTGTGCAGCCGGCGCCGGACGCCGGTTCGTACCTGGTCATGGGCAACGACTTCGGCCGCCAGTTGTGCGTGCAGTACGGCACGGCGCACATCGTCGCGGTCCCGATGGAGGCGGGGCCGGGCGGTGGGGCGGTGGCGCCGCAGTTCGTCAACTCCTCCCTGCCGGAGTTCGTCCGCTGCCTGGCGCTGCTGGGCAAGATGTGGCGCTGGCGGCTGGGGCTGACGCCGGACCAGGCGGGTCGCTGGACGGTGGACTTCCAGGCGCAGATCGCCGCGCTGGACCCGGCGGCCGTGGCGTCGCCCGAGCACTGGTGGTCCGTGCTGATCGAACAGATGTGGGACGGGATGCTGTAGTCGCGTCGGCACCCCGGTCGTACGCGGCCGGAGTGTCGCATGATGTGCAAATAGGGCAAACCCATGAATATGGGGGTATGAGTACGGCATACCCCTACGGCTTCGCCACGGGCCGCGGCCGTGGCTACCGCACCGACCAGGTGGACCGCTTCCTCGAGGAGTTGTCCGAGGACCGCGACGCCGCCTGGGAGCGTGCCGCACGGCTCACCGTCCTCGCCAACGAGATGGACGCCGAGTGCGCCGCCCTGCGCGACGTCGTCGCCGGCCTCGCCCCTCCCACCTTCGAGTCGCTCGGCGGCGGCGCCCAGGAACTGCTGCGCCTGGTGGAGGAGGAGGCCGCCGCCGTGCGCGACCGCGCCGAGGAGGAGGCCCGCACCGCGCACGACGCCGCCGAGGCCGCCCGGCGCACCCTGCTGGACGAGTCCCGTGCCGCCGCGCAGGCCCGCCGTACCCGTGCCGACGTCCAGGCCTCGGCCACGCTCGACGAGGCCCGCTCCACCGCCTCCGAGCTCGTCGGCACGGCCCGGCGCGAGGCCGCCCACCTGCGCGACGACGCCGCGCGGCGCCTCGACGCGCTGCGCCGGGACACCGAACGCGCCTTCGCCGCACAGGAGAAGGAGCGGCGCGAACGGCGCGACGCCCAGGAGCACGAACTCGCCGAGCGCGAGGCCGGCCTGGACGCGCGCCTGGCCGAACTCACCCACTACGCCGAGAACATGGTCGAGGAGGCCCGCCGCGCCCTGGCCGCCACCGAGGAGGCCGCCCGCCGCCGGGAGCAGGACGCCGAGGCGGCCGCGGCCGAACTGCTCGCCCAGGCCCGTGTCCGCGAGGAGCGCATCCGGCTGGCCGCCGAGCGCGAACTGCGCCAGCACGAGGTCCGCCGCGACGAGATCCGCGAGCATCTGGCGCACGTCCGCAGCAGCCTCGTCGCCCTCACCGGCGGCGAGGCCCCCGACACGGACGACACAGATGCCGCGGACTCGGGCTCCGCCACCGGGGAGGTGCCGCCGCCGGCGAAGTCCGATGACACCGACGACACCGACGACACCGACGACGCCGAGGGGAAGCAGGAGCCGTAGTCCCGCGGGACTACGGCTGCGGGTCCTCCTCCAGCACCGGGAAGCGGCGCGGGGCCACCAGGAGCACGGCGAGCAGCGCCAGCACGGCGGCCAGCGCCGCACCCGCGTAGACGTGGTTGACCGCGGCGGCGACCGCGCGCCGGACCGGCTCGCTCAGGTGCGCGGCGCCGGTGACCGCGTCGAGGTCGGTCCCCGAGCCGTGCAGGCGCGAGGCGAGGGTCGCGTTGGCGACGGCGCCGAAGACGGCGGCCCCGACGCTCTGCCCCACCTGGCGGCAGAAGAGGATCGACGAGGTCGCGGTGGCGCGCTCGCGCCAGGGCACCGTGGACTGCACGCCGACGATCAGCGGCAGCTGGAACAGGCCGAGGGCCGCGCCCAGCAGCAGCATGACGAGCGTGGGCTGCCAGGCCGGGCCGGCGTACGGGAGCATCACCAGCGCGACGAGGACGACGACGGCCGCCGCCATGCCGAGCGCGGCGGTGTCGCGGAACCCGATGCGCAGATAGACGCGGTTGCTCAGGGCGGCCGAGAGCGGCCAGCTGATCGTCATCACCGACAGCACGAAACCGGCCTGTATCGGCCCGAGGCCGAGCACGGTCTGCGCGTACGTCGGGAGGAAGACCGTCGGCGCCACCATCAGCACGCCGAGCATGCCGAGTGCGAGGTTGACCGCGACGATGGCGCGCCGCCGCCAGACCCAGCCGGGGATGATCGGCTCGGCCGCGCGCCGCTCGACCAGATAGGTCGCGACGCCCAGGACGACGCTGCCGCCGAGCAGCCACGGCCGGAGCGGGCCGCCCTGGACGAGGCCGCTGATGAGCAGCCCGCCGGAGAGGAACAGACCGAGCGCGCCGGGCCAGTCGACGCGGTGCCGGGTGCGGCGGGCGACCGACTCGCGCAGGTGGCGGGAGATGAGGAAGAGCGCGATCGCCCCGATGGGCAGGTTGATCAGGAAGATCCAGCGCCAGCTGGCGTAGCCCGACAGCAGCCCGCCGCACAGCGGGCCGACGACGGCGGAGACCGCCCACACCGTCGAGATCGCCGCCTGGATGCGGCCGCGCTCCTTGAGCCCGTACAGATCGGCGGCCACGGTCTGCACCGTGCCCTGGATGGCGCCGCCGCCGAGCCCCTGCACGATGCGGAAGGCGATCAGGCCGGCCATGTTCCACGAGCCCGCGCAGAGCAGCGACCCCAGCAGGAAGATCGCGATGCCGACGAGCAGCACCGGCTTGCGGCCGAAGGTGTCGGCGAGCTTGCCGTAGACCGGCAGGGTGACCGTGACCGCGAGCAGGTAGCCGGAGAAGAGCCAGGAGAAGACGGAGAAGCCGCCGAGCTCGCCGACGATCTGCGGGACGGCGGTGGAGATGATCGTCGAGTCCATCGCCGCCAGCGCCATCGCCAGCATCAGCGCGGCCACCACCGGCCCGCGGCGGATCGGCGGCGCGGCCACGGCCGCCGCGGTCGTGGTCTGATCGGTGCCCTGCACGGGAGAACCCCCTGGATCTGTGTACGACACACTTTTTCATGTCCGTACGGGTGCCGCACAGGGGGTTCTCGCAGGCCGGACACCCGGGCTTGAGCCTCCCGCCGCGGGAGGGTGCAGCATCGACCCCGAGCCGGGTCACCCGAAAGATGCAGTCCCCCTAGGGGGCGCACCGAGTTTTCTCCTACCCCCGGTTCGTACCGGCGGAGGACGAGCCACCCCTCCCGGGCTCCCTAGCCTTCTCGGTGGGGCTAACCCCCGGGTCGATACGGAGACCCGCACCATCGTCCAGGCCCCCGTCCGGCAGCCAGTCTGTAGAGGCGATGGCGCACGTCCGCACCAGCCAGGACATCCACCAGGAAAGCAGGACAGACAGTGACAACGGCAGTATCGATTCCCAAGTCCGGGGGCAGCGGAGAACGTACGGCCGTTGCCGCCAGTGCCCGCGGCGTGACCAAGGCGTACGGTTCCGGCGAGACCCGGGTCGTGGCCCTCGACGCGGTCGACGTCGACATCGAGCGCGGTCGCTTCACCGCGATCATGGGGCCGTCCGGCTCCGGCAAGTCGACCCTGATGCACTGCCTCGCCGGCCTCGACACCGTCACCGAGGGGCGGATCCTCGTCGGTGACACCGAGATCACCGGTCTCAAGGACAAGAAGCTCACGCAGCTGCGCCGGGACAAGATCGGCTTCATCTTCCAGGCCTTCAACCTGCTGCCGACGCTCAACGCGGCCGAGAACATCACGCTGCCCATGGACATCGCCGGCCGCAAGGCCGACCCCGAGTGGCTGCAGCGCGTCGTGGAGACGGTCGGCCTGGCCGGCCGCCTGAAGCACCGGCCCGGACAGCTCTCCGGCGGCCAGCAGCAGCGCGTCGCCGTGGCCCGCGCGCTCGCCGCCCGCCCCGAGATCATCTTCGGCGACGAGCCCACCGGCAACCTCGACTCCCGCGCGGGCGCCGAGATCCTCGGCTTCCTGCGCCGCTCGGTCGACGAACTCGGCCAGACCATCGTCATGGTGACCCACGACCCGGTCGCCGCCTCCTACGCCGACCGCGTCCTCTACCTCGCCGACGGCCGGATCGTCGACGAGATGCGCGACCCGACCGCCGACTCCGTCCTGGAGCGCATGAAGGACTTCGACGCCCGCGGGAGGACGTCGTGACCGTCCTCAAGACCTCCCTGCGCAACTTCGTCGCGCACAAGGGCCGCATGGCGCTCTCCGCCATAGCCGTCCTGCTGTCGGTGGGCTTCGTCTGCGGCACGCTCGTCTTCACCGACACGATGACCTCCACCTTCGACAAGCTCTTCGCCGCCACCGCCTCCGACGTCACCGTCACGCCCAAGAGCGCGCCCGGCAACGACGGCATGCAGATGACGGCGAAGGCCGCCACCGTGCCGGCCTCCGTGGTCGAGCGGCTCAAGACCGTCGACGGCGTCAAGGAGGCGACGGGCGAGGCCGGCAGCCAGACCCTGACCGTCACCGACAGCTCCAACGACAGCCTCAGCCCCACCTCCGGCGCCCCCACCATCGCCACCAACTGGGACTCCACCGAGGAACGTTCGGTCGACCTCACCTCCGGCCACGCCCCGCGCGGGCCCACCGAGGCCATGGTCGACGCCGACACCGCCGACAAGCACCACCTGAAGATCGGCGACGAGATCCGCGTCATCGCCATCCCCGGCGAGTTCCGCGCCCGGATCACCGGCATCGTCACCTTCAAGGTCACCAACCCCGGCGCGGCCGTCTTCTACTTCGACACCGCCACCACCCAGACGAAGATCCTCGGCGCCAAGGACGTCTTCAGCAGCGTCGGCCTGACCGCCGCCCCCGGCGTCAGCGACGACCAGCTCAAGAAGAACGTCGCCGCCGCGCTCGGCACCACCGGCGGCTACAAGATCCAGACCCAGGCCGAGTGGACCGCCGAGAACAAGAAGGACATCGCCGGCTTCCTCGACGTCATCAAGTACGCGATGCTCGGCTTCGCCGGGATCGCCGTCCTCGTCGGCGTCTTCCTGATCGTCAACACCTTCTCCATGCTGGTCGCCCAGCGCACCCGCGAGATCGGCCTCATGCGCGCCATCGGCGCCAGCCGCCGCCAGGTCAACCGCTCGGTGCTCATCGAGGCGCTGCTCCTCGGCGTCGTCGGCTCCGTCCTCGGCATCGGCGGCGGCGTCGGACTCGCCGTGCTGCTGATGAAGCTCATGGGCAGCATGGGCATGAACCTCGACACCTCCTCGCTCACCGTCAAGGCCAGTACGCCCGTCGCCGGCCTGGTCCTCGGTGTCGTCGTCACCGTGCTCGCGGCCTACCTGCCCGCCCGCCGGGCCGGCAAGGTCTCCCCGATGGCCGCCCTCCGCGACGCCGGCATCCCCGCCGACGGCCGGGCCGGCCGGGTGCGCGCCATGATCGGCGTGGTCCTCACGCTGGCCGGCGCCGGCGCCCTCGTGGCCGCCTCGCGGGCCACCAAGGCCACCGACGGCTCGGCCTTCCTCGGCCTCGGTGTCCTGCTCACCCTGGTCGGCTTCGTCGTCGTCGGGCCGCTGCTCGCCGGCTTCGTCGTCCGCGTCATCAGCGCCGGCGTCCTGCGGGTCTTCGGCCCCGTCGGCCGCCTCGCCGAACGCAACGCGCTCCGCAACCCCCGCCGCACCGGCGCCACCGCCGCCGCCCTCATGATCGGACTCGCCCTCGTCGCGGGCCTGTCCGTGGTCGGCTCCTCCATGGTGGCCTCGGCCAGCGACCAGCTCGACAAGTCGGTCGGCGCGGACTTCATCATCGCCTCCGACAGCGGCCAGCCCATCACCCCGCAGATCGAGAACGCGATCAAGGCCGCGCCCCACCTCGCGCACGTCACGGACTACAAGTCCCTCGACGCGAAGATCACCACCCCCGACGGCGCCGTCTCCGACACCAGCATCTCCGCCGCCGACCCCACCTACGCCCAGGACCTCCAGGTCAAGACCGTCGCCGGCGAACTCTCCGCCGCCTACGGGGCCGACGCGATGTCGGTCGGCGAGAGCTTCGCCGACAAGCACCACGTCACGCTCGGCGACACCCTCACCGTCCACTTCTCGGCCGGCAGTACCGCGAAGCTCAAGGTCACCGCGATCACCACGAAGGACACCGCCTTCGACGGCGGCGCGATGTACACCAACATCACCACCGCGGCCCACTACGTCCCCGCCGACCGGATGCCGATCAACGACATCATGTTCGCGGCCGCCGAGGACGGGCAGCAGGACGCCGCGTACGCCGGACTCAAGAAGGCCCTGCACGACTTCCCGCAGGTCCAGGTCCGCAACCAGGCCGACTACAAGCAACTGCTCAAGGACCAGATCGGCCAACTGCTCAACCTGATCTACGGCCTCCTCGCGCTCGCGATCATCGTCGCGATCCTGGGCGTCGTGAACACGCTCGCCCTCTCGGTCGTCGAACGCACCCGGGAGATCGGCCTCATGCGGGCGATCGGCATGTCCCGCCGGCAACTGCGCCGCATGATCCGCCTGGAGTCCGTCGTCATCGCCCTCTTCGGCGCGATCCTCGGCCTCGGCCTGGGCATGGGCTGGGGCGCCACGGCCCAGAAGCTGCTCGCCCTCCAGGGCCTCGGCATCCTCGAGATCCCCTGGCCGACGATCATCACGGTCTTCATCGGCTCCGCCTTCGTCGGCCTCGTCGCGGCACTGGTGCCGGCGTTCCGGGCGGCCCGCATGAACGTCCTGACGGCGATCGCGACCGACTAGCGCCGCGCCACGATGTGGGGGGCGGGGTTACCCGCCCCCCCCTCCCGTGTGCCCTGTGAAGTCACGCGCCCCGACGCGCGTTGTGGGGGGCCGGGTTCGGGGCCTCCGGGGCTGCACGTCCTGGACTGGATATTTACGTGCGTTTCCAGCGCCTGCCGTTGTTCGCCCCGGATGCCGCACACAAATATGCCGAACGTCCAGCACATCCACCCTCCCCCAGCTACCGCTGGGAGGTGCCCCCACCTCCCCCGCCCCCTCCGTTTCGCCATGCGCCTGATCCCCGGTGGGGGTGAGAAGGCGGCCGTGGCCCGGGCCGCAGTCAGCGCGGCGGAATCGGCCGCAGGAGAACGGCCACCAGCCTTTGGCCGGGGGGTTCCCGCAGGTGAGCATTCGCGCCTGATCCCCGGCGGGAGCAAGGAGGCGGCCAGACCACCCGTCGGTGCGGCACGGTCGGCTGCGGTCGATGATCAGCCGACAGACAGCGTTGGGCGGCCCGGCGGTCCTCTCGCGACGCTTCCCGGTGCGTTGGTGGTCCGGCCCGGTCCGGGTGCCTACAGGGGACGGCCGCGCTGCGCCGATGACGGCTTGAGCACGGTGCCGCTTCAGACCACCCACCGGGGATCAGGCGCTTGCAACTACGGAGGGGGCGGGGTCGTAGGGGTGGCGTTCTGGACACTGGAGCATATTTGGGTGCACGACCCGGAGTGATCAACGGAATGCACCTGAGGCACCTAAATGTGCTGTCCAGAATGGCAGCCCCGGAGGCCCCGAACCCGGCCCCCCGACAACGCGCGTCGGGGTACCTGACTTCACAGGGCTGGGGGCACCCCCGGCCGAAGGTTGGGGGAGGGCGGGCGGGTGGGGAAAGGGGCGGCCCCCGAAGGGAGGCGGCACCGGGTGTCAGCGAAGCGTCGTACGCTGGGACACCCCGGCCCGTTCCCACGCGTCGGGCTGTTCGCGCTGCCCCGCCTGTCTGCCTCTGGGACGGAAAGCCACATGAGCCTCAACGGTCTGCTCGACGTCGTCGTGGACGACCCCGCGCTCGCGGAGGCGGTCCGTGCCGCAGCCGACGGCAACCGCCCGCACGTCGATCTCGTGGGCCCGCCGGCGGCCCGCCCGCTGGCGCTGGCCGCGCTCGCGGCCCGCACGGGCCGCACCGTGCTGGCGGTGACGGCCACCGGCCGCGAGGCCGAGGACCTGACGGCGGCCCTGCGGTCGCTGCTGCCCGCCGACTCCGTCGTGGAGTACCCGGCCTGGGAGACGCTGCCGCACGAGCGGCTGTCCCCGCGCTCGGACACCGTGGGCCGCCGGCTGGCGGTGCTGCGCCGGCTGGCGCACCCCAGCGCGGACGATCCGACCGCCGGTCCGGTGCGGGTCGTGGTCGCGCCGATCCGCTCGGTGCTCCAGCCGCAGGTCAAGGGCCTGGGCGATCTGGTCCCCGTGGCGCTGCGCACCGGGCAGACCGCCGATCTGAACGCGATCGTGGACGGCCTCGCGGCCGCCGCGTACGCCCGTGTGGAGCTGGTGGAGAAGCGCGGCGAGTTCGCGGTGCGCGGCGGCATCCTGGACGTCTTCCCGCCGACCGAGGAGCATCCGCTCCGGATCGAGTTCTGGGGCGACGACGTCGAGGAGATCCGCTACTTCAAGGTGGCCGACCAGCGGTCGCTGGAGGTCGCCGAGCACGGTCTGTGGGCGCCGCCGTGCCGGGAGCTGCTGCTCACCGACGAGGTGCGGGCCAGGGCGGCGGAGCTCGCCGAGCAGCACCCGCAGCTGCGGGAGCTGCTGGACAAGATCGCCCAGGGCATCGCGGTGGAGGGCATGGAGTCCCTCGCCCCGGTGCTGGTGGACGACATGGAACTGCTGCTGGACGTGCTGCCCGCCGGGGCGATGGCGGTGGTCTGCGACCCGGAGCGGGTGCGGGCCCGTGCCGCGGACCTCGTGGCGACCAGCCGGGAGTTCCTGGAGGCGTCGTGGGCGGCGTCCGCGGGCGGCGGGGAGGCGCCGATCGACCTGGGCGCGGCCTCGCTGTGGGGCATCGCCGACGTCCGCGACCGGGCCCGGGAGCTCGGCACCCCGTGGTGGTCGGTGAGCCCCTTCGGGGCCGACGAGGACGCCGTCGACGGTGAGGCCGACACCCTGAAGCTGGGCATGCACGCCCCCGAGCTCTACCGCGGCGACACCGCCCGCGCGCTGGCCGACACCAAGGGCTGGCTCGCCGAGGGCTGGCGCACGGTCTACGTGACCGAGGGCCACGGCCCGGCCGCCCGCATCGTGGAGGTGCTCGGCAACGAGGGCATCGCCGCCCGGCTCGACACCGAGCTGTCCGGGCCGATCGAGCCCGCCGTCGTCCATGTCGCCTGCGGCTCGATCGAGAGCGGCTTCGTGGACCCCGCGCTGAGGATCGCCGTCCTCACCGAGACCGACCTGTCGGGCCAGCGCTCGTCCACCAAGGACATGGGCCGGATGCCGTCCCGGCGCCGCAAGACCATCGATCCGCTGACGCTCCAGTCGGGCGACTTCATCGTGCACGAGCAGCACGGTGTCGGCCGCTACGTGGAGATGGTGCAGCGCACCGTGCAGGGCGCCACCCGCGAGTACCTGGTGGTGGAGTACGCGCCGGCGAAGAAGGGCCAGCCGGGCGACCGGCTGTTCGTCCCGACCGACCAGCTGGAGCAGATCACCAAGTACGTCGGCGGCGAGGCGCCCTCCCTGCACCGCCTGGGCGGCGCGGACTGGACGAAGACCAAGGCGCGCGCCAAGAAGGCGGTCAAGGAGATCGCCGCCGACCTGATCCGGCTGTACTCGGCGCGCATGGCCGCCCCCGGGCACACCTTCGCGCCGGACACCCCCTGGCAGCGGGAGCTGGAGGACGCGTTCCCGTACGCGGAGACCCCCGACCAGCTCACGACGATCGCCGAGGTCAAGGAGGACATGGAGAAGTCGGTCCCGATGGACCGGCTGATCTGCGGCGACGTCGGCTACGGCAAGACCGAGATCGCGGTGCGGGCGGCCTTCAAGGCCGTCCAGGACGGCAAGCAGGTGGCCGTCCTGGTGCCGACGACGCTGCTGGTGCAGCAGCACTTCGGGACCTTCTCCGAGCGCTACTCGCAGTTCCCGGTCGTGGTGAAGGCCCTGTCCCGGTTCCAGAGCGACAGCGAGGCCAAGGCGGTCCTGGAGGGCCTGCGCGAGGGCTCGGTGGACGTGGTCATCGGCACGCACCGGCTGTTCTCCTCCGAGACGAAGTTCAAGGACCTCGGCCTGGTGATCGTGGACGAGGAGCAGCGCTTCGGCGTGGAGCACAAGGAGCAGCTGAAGAAGCTGCGGGCCAACGTCGACGTGCTGACCATGTCCGCCACCCCCATCCCGCGCACCTTGGAGATGGCGGTCACCGGCATCCGCGAGATGTCCACGATCACCACCCCGCCGGAGGAGCGGCACCCGGTGCTGACCTTCGTCGGGCCGTACGAGGACCGGCAGATCGCCGCGGCGATCCGGCGCGAGCTGCTGCGCGAGGGCCAGGCCTTCTACATCCACAACCGGGTGGAGAGCATCGACAAGGCCGCGGCGCGCCTGCGCGACCTGGTCCCCGAGGCCAGGGTCGCCACCGCGCACGGGCAGATGGGCGAGTCGCAGCTGGAGCAGGTCGTCGTCGACTTCTGGGAGAAGAAGTTCGACGTGCTGGTCTCCACGACGATCGTCGAGTCCGGCATCGACATCTCCAACGCCAACACCCTGATCGTGGAGCGCGGCGACACCTTCGGCCTGTCCCAGCTGCACCAGTTGCGCGGCCGGGTCGGCCGCAGCCGCGAGCGGGGCTACGCGTACTTCCTGTACCCGCCGGAGAAGCCGCTCACCGAGACCGCGCACGAGCGGCTGGCGACCATCGCCCAGCACACCGAGATGGGCGCGGGCATGTACGTGGCGATGAAGGACCTGGAGATCCGCGGCGCGGGCAACCTGCTCGGCGGCGAGCAGTCCGGCCACATCGCCGGTGTCGGCTTCGACCTGTACATCCGCATGGTCGGCGAGGCCGTCGCCGACTACCGGGCCGCGCTGGAGGAGGGCGGCGGCGAGGCCGAGGAGGCCCCGCTGGAGGTCAAGATCGAGCTGCCGGTCGACGCGCACGTCCCGCACGACTACGCGCCCGGCGAGCGGCTGCGCCTGCAGGCCTACCGCGCGATCGCCTCCGTCAACTCCGACGAGGACATCAAGGCCGTCCGCGAGGAGCTCACCGACCGCTACGGCAAGCTGCCCGAGCCGGTGGAGAACCTGCTGCTGGTCGCCGGGCTGCGGCTGCTGGCCCGCAAGGTCGGTGTCGCCGACATCACGCTGCAGGGTGCCAATGTGCGCTTCTCGCCGGTCGAGTTGCGCGAGTCCCAGGAGCTGCGGCTGAACCGGCTCTACCCGCGCACGGTCGTCAAGGCCGGGACCAAGCAGATCCTCGTCCCCCGCCCGAGTACGGCGCGCATCGGCGGCAAGCCGGTCGTCGGGCGTGAACTGCTCACGTGGACGGCGGAGTTGCTGACGGCGGTGCTCGGGGGCTGACGGGGGCGGAGGGGATTCTCCGCGTCCGGGTTCCCTCGCGGGGGAGTGGCATGTCTCACATCCGTCACACAGGCATTCCCTGCCCCACGAAGGATGGTTATGGTACCTACCGCCGGGCGTCAGCCCGGCTGGTGGACGCGGCATGCCCTGCCCCCACCGACCGGCGGTCCGGTCGGCGATCCGGGGTACACGGGAACCGGGACGCCCTCCCGCGCGGGGAGAGAGCCGTGCCCCCGAACACACGTGATCCGGAGCCCGGGCCGGACGACGTCCGGACCCGGTAAGCCCGACAGGGAGTGAGCACGATCTCCGTGCAGCCGACCATCACCGCCCCCGCCACCGCGACCGGGCCCGTCACCGCGGCAGAGACCGCTTCCGCCGAGGTGCCCCCCGCGAAACCGGTGCGTGAGCACCGGTACGACATCGACCTGCTGCGCGTCCTGTGCTCGATCGGCGTCATCGTCTGCCACGCCGCGGGCCAGTTCCTGAACGTCGTCGGCCGCCACCCGTCGGGGGGCGCCCCCGTCTACTGGGTCGCGCTCGTGGGCCACGGACTCAGCCGCTGCGCCGTGCCGCTGTTCTTCGCCATGGCCGGGTGGGTCGTGCTGTCCGGGGCGCCGCCGCGCAGCGAGGCGCAGGTGCGGACCCGGCTGGTCCGCATCCTGGTGCCCATGGCCGTCTGGACGGCCATCTACCTGCTGTGGGGCTGGGCGCAGGACACCAACCCCCACTCGACGAAGCGGCTGGCGTACGAGTCGCTGTTCGGCTCGGTCGCTCCGACCCTGCACCTGTGGTACCTGTACGCCTACGTCCCGGTGATCCTCGTGCTGTCCATGACGTCCCTGGTCAAGGACGGCAAGCGGCCCTGGGGCCTCGCGGTCGTGTTCCTCGCCCTCGCGCTGACGCCGGCCTTCCTCGACGACGCGGCGGGCGTGCTGAACATCGACATTCCCGAGTTCACCTGGGTTCCCCTGCCCTACCAGATCGCCTACGCGGCCGTCGGCGCCTTCCTGCTGGCACTGCCCGCGTCCGCCACCACGGGGCGGGGCCGGCGCACGCTGTGGCTGGGCGCCAGCGTGTGCGCCTGGGCCGCCGTGGTCCTGTACGAGCACTTCGTGCGCAACCCGGCGCCGTACGACGGCTTCATGATGCCGATCCTGGCCGGCACGCTGCTGATGGCGTTCAACCGGCTCACCGTCCCCAAGCGCTTCCGTCCGCTGCTCTCCAAGCTCGGCACCGCGGCCTTCGGCGCCTACCTGGTGCACCTGCTGTTCCTGAAGCTGCTGGCCCGCCACCTGGTCACGCCGGACGCCGGCTGGCTGGGCGCGCTGGGGCTGATGACCGTGCTTGTGGGAGTGACGGCCGTGCTGTCCTTCGCCGTCAGCATGCTGTGGACGCGGCTGCACCTGTCGCGCTGGCTGGGCTGAGCGGCTCGTCGGGCCGGAGGGGGACCGCCCGGGCGTGTTCGGCGCCGGGCGGTCCGGAAGGGGTCAGCGGCGGGCGGCGCGGAGACCGCGCACCAGGCGCCGGACCGCGGGGTTGCGGCGCAGCGTGTCGGCGCGGCTGGGGTTCCCGCCGGGCAGACCGAGGCGCGTCAGCCGCTTCTCGCTGAAGTACCGCGCGTTCTCGGCGAGATGGCCGTCGAGCCAGGCCGCCGCTTCGCCCTTGAGGGCGGCGTACGCCTTCGGCTGCATGCAGTAGCCCACCGCCCGCACCAGGGGGGCCAGCTCGCTCCCGACCCGCTCCGGGTCCCGGTGGAGCGGCGTGCCGATCGCGGCCGCGTCCTTCTCGAGGTCCGGCAGGACGGCGTCGATGACCGTCAGCGGCACCCGGTTGCTGTTCTCGTACGGGGTGAGGCGCTTCAGCAGTTCTTCGGTGCCCACCCGGGCGACCGGGATGCCGTAGAACGCGGAGGCGGTCATCAGCGCGGTGGAGAAGCAGCCGACGACCAGCCCCGGGCGCAGGTACTGGTAGACGGTCTCGGCCAGCAGGGGCGTGTCCAGGACGGTGAGCGCGACCCCGAGTTCGGCCGCGGCCTGCTCCAGTGACCGCGAGTACTGGGCGGGCGCGCTGGGGTGCGGCTTGAACAGCAGGTGCCGGTGGCCCGCGGCCACGGCGCCGCGGAGCATCCGCACGTGCAGTGCGTCCTCCTCGGCCACCGTGATCAGTTCGAGGGCGGAGAGGTACTGGCCGAGCAGCACCGCCGTCGGCCGGTCGTCCGCCGGGACGAGCTCCTTCAGCAGGGACACGCCGTGGCCGCCGATGTCCTCCAGGACCTGCTGGAAGGTGTCCCCGGGGATGACGACCGGTTCCACCCCGTACTCGGACAGCAGCAGGGGCCGCAGGCCGGGGACCAGGTCGAGGTGGAGGAGGCGCCGGAAGCGGTTGTGCAGGTCGGCCGGCATGCGGTTGCGCGTGGGGCCGTAGCTCATCAGGCCGTCGGCGTACACATGGATCGGGCTGTCGGCGAAGATGTCCGCGACCGCGCGGGACGGGTTGGCCTGGATGGACTCGCAGGCGATCTCCACCGGCCCGTCGCCCAGTTCCCAGGCCAGGCGCAGCGCCCGCTCCCACACGGGGATCTCCTCGGGGAGAGGGGACCAGCCGGCCGGGTGGTGCGGGGCGATCATCTCGTTCCACGAGTAGACCGCGTCGTACTCGGGCCGCAGTTTCTCGAATCCGGCCATGCGGTCCACCGGCGTGGTCAGTTCGGGAATCGCCGAGGTGTTGCTGATCACCAGCACCCGCCGCCGCCCCTCACGGGAGCCGAAAAGCCCGGCCTTCACAGCGGCGGTTATGGTCGCGGCGGCGTACTGCGTCGCCGCGAAGAATATCTGGGTCATCTCGAAGGCTTCCTTTATGCCCGCGTTGCCCGCGCATACCTGGCGTGTGCACGGTCTACCGGGCCGGCTGCCTCGGGGCGGGTGGCAAGACCCGTCAGTATAGTCGGACGCCGCTTCGCACCCCATGGCGAAAAGGTTGCCGGAAGGTTAACGCGGAGTTTTCGGCCACCGGCCACCCCTTCCCCGTGGATCCCGGTACGGAAGTGAACGCCAGGGGAAGCTGGCACCAGGAACGGGTGAACTCTGCTCCCAGTCACTCGACGCGTGACTGTGGGATCCTTCATTATTCAGTCGGTGCGTCGAGGCACTTGGCTGTTCGATTTGTCCGCCTGTCGGCCGGAGGGGCGCGAGATGGCCGGGTCCGCAACCCGGTTCTGCCGCGCCAAGGGAATAAAATGCATATAGCGATTTTTGTCGAGAACCGGAACGGGGTCGACCTGGCCGGCAAGATCATGCAAGCGGAGGGAGCCGGAGAACACACGTTCTCGGTGATCACCGCGGACCTGGAGGGAAACGTATCCCGCTGGATCCGCGATGAGGCAGCCATCCGTCTCGGCGGCATACCGGCCCGCAATCTCTTCAACGAGGGCGAGGCTCTCGACGACGGCGCCTTCTACGAGGAATTGAGCCTCCGGGTCGTCGCTTTCGTGGAGGAAAAGGGAGTCGACCGGCTCGTTCTCTTCAACGACCAGTCGCAGCGCGGCAAGCGGGTCACCCAGGCGCTCAACCCCCGGCTCCCCGTGATCCTGGTCCAGGACGGACACCTGGACTTCCACTACAAGGAGCAGCGGGCCGGCCAGCGCGACCAGAACTGGTACTACGGCTCGTCCGCCCCCGCGGCCATCTGCGTGTGGGGTCCGGCGACCTACAACCACATCAACTTCCGCTCGTCGCAGGTCTCGACGCAGGTCCACATCACCGGCGCCCTGGGGCACAGCGACGACCCCGCCCTGCTGCAGGCCGCGCGTTCCGGTGTGCACCGCTCCTCGACGAGCGACGAATCCCGCCTCCGCTTCATCGTGCTGGACCAGCCGCTGGGCGACCAGCGCAAGCTCTCCGTGCGCGAGCACCGCCAGCACCTGAAGGAGATCCTCGAGTCGCTCACGGCCTACGGGGACGTGGACGTCAAGCCGCACCCGTCCTCGCTGCCGCAGCACCTCAAGTGGCTCGAAACCCTGCCCGACGTCACGGTGCAGAGCGCGGAGACCCTGCTGGACGCCGAGGCGCTCCAGTCCTACGACCTGGCGGTCACCTACTTCTCGACCACCTACCTGCAGACGCTCCGCGCCGGAGTGCCGCTCGTCCTGGTGAACCCGCTGCCGCTCAACATCGTCTTCCCGACCATCCACCACCCGCTCCTGCGCAGTGTCGGCTCCGCCGGTGAACTCACCGACGTCGTCAGCAGGCTCAAGAGCACCGGGAAGTTCCTGGCGAACACGCACGGGGAGCCCATCGAGCACTACCTCACCTTCAGTGAGGACGTCGCCGAGCAGATCCTGCGGGTGGTGGAGAACGCGGAGCTCCCCGCACCTCTGGCCGCCACCGCGGCCGGCGAGGAGGAGAGCACGCGGGTCGGGTCCGGCGCCGCGCCGCTCACCCTCGCGGAGCGGGCGTTCCTCGCCGTGCAGAAGCGCGCCGACCGCCCGAAGTCGCTGGCCGTGCTGGGCGCCGGCTTCTCGTACGTCACCGGTGTCGCGGTGCCGGTGCTCACCTACACCCAGTCGCTCCTGGCCGAGAGCCCGGTCGACGTGCGCTACTTCGACATCGCCGCCTTCACGCGCCCCGACGACCTGGCCGCCGCCCTGGGCGGTGCCGAGGTCATCATGGTGAACAGCCTCGCCCTGTTCTGGCGTTCGCCCATCGGCAACGCCACCGTCCAGGCGCTCATCGACTCCGGCCGCAATGTCGCGCTCTACGCGCACGAGACGGAGTACGTCTTCAACTGGGAGGCCAACCGGGTTCCCGAGCGCCACCAGGAAATGCTGAACATCCTGCCCAAGCTCAAGGTCCTGTGCGTGTCCAAGGCCCAGGCCGACATGTTCCGGCAGCTCGGCGTCGTCGACCCGATCGTCGTGTACAACACGGTGCCGCGGGACAGCCACCGCAAGATCGCCTCCCGCACCCCCAGCGCCAGCCCGCGCATCGTCATGGTCGGCACGGTCCAGGACCGCAAGGGCGTCGACCTGTTCTCGCGGGTGGCGGAGCGGGCGCACAGCCTGGGCCTGCCGTGGCGGTTCTCCTGGATCGGCTGGAAGACCCCGCGGGTCGGCGAGAAGTCGCTGCTGTCGGACCGCGTGGAGTGGATGGGAGCCCTCTCCCGCGACCGCGTCCGCGAGGAACTGGCCGCGTCCGACGTCTTCTTCCTGTCGAGCGTCGACGACCCGATGCCGCTGTCGGTCGTGGAGGCCGTGCAGCACAGGCTCCGCGTCGCCACCTTCGACCGCGTCGGGTCCAGGGAGGTCCTCCAGGGCGTCCCCGGGTACCGGTCCTTTGCCGAGTACACCCCCGAGGCCGCGCTCGAGGCGCTGCGCGAGGTGCTGGCGGACGAGGTGTCCGAGGCGGGGTACGCGGAGGTCGAGGAACTCTTCGACATCCCGGCCTTCACGACCCGTATGACCACGGCACTCGGCCTGCAGATGGGCGGTTCGCCCGTGGGCGCGCCGGGCGTGGGCACCGTGGACGAGGACGCGGACTCCGAGGACGGTACGGCGGAGGAGAGCCCGTTCGCCGCGGCGCTCGTGCAGCAGGTCCGCTTCCTCACCGAGGACTTCGTGGAGCACTTCAAGGCGGGCCGCGACGAGGACGCGCTGCGCGTCGGCGCGGAGATACTCCGCCGCCGCCAGCCGGCGGACGTCGTGATCGGCATGGCGGAGATCCGGGCGCGCCGGGGCGAGAAGTCCGCGGCACTCAGCCTGCTCGCCGCGCTCGCCTGCGTGGGCGGCACCCGGTCGTGGGCGTGGACCGAGATCGCCCGCGTGGCCGGACTGCTCGGCCCGGAAGGCCGCGCCGTCTACCGCCTCGCCCGGCGCGAGGCGCTGCGCATCAAGCTCGCCAACCGCGCGGCGCGCAGCGGCACCCGGCGCTGACCCCTGGGGCCCCTGGGGCTTCCCCGCCCGCACCGGGCGGGGAAGCCCACCGCTCCCGGGTGAGGGCGTGCTGCGCCGGCCGCGCGGAGGGCGGGGAGCCGTCCTGCGGCCGGCGCGGTGGGGCTCTTCGGACGATGCGACGCTTCCCTCCGGCGGAAGGCTGGGGGAGTGCCGTGTTCGGGGGTGGCCCATAGGTCCGCGGGGGAGGGCGTGTTGTGACAGCCGCGCCGGGCTGCCCGTTGGGCGGGGTGCCGTCCTGCGGTCGGCGTGGCCGGGCTTTTCGGACGATGCGACGCTTCCCTCCGGTGGAAGGCTGGGGGAGTGCCGTGTTCGCGGGGAGCCCCAGCGGAGCCGGGGGAGTCGCGGACGGGGCCCCCAGCGGTAGCTGGGGTGGGAGCACCTCCCAGCGGTGGCTGGGGGAGATTTCGGAACCCGCGCTAGCGGCCCATCTGGCCGAGCCACGCCAGCGTCCGCCGCAGCTCGACCGAGAGCGGGTGCCGCGGGCCGTGCACGCGGTCGGAGTCGTAGAGCAGCCGGGACAGCACGTCGTGGGCGCCCATCCGGTCGCCCACCGACAGCAGCAGGTGGCCGATGCGCCGCCGCACCTCCAGCGGCAGCTCCGGGTCGGTGGCCCGGTACTGCTCGAAGGACGGCAGCAGGGCGCGGTACTCGGCCAGCGCCGCCGTGGCCTCGCCGAGCTGCTCCAGGCACTGCGCCGCCTCGTAGCGGTACTGGAGCGACGGCCGCCCCGACGGGCCCGACTCCGCGGCGAGTTCGTCCGCGAGATGGCGCAACTCGGGCAGCGCGCGGCGGTACTGGCCGTCCTCCATCAGTGTGGCCGCGTACTGCTTGCGCAGCATGCGCACGACGGGGGAGTGCGCGCCGTGCTTCTCGGCCGCTGCGGGCAGCACGCCGCCCAGGATGTCGACGGCCTGCGTGATGCGGCCCGCGTCCAGCAGCCGTTTGACCTCGTCGACCGCCTCGGCGATGCCGTGCGCACCGGTCCCCGGGGCCGCCGCGGGCACGGGCGGCACCGCGGAGGGCGGCGGCGGCACGGCCGGCCGGTCCGGCCAGGGGGCGTGCGGGCGCAGGAAGGGCCGGGTGGGGTCCATCGGGCCGGGGCTGTGGTGGCCGGCGCCGGGCACCGGCAGCAGCGGCGCGAGCTGGCGGTAGGTCTCCTGCGCGTCCGCCGGGCGGTGCTGGGGGTCCTTGGCGAGCAGCCGGAGCACCAGTGCCTCCAGCGGCTCGGGCACTTCCGGGCGCACCTGGCGCAGCGGTACCGGCTGCTCGTACAGATGGCGGTGGAGCACGCCGAGGGCGGTGGACCCGGCGAAGGGCACTGTGCCGCTGAGGAGTTCGTGCAGCAGCACCCCGAGCGCGTACAGGTCGGTGCGCGGTCCCACGGCGCCGCTCATCGCCTGTTCCGGGGCCATGTAGGCGGGGGTGCCGATGGGCGTGCCGGTGTGGGTGAGACGCGTCGTGTCGGTGTCCAGCACGGAGGCGACGCCCAGGTCCAGGACGACGACCGAGCCGTCCGGGCGCACCATCACGTTGCGCGGCTTGAGGTCGCGGTGCACGATCGGCACCGCGTGCACGGCCGACAGCACCGCGCACAACTGCGCGGCGACGGCGACCGCCCACGGCCAGGGGTACGGGTCGTGCTCGGCGAGGTGGTCGGCGAGGTCGGCGCCCTCCACGTACTGCATGACGAAGTAGAGCTCGTCGGTGTCGCTGCCGGCGTCGTGGACGGTGACCAGACCGGGGTGGTCGACCTGGGCGGTGACCCGGCACTCGCGCAGGAACCGCCGGCGCAGTTCCTCGGCGTCGGCCGCGCCCGCGACCTTGTCGGGGCGCAGCAGTTTGACCGCGACCCGCCGGTCCAGCCGGCGGTCGTACGCGGTCCACACCTGGCCCATGCCGCCCTGGCCGAGGACCGTGGCCAGCTCGTAACGGCCGGCGACGATCCGTCCGTTCACCCCTGGTCCTCCTGCTTGCGCAGCAGGTCACTGAGTTCGTCCAGCTCGGCGCGCACCTGGTTGAGGCGCGGCGGGTGCGGCGCGACGGGCGGCTGCTGCGCCGGCGGGGGTGTGGGGACGGAGCTGTACGGGTTGTAGCCGCCGGGGCCCGGCTGCTGCGGGGGGTAGGGGACGGTCGCCGCGTACGGCGGGTACCCGGGCAGCGCCTGCTTGCGGTGCAGGGCCATGTCGGCCACGAGGTAGTGGACGCCGACCAGCGGGACCATGGAGATGACGACGATCAGCGCCGCGTCCGTCCAGGGGTTCGACTCCGGCAGCGTGCCGATGGTGGCGAAGGCCGCGACGGTCACCGCCGTGCCGGTCCAGAACAGCACCCAGTCCAGCGCCCTGCGGCGTTGCACCGCGAGGTGCAGCAGCGGCAGGCAGGACAGGAAACCGCAGCTCAGTGCCGTCAGTACGAGGAAAGTGGCACGCAGCGCCACTGCGGTGCCCCCGGACTGCGCGGGAGGGGGCGGCGGGACCGGGCCGGGGCCGTTCAACACTGCTCCTGGACTCCTGGACATGCGTACGGGACAGCTGCGGGTGGCATCGCGAGCGTATCGGCAGCAGCCGGCACTCGTTCACCCGATCCCCTAACTATTCGGGCCGTACGGTGCCGTCCGTCAAGCCGTCGTACAGACCTTGCACCAGTTGCTCGCCCAACTGCCCGGCCAGGCGCAGCGCCTCCTCGAAGACGGCCAGCGTCCGGAACCGCTCCCCGTAGCGCCGCTGGTCGGCCGGCGGCAGCCGGGGGACCTGGAGCCTGCGCACGTCGAGCCGGGTCGAGGTGGACGCGTAACTGCTGGCCTGGCGGTTGTTGGCGGTGCCGCGCAGGAATCCGGCGAGGAACCACGGGTCCACGGCGGCGGGGTCGGGGCGCAGCAGGTGCAGGTTGCGGCCGAGGGCGGCGCCCGCGGTGGCGGCGTCGACGACCCGCGCGGCCGCACCGCGGCCCAGGACCGGGACGACCACGTCGCCCTCCTCGACCAGCACCGGCGCGTCCTCCTGCGGCCCCTCGGGCAGGGTGCCGGTCGGGCCGGTGCCGGCCAGGACGTCGTGCTCGGTGAGCACGGCGGGGCCCCCGCCGGGGCCGCGGCTGCCCTGGCCGCCCGCGCGCAGCACCAGGGCCCCGGCCCGGGCCAGTTCGCCGACCGTGGTCAGCGGCCACCGGGCGGGCGGCGCGGACCGGGCGGGCCCGGGGGCGAGTTCGCAGGTGCGGCGCAAGGTGTCCGTCAGCAGGTCCCGCACATCGGTGAGTTCGGACGCGCCGGCACCGGTGGCCGGGGGCGGGAGATGGCGCGCGGGGGCGAGGTCCACGTCGTCGTCGAGGAGGTCGATGACGGGCAGGGCGCGGCTGACGCCCGGCCGGTCGGCGCCCGGACCGGCCGTCCCGTCCCGGTCGAAGGCGGTCCACGCGTCCAGCACGGTGGCGCGCACCGTCTGCCAGGGCACCTTCTCGCCGCCCGGCGCCGTCCCGCCCGGTGCCTGCGCGGCGTCGACCAGCAGCAGGTGCGGCGACGGCGGAGCACCGTCCCGCGGCCTGCGCAGGACCCACAGGTGCAGCGGGATGCCGTACGGGGGCGCGGCGCCGGCCGGCAGGGCGATCACGGCGCGCAGCGCGCCGCGCCGCAGCAGGTCGGCACGGACCCGGCGCCCGGAACGGCGGGACGCGGCGGCCGGGGGCATCAGGAGCACCACGGTGCCGCCGTCGCGCACGCGGGCCAGGCAGTGCTGCACCCAGGCGAGTTCGGACTCGGTGCGGGCCGGGAAGCCGTACTCCCAGCGGGGGTCGTAGGCCAGGTCCTCGTGGCCCCAGTTGCGCTCGTTGAAGGGCGGGTGGCACAGCACGGCGTCGGCGGCGAGGCCGGGGAAGGCGTCGTCGCGGAGGCTGTCCCCGGCGGCCACCTCGACCTGCGCGGCGGGGTCGGCGTGCAGGGCCAGCCGCAGCGCGGCGAGCGCGGCGAGATCGGGGTCGGCCTCCTGTCCGCGCACCTCGTGGGGCGCTTCCACGGCGCGCAGCAGTGTGCCGGTGCCGCAGGCCGGGTCCAGCACGCTGCGGGCGGGCCCGGCGAGCGCCGCCATCAGTTCGGCGGGGGCGGCCGGGGTGAGCGTGTACTGCCGCGGGTTGGCGTCCAGGTGGCGGCCGAGCAGGAACTCGTAGGCCTGGCGCGGGCCCAGTTCGGCGGCGAGGCCGGCCGCGCCGCGCAGCAGGGCCGTGTCCAGCGGCGCCCCCAGGGGGAAGCGTCCGCCGAAGCGCCGTTCCAGCAGCTCCCCCGCGGCGCTGGCGAGCGCGTCCGGTTCCGCGTGCCGCCCTTCATCGGGGTGTTCACGGACGAGCAGCAGGACGGCCCCCGCCTGCCGCAGGGCGGTCGCGGTGCCCGCGGGATGGGCCTCGGCCCGCTGCCAGACGCGTTCACGCAGCGGGACCTCGGCGAGTTTGCCCTGGCCGCGCAGCCACTGCTCGACCTCGGCGAGGGCGAAGGCCGGGCTGGTGTCGGTGCCGCCCACGGGTTTGGGGAAGTCGGGGTGCCGGCGGCGCCAGTTGCTGACGGCGGCGCGTCCCACACCGGCCAGTCGCGCGATGCCGGCGGCGGTGACTTCTGCTGCGTTCTCCGGCACCTGGCTGGATCCCCTCCCACGCGGGTCTCGATGGTGGCCCCGAGCATACCGATGAACGCCCGTTCCGGCCCTTCACAGCGTGAAGTCGCGTGAACAGAGAATCCATGTTGACTCGGTTCACAGGACATGCTGTGATTGACCCATCGGTTCACGGAGTGCCCGCAACCGCGACCGCCGCCGTACGAGCGGTCAGGGGGGGGCGCGGGCACTCCGTGAACTCGATCCCGATCTGCGCGAACGACAACGCCGGCGGCACCGCCGGCGCGACGCTCACCGCCCAGGACGCCACCTTCGGCGCCGGCGGCTGCGGCGACCGGAAGAAGACGGGCCGACCACGCCCGCGCGACTCACCCAGGGGAGACCCACATGACCACCGTCCGCGCCGCCTTCACCGCGCTCGGCTGCTCCACCGCCGCCCTCGCCCTCGCCGCCTGCGGCCCGCTCGGCGCCGGCAAGGCCCAGCCCGCGTCGACGGCCCTGGCCGACCGGCCCGCCGCCGAGATCGGGACCAAGGCCCTGGCCGCCATGAAGTCGGCCTCCACGATGACCGTCGACCTCGACGGCATCACCGACGGGGAGCCGATGAAGTACCACATGACCATGACCCGCACCGGCGACTGCCAGGGCAACCTCACCATGGAGGGCGGCAACGTCCGCCTGCTGAAGTCCGGCGCCTTCCTCTACATGAAGGGCGACGACGCCTTCTGGTCGTCCCAGGGCTCGGACGGCAAGGCCGCCCAGGAGGTCATCGGGAAGCGGTGGATGAAGACGAGCGCCTCCGGCCCGGACTCCAAGGAGTTCCTCCAGGCCTGCGACCTGAAGGCGTTCCTCGCCGAACTCGACAAGGAGGAGGACGGCGACGACGACGGCACCAAGGGCAAGCCCACCACCGTCGACGGCATCCCCGCCCTGCCGATCACCGGCAAGGACGGCGCCGAGACGATCACCGCCTACGTGGCCACCCAGGGCAAGCCCTACATCCTCAAGGTCGTCACCAAGGGCGGCAAGGAGCCCGGCACCCTGCGCTTCACCGACTTCGACAAGGCGGCCGCCGTCCAGGTCCCCGCCGCCAAGGACGTCGTCGACATCGACAAGATGGGCAGCTGACCGGCCGCCGCCGGGAATTGCGTCAGTGCGTCACCGGAAAGGCCGAGGCGAACCGGGGACCGTCCGACCGGTGCTGCACGGGGAAGGTCACCTTGAGACCCTGTTCCTGGCCGGCCACCGAGAGGCGGGTGGCGTACTGGAGGCCGAGAAATGCCTTCTTCGAATTGCCTGCGGACACGTAGGGCCGGGGCAGATTCAGCATGAGCTTGCCCGGCTTGCCGCCCCGATTTCCGTCGAAGAAGAGCACGCGGCGGTCGGTCAGGGCGATGTACAGGGGGCGGGGGGTGACGGTGGCCATCACCGTGCCGGCGCTGAGCACACCGACCACTGCGGCGGTGAGGACCTGCTTGCGGACCGAGACCGTGCCGACAGCGGCCAGCGAGGTCAGCTCCACCTGCTCGCCCTGAAGGAGCAAGGGGGCAAGGGCTTCGAGCAGTTGGCGATTGCGGCGGGCGTTCAGTGCCATGGCTGACTTCCTGGCGAGGGGGACGGGCTGTGTGCGGCGAGTGCCGGACGGAGATTATGCGGTTTTCGTGGACGGAAGCCGATGGTCCGGTATGGACACAATCAAATTCACGTCAAATCGGGTGGGGTGCGGCCGATTTCCCGGTCGGTCGGATTCCCGCAAGGTTCGCTTAGGAGCCGCGTATGTCGCTTGTTTCTTCCCTGCCTCCCCCGGATTTCGAGGAGGCGTCCGCCCATCCCGAAGTCGCGTGGCTCCGCCAGGCAGCCGCCGCTGCCGACATGGAGGCGCTGCGCGGGTATGTCCACGGGCTGCCCGAGGGGACCGGCCGCGCCTACGCCGTCCGGACCGTGGCCGAAGTGCCGGGCGTCGAGCACGTCCTGCGCACGATGGTCGCGGCGGCTCCGGAGGACGTCTTCGCCCTCACCGTCCTCGGTGCCCGTGAAGTCCAACTCGGCTGGGAGATCCGGACCGCCAAGCGGGCGCAGAGCGTGAGCAGGGAGCAGTTCGCGGCGTTTCACGCACACCTGCGGACGGCGGAACAACTGCTGATCCGGGCCACCGCCCTCGACCCGTCCTGCGGCACGGCCTGGGCGGAGCGGCTCAACACGGCCAGAGGGCTCCAACTCGGGCAGAACGAGGCACGCCGCCGCTACGAACGGCTGGCGAGGTACCACCCGCACCACTTCACGGGCCAGGCACGGCTCCTCCAGCAGCTGTGCCCCAAGTGGAGCGGGAGCTGGGAGGCCGCCCACGCGTTCGCCCGGGAGTGCATGCAGGGCGCCCCCGAAGCGACGCTGAACGCGGGGCTGGTGGCCGAGGCACACCTCGAGCACTGGAGCGCTCTGGACTCCGACCGCGACCGGGCCGAGTACCTGCGCCGGCCGCACGTCCACCCCGAACTCGTCGAGGCCGCCGAGCGGTCCGTGTCCCATCCGCGGTTCCGGCGCGACCACGGGTGGGTCGTCGTCCAGGGCTCCTTCGCGGCCCTGTTCTCACTGATCGGCGACACCGCCCGGGCCGCCGCCCACTTCCGCGCGCTGGGCAACCTGGCGTCCGAGTTCCCGTGGAGCTACCTCGGTGAGCCCGCCGACGTCTACGTCCGACACCGCAACGTGGTTCTCGCCAGAGGATGACCCGCCCATGCCGAACAGAGGCCTGAGATGAACCAGCAGGCCGCCGTCCACCACACCGAGGTCGACGGCATACCCACCCTCTTCACCTACGCCGCCGGGCCGATGCGCGCGGGGCTGGTCTTCCGTGTCGGTGCCGCCGACGAGACGCTCGGGCGGGCGGGCCTGACGCACCTGACCGAGCATCTGGCCCTGCACCGCCAGGGCCTGGCCGACTACCACTTCAACGGGGCGACCAAGGCGGCGTTCACCCACTTCCACGCGGAAGGCGCCGAGCACGAGATCGTCGCCCACCTCACCGGTGTCTGCGCCTCCCTCGTCGACCTGCCCATGGACCGGCTGGAGACGGAGAAGGAGATCCTGCGGACCGAGGAGTCGCGCCGCGAACCCGGCCAGCTCCCGTTGTGGCGTTACGGAGCGCAGGGGTACGGCGTGGTCAGCTACCCCGAGTGGGGTGTGCGGAACGTGAGTGCCCAGGACGTGTGGCAGTGGGCGCGGACCTGGTTCACCCGGGGCAACGCCACGCTGTGGATCGCCGGCGAGCGGCTGCCCGCCGGACTGTCGCTCGAACTGCCCGGCGGGGACCGCAGGCCGATGCCGGCGGTGACCTCCGCGCTGCCCGTCGCTCCGGCCTACTTCTCCGACGGGACCGGCGGGGTCCTGATGGACGCCGTGGTCACCGACACCACCGCCGCCCGGCTGTACGCGGCCGTCCTCGAGCGCGAACTGTCCCGCGCCCTGCGGCAGGAGGGCGGCTACTCGTACACCACGGCGGCCGACCACACCTCGCGCCGCGACGGGTTCGCCCTGGTGACCGCCTTCGCGGACGCCCTGCCCGCCAAGCAGGACGCGGTCCTCGGCGGATTCGTCGACGTCCTCGCGGGACTGCGGGCGGGCCGGATCGCCCAGGCCGACCTCGACGCGGTGCGCGGCCGCGCCGACGCGGCCCTGACCGCACACGACGCGGTGGTGCGCCGGCTGCCCGGCATGGCCGAGGAGCTGCTCGCCGGACGCCTCCCGCGCACGTCGGAGGAACTGCGTTCCGAACTGTGGGCGACCGCGCCCGCACATCTGCACGCGGTGGCCCTGGAGGCCGAGGGAACCGCCCTCATGCAGGTGCCCGCGCGGCACTCGGCGGACTGGGCCGGGTACACGGCGGCGCCGGTCAGGTCGCCGTACGCGGTCACCGGGCGGCGTTTCACCCAGAACCGCAAGGACGCCCCGGAGTTGGTCGTGGGCGACGACGGCGTCAGCCTGACGGAACGCCCGGCCGCCGGGACCGCCGGGACAGAACGTGCGGTGACCGTGCTCTACCGTTCCTGCGCCGCCATGCTGAGCTGGCCGGACGGCGGCCGCCGGCTCATCGGCACCGACGGCATCACGGTCGAGGTGGAACCGGGCCCGTACAGCATCGACGCGCACACCGTCGCCGTCATCGACGCCGCGGTGCCACCGGCGGCGGTGGTGCAGATGCCGCCCCGGCAGCCGCCACCGCGACGGGAGGCGGCCGGAACCGGCGACTCCGCTCCTGCCGTCACGCCGGCGGGTGCCGCCCGCACCCGGCGCACCGGGCTCCAGTCGGTGGCGATGGTCCTCTTCGGGCTGCTGGGCGGCTTCTTCGCCTTTGTGGCCCTCGCGTACACGGTCTTCGGCGCCGACGACCCGGAGACCGGCACCGGCGAGTGGATCACTGTCGCGGTGTTCCTGTGGGCCGTCAGCGCACTGCTGCTCTGGCCCGTCCTGCGGATCCGTCGGCGCACCACGCGACGGATATGATGCCGACCGCCCCGCACACGGAGGCCCGCGCACCCGCCGACGGCGGACGGAGCGCGGCCCGTCGGGGCGGTCGACGACTTCGCGGCGGAACGCACGCGTGCGTTCGCGTGTCATGAGCAATGAACAACGAATGGGGTGGGGATGTCCGGTCACCGGATGTCGAAGAAGCGTCGTTACATCGCCTGGGCGGTCGCGGGTGTCGCCGTGCTGGCGGGCGCCGGTGTCGCGGCGGAGGCCTCGATGGCGACCACCGTGTCCCGTCCCGCGCCGAAGGTGTACACGGGCCGGGCGTTCGACACCTGCACCGCGCCCTCGTCGGCGGCGATGAAGGCATGGAAGTCCGCCGACTTCTACGGCGCCGCCGCCGTCTACGTGGGCGGCAAGAACCGCGGCTGCGCGCAGCCGAACCTGACCGCGTCCTGGGTCAAGACCGTGAGCGCGTCCGGCTGGAAGCTGATCCCGCTGTACGTCGGCGCGCAGCCGCCGTGCCAGACCAGCCGCAACCCGGAGAAGCTGACCGCCGCCACGGCCGCCTCGCTCGGCGCCACCGACGGCGCGGACGCCGTGGCCAAGGCCTCGGCGCTCGGCATGAAGGCCGGCAGCACCCTCTACCTGGACATGGAGTCCTACGACATCACGAACACCGCCTGCAACACCGCGGTGCTCACCTACATCCGCGCCTGGGACAAGACCGTCCACGCCAAGAACTACTGGGCCGGCTTCTACGGCTTCAAGAGCAGCAGCGCCGCCGCCGTGGCCAATGCCAAGGACCGCACCGAGCTCCCCGACGCCCTCTGGTACGCCCTGTGGGACCAGGTGAAGACGACGACCTCCGACTGGCCGTTCTCCAAGACGCTGTGGACCGGGCACCGCCGCGGCCACCAGTACATGGTCAACAGCAAGGAGACCCGCGGCGGTTGGACCCTCACGGTGGACCGCAGCGACTGGGACGCCCCCGTCGCCGTCACCGGCTGACCGCCGGGGGCGCGGACCGCGGGCCGGAAGGCCCCCTGCCGGTCCGCGCCCCCACCCCCTACAGTGCCAAGGTGGTCACAACCAGGGCGGGTTCAACGGCGGTAACGGCAGCGGCGCTGCTCGCGGTGGTCCTCGGCGCCGCCGGCTGCACGGGCGACGGCATCGGAGGACAGGGCAGCGACGCGGCGGCGCCGGCGGGTTCGGCGCTCAAGGCGGTCGGCGACCTGACGGTCAAGGGCCGCGCGCCCAAGACCGGTTACGCACGCGACCAGTTCGGCAGCTCCTGGGTGGACACCGACCACAACGGCTGCGACACCCGCGACGACATACTGCAGCGCGACCTGACCGGCGAGTCCTTCCGGTCCGACAACGGCGGCGACTGCATCGTCACCTCCGGCCGCCTCGCCGACCCGTACACCGGCAAGGGGATCAGCTTCACCCGCGGCCGCAGCACCATCGACATCGACCACGTCGTGGCACTCAGCGACGCCTGGCAGAAGGGCGCCAAGTACTGGGACCGCGACAAGCGGATACAGGTCGCCAACGACCCGCTCAACCTGCTCGCCGTCGACGGCCCCGCCAACCGCGGCAAGGGCGACGGGGACGCGGCGACCTGGCTGCCCCCCAACAAGGCGTTCCGCTGCCCCTACGTCGCCCGCCAGGTGGCGGTGAAGAAGAAGTACGGCCTGTGGGTCACCGCCGCCGAGAAGGACGCGATGACCGAGGTCCTGCGCACCTGCCCGGACGAGCCGCTGCCCGGCTCCGGCAAGCCCGACGTGCCCGCCGCGGCCCCCTCCGGCAAGGACGGCGGCAACGGCGATGATCAGCCCGGCTCCGGCGCCACCACGTACCCGAACTGCGCCGCCGCCCGGAAGGCGGGCGCCGCCCCGCTCCACCGCGGCGACCCCGGCTACTCGGGCGCCCTGGACCGCGACGGCGACGGAGTCGCCTGCGACACCTGACCGGCACCGGCATCGTTTGTGCAGAGTGCTGGATATTGCGGGCCCCCGCTCAATATCCTCGATCACTGCATCTGCCAGATCGTGCACCGTCGCCCGATCCCTTGCCGGGAGGCAAAATGCTCCGCCGCAGGACTGCGCTCTCCGCCCTCGCCACCGCCGCCGTGCTGTTCTCCGCGCCACTGCTGACCTCCTGCGGAACACCGCACGCCGGTGCCGCGGCCGTCGTCGGCGGCCGGCAGATCACCGTGAACACGGTGCAGGCGAGGGTCGCCGCGGTACGCGCCGCCCAGGAGAAGTCGCCGCAGGCCGACCAGCTCATCGAGGCCAGCAGCGACCTCCAGCGCAACACCGTGCACAGCCTCGTCCAGGCGCGCGTCATCGAGCGCGCCGCCAAGGACGCCGGGGTCTCCGTCACCCCGCGCGAGGTGCAGCAGGCCCGCCGCGCCGCCGAGACGCAGGCCGGCGGCAAGCAGCAACTGGAGGCGCAGGTCCTCCAGACGTACGCGATGATCCCCGCCGACATCGACGAGAGCATCCGCACCGACCTGCTCATGCAGAAGGTCGCCGCCCACTACGGCGCGAACGTGCAGAGCCCCGAGGGCCAGGCCACCCTGCTCACGGTGCTGCGCCGCACGGCCGACCGGCTCGACATCGACGTGAACCCGCGCTACGGCAAGTGGAACGCGCAGAAGCTCACCCTCGACACCACCAAGGACCCGTGGCTGTCCGAGGTGAGCGCCCCCCAGGCCGGTGCCTGAGCCGCACCCGGGCGAGGTAGTTTCGACGGGTGGACCACTCCGATGACTCCGCCCGCCCGGGCCGCCTGGTACTGCTGACCACCACCCACCGTGTCGCCCCCGGCCTGCTGTCCTGGCCGGCGTGGGAGCTGCTGCGCGGTGCCGACCGGGTCGTCTGCCCCGACCCCGGGCACCCGCAGCTGCCCTACCTGCGCGAGGCCGGCGTCGCCGTGGAGCACGCCGCCCCCACCGGCCGCGACCTGGTGGACCTCACCGCGGACGGCCGTACGGTGGTCTACCTCACCGGCGGCGAGGGCGACGCGGCCGTCACCGACGAACTGGCCCGCCTCGGCGGCTCCGGCCGCGTGGACATGCCCGACCTGGAACTGCTGCCCGGCTCGTACGACCTGCCCGGTGCCCGGCTGCTCGACCTGGTCCAGGTGATGGACCGGATCCGCCGCGAATGCCCCTGGAGCAGCGTGCAGACCAGCCAGGAGCTGGTGAAGTACGGCATCGAGGAGATCTACGAACTCGTCGAGGCGGCAGAGGAGGGCGACCGGGACGCCCTGCGCGAGGAACTCGGCGACGTGCTGCTCCAGGTGGTCTTCCACGCCCGCATCGCCCAGGACGACCCCGAGGAGCCGTTCTCCATCGACGACGTCGCCGCGACCATCGTCGACAAACTCGTCCACCGCCACCCCCACGTCTTCGGCGACGACACCGCCGAGACGCCGGAGGAGGTCCAGGCCCACTGGCTGCGGATGAAGGAGCAGGAGAAGCAGCGCACGTCCGTCACGGAGGGCGTCCCGCTCGGCCAGCCCGCCCTGGCCCTGGCGGCCAAACTCGGCGCCCGCGCGGAACGGGCGGGCCTCGGGGTGCCGCTGCCGGACGCGGACGCGGCAGACACCGGCGATCGGCTGCTGGCGCTGGCGGTGGCCGCGCAGGCGGCGGGGATCGACCCCGAGTCCGCCTTGCGGGCTGCCGCCCGCCGGTACCGCGACGCGATCCTCGCGGCGGAGCGCGCCCGTACCGCCTAGGTCTTTTTCCCCGCCCTCCCGCCCGTGTGCCCGGCGCGGTATGTGCGGGCCCCGCCCTGCGTGCGTTGTGGGGTCGGCGCCGCTCCGGGATCCGTCCTCGGCGCTCGCGGTTTGCGCCCACATTGTTCGGCATCGACCAGGCGGTCTCCGCTCGTCCCCTGCGGGCGGACCCCGGCGCACCCCCTCCCGGGTCGGTTGGGCGACTTACGGCCGGTGGGGGTTCGGATGGGCACTTGCGGTGACCCCGGACCGCCTTTTCGCCCACCCACCGGGGATCAGGCGCATGGCGAGAGGGAGGGGGCGGGGGAGTTGGGGGCACCTCCCAGCGGTAGCTGGGGGAGGGTGGCGTTCTGGACTGTGGAGCATATTTGGGTGCACAACCCCGAGTGCGCAGCCGAGAGTGCCTGAGGCACCTAAATGTGCTGTCCAGAATGGCAGCCCCGGAGGGCCCGCACCCGGCCCCCAACGACTTGCGTCGGGGCGCCCAGACCTTGCCGGGCACACGGGCGGGTGGGCGGGGAGTGAAACCGGGTGAATAGGGTAAATGGGTGGCATGCGAGCACTGGAGCAGATCCAGCTGGCCGTGCCGCACGACTACCTCGTCGGCATCGCCCCGCTGGTAGTGGGCATCTTCCTCGTCGGCCTGCTGATCGGGGCCGTCTCGATCGGCCTCTACCACCGGTCCAAGGAGCCGCCTCCCGAGCAGCGGCCGCAGCCCCGTGGCGGGGCGTGGCACACGCGCCAGGAGTACGGCCGTGAGACCCCGGCCGACCACGGCCCCGGTCACCAGGATGGTGAGCGGCACCCCCTGACCGAGTGGCGCGACTACGACGAGTGGCCGCAGGACGGCATCCGCCACCTTCCGCACTCCCTCAAGGGCTTCGGCAACTGGGGCTCCCACGGGGTCGCCGCCCCGCCGGAGGGCGTGCCCGTCCCCAAGGCCCACGCCGGGAGCCGGAACCGGGCGCCCGGGCCGGACCGCGGCACGGGGCCCGCCAACGGCGACGACAGGGAACAGCGGGGCAGACAGCCCTGACCGGGGTTGCGGTCCGGCGGCCCGACCCGGGCCGTAGTCTCGCGGCCATGCGCATAGACGTCCCGCACGCGTGGCCGCACGACGAGGCGGGGGCCCTGGCCCTTCAGGACCGGCTCCGGCCGCTGGCCGACCACCGCGGGCCCGGCCCGCAGCGGCCGCGGTACGTCGCGGGACTGGACGTCGCGTACGGCGGGGGCCACGGTGCCGCGGACGACATCGTGGCCGCCGCCGTCGTCGTGGTCGACGCGGCCACGCTCGCCCCCGTCGACCAGGCCACCGCGACGGCCCGGGCGGGTTTCCCGTACGTGCCCGGGCTCTTCGCGTTCCGGGAGCTTCCCGTGCTGATCGAGGCCCTGCGCGGCCTGACCGTCACGCCCGACCTGCTGCTCTGCGACGGGCAGGGACTGGCGCACCCGCGCCGCTTCGGTCTGGCCTGCCATCTGGGGGTGGTCACCGGGCTGCCGGCCGCCGGGGTGGCGAAGACCCCGTTCGTCGGCACGTACGACGCGGCGGCGCTCGGGGAGGAACGCGGGGCGTCGGTGCCGCTGGTCGACGCGGGCGAGACGGTGGGCCGGGCGCTGCGCACCCGGAGCGGGGTCCGGCCGGTGTACGTGTCGACCGGCCACGGCATCGACCTGGACACCGCGTGCCGCCATGTCCTGGCGCTCTCCCCCTCCTACCGCCTGCCGGAGACGACCCGGCTGGCCGACCGGCTCAGCCGGGAGCGGCTAACGTCATGGGGTGCATGACAGTGCGACCCCTGAGCCCCCCGAGCTGTTCACCTGGCAGTTCGCCACCGATCCGTACCCCGCGTACGCCTGGCTGCGCGAGCACGCGCCGGTGCACCGCACCACGCTGCCCAGCGGTGTGGACGCCTGGCTGGTGACCCGGTACGCGGACGCGCGGCAGGCGCTGGCCGACCCGCGGCTCAGCAAGAACCCGGTCCACCACTCCGAACGCGCCCACGCCAAGGGGAAGGTGGGCATCCCGGGCGAGCGCAGCGCCGACCTGATGACGCACCTGCTCAACATCGACCCGCCGGACCACACCCGGCTGCGCCGGCTGGTCTCCAAGGCCTTCACCCCGCGCCGGGTCGCCGAGTTCGCCCCGCGCGTGCAGGAGCTGACCGACCGGCTCATCGACGGTTTCGCCGCGAAGGGGGAGGCCGATCTCATCCATGAGTTCGCCTTCCCGCTGCCGATCTACGCGATCTGCGACCTGCTCGGCGTCCCGGCCGAGGACCAGGACGACTTCCGCGACTGGGCCGGGATGATGATCCGGCACGGTGGCGGTCCCCGCGGCGGGGTCGGCCGGTCGGTGAAGAAAATGCGCGGATATCTGCTGGAGCTGATCCACCGCAAGCGCGCGGACCTCGGCGACGACCTGATCTCCGGTCTGATCCGGGCCAGTGACCACGGCGAGCACCTCACGGAGAACGAGGCCGCCGCGATGGCGTTCATCCTGCTCTTCGCGGGGTTCGAGACCACCGTCAACCTCATCGGCAACGGGATGTACACGCTGCTGCGCAACCCCGGGCCGCGCCGGCTGCTGCAGGACGGGCTGGTCCGCGGCGACCACGCCCTGCTCGGCACGGCCGTCGAGGAACTCCTGCGCTACGACGGGCCGGTGGAACTGGCGACCTGGCGTTTCGCGACCGAACCGCTGACCGTCGGCGGCCGGGACATCGCGACCGGGGACCCCGTCCTGGTGGTGCTCGCCGCCGCCGACCGTGATCCCGCGCGCTTCAACGAGCCGGACACACTGGACCTTTCACGCAGGGACAACCAGCACCTCGGCTACGGTCACGGCATCCACTACTGTCTGGGTGCGCCCCTGGCCCGGCTGGAGGCGCAGTCCGCGCTCGCCACGCTGCTGACCCGGCTGCCCGACCTGCGGCTCGCCGCGGATCCCGCGGAACTGCGCTGGCGCGGCGGGCTCATCATGCGCGGTCTGCGTGCATTGCCCGTCTCCTTCACACCGGAACGTGACTGACTGAGCGTCACGACGTGATCTTCACGTGATCCGCGAGACATCGACTTGTGATGCATGGGCCAAGGCCACTACGGTCAGGCGCCATCGCGATATTCGGATGTGAAAGGCGATAGCGCATGCTGAAGTCCGGGAACGGCCGACACCGCAAGCCGCGTCAGGCCCCGACCGCCATGGTCGCGGTCGCGGCGACCGGGGCGGGCCTCACGCTCCCCCTCTTCGCAGCGAGCGGCGCGAGCGCCGCGGACGCCGGCACCAGCTGGAACGCGGTCGCCGCGTGCGAGAGCGGCGGCCTGTGGAGCTCGAACACCGGCAACGGGTTCTACGGCGGTCTGCAGATCACCGAGGAGACCTGGCAGCAGTACGGCGGCACGGCCTACGCCGAGCGCCCCGACCTCGCCAGCCGCAACGAGCAGATAACCGTCGCGGAGAAGATCCTCTCCGTGCTCGGCCCCGACGCCTGGTCCGGCTGCGCCGACCAGGGCGGCCTGGGCGAGGTGCTGCAGGACCTCCTCGGCGGCAACTCCGACGGCAACGGCAACAACGGCAACGGAAACAGCAACGGCAACGGGAACGGCACCGACTCCGGGACGGACACCGGCTCGGACCACGACGACGCCGGCACCGGCGGCTCCTCCGACGGCACGGGCACCGGGACCGGCACGGACTCCGGCACGGACGGGACCGCCGGGTCCTCCGACAACGGCGACGACTCGACCGCCGTCCCTGGCTCCACCGCCACGCCCGACCCGGAGACCTCCACCGGCACGGCCGTCAAGATCCCGGGCAAGCACCGCAAGCCCGAGGCCGGCACCACCCCGCGGCTGCCCGGCGGCACGACGGGCACCGGCAGCGGCAGCCACGGCGCGACCTCGGTGCCGCCGCAGGTCGTCGAGGGCGACGCCGCCTGGGGCGCCATCTCCCGCGACACCACGCGCGGCGCGGACGAGCGCTCGGACCGCGGCGCGGACCGCGGCGCGGCGAAGGACACCTCCACCAAGGGCACCGGCGACGGCCGCTACGTGGTGCAGGAGGGCGACTCGCTGTGCGGGATCGCCATGGAGCAGGGCCTGCCGGGCGGCTGGCGCGGGCTGTACGCCGCCAACAAGGACGTCATCGGCGACAACCCGGACCGGATCGTGGCCGGTGAGACGCTGGAGCTCGGCCGCCGCTGACCCGGTGCCGCCGGCCGCGGGCGCCCGGCAGGGCGTCCGCGCGCTGCGGTCCGTGTCCGCGTGTCCGTGCCGGCCGGCGGGCGTCCGTCCCCGATCGTTCTTCTCGGTGCCCCCTTCCGTTCGCGGTCCGGTGCGGACTTCCCCGGAGCGTGCCCGGACGGGGCTTTTCGGGTCGGTTAGGCTCATGCCCGAAACGAAGAGACATCAGAAGGAGACTCACGTGCCGTCGATCGACGTCGTCGTAGCCCGGGAAATCCTCGACTCGCGAGGCAACCCCACCGTGGAGGTCGAGGTCGGCCTCGACGACGGCAGCACGGGCCGTGCCGCCGTGCCCTCCGGAGCGTCCACCGGAGCGTTCGAGGCCCTTGAGCTCCGTGACGGTGACAAGAGCCGTTACCTGGGCAAGGGTGTGGAGAAGGCGGTGCTCGCCGTCATCGAGCAGATCGGCCCGGAGCTGGTCGGCTACGACGCCACCGAGCAGCGGCTGATCGACCAGGCGATGTTCGACCTGGACGCCACCCCGGACAAGTCCTCCCTCGGCGCCAACGCCATCCTCGGTGTCTCGCTGGCCGTGGCCCACGCCGCGTCCGAGGCCTCCGACCTCCCGCTCTTCCGCTACCTCGGCGGCCCGAACGCCCACGTGCTGCCGGTCCCGATGATGAACATCCTGAACGGCGGCTCGCACGCCGACTCCAACGTGGACATCCAGGAGTTCATGATCGCCCCGATCGGCGCGGAGTCCTTCTCCGAGGCCCTGCGCTGGGGTGCCGAGGTCTACCACACCCTCAAGGGCGTCCTGAAGGAGCGCGGCCTGTCCACCGGCCTCGGCGACGAGGGCGGCTTCGCCCCGAACCTGCCGAGCAACCGCGACGCCCTCGACCTGATCGTCGAGGCCATCAAGAAGGCCGGCTACCAGCCCGGCCAGGACATCGCGCTGGCGCTCGACGTGGCCGCCACCGAGTTCTACAAGGACGGCAGCTACTCCTTCGAGGGCAAGTCCCTGTCGGCGGCCGAGATGACCGCGTACTACGCCGAGCTGGTCGCGGCGTACCCGCTGGTCTCCATCGAGGACCCGCTGAACGAGGAGGACTGGGACGGCTGGAAGACCATCACCGACCAGCTCGGTGACAAGGTCCAGCTCGTCGGCGACGACCTGTTCGTCACCAACCCCGAGCGCCTCCAGCGCGGCATCGACAACAACACCGCCAACGCTCTGCTGGTCAAGGTCAACCAGATCGGCTCGCTGACCGAGACCCTGGACGCGGTCGAGCTGGCGCAGCGCAACGGCTACAAGTGCATGATGTCGCACCGCTCCGGCGAGACCGAGGACGTCACCATCGCCGACCTCGCCGTCGCCACCAACTGCGGCCAGATCAAGACCGGCGCCCCCGCCCGCAGCGAGCGCGTCGCGAAGTACAACCAGCTCCTGCGCATCGAGGAGATCCTCGACGACGCCGCCGTGTACGCCGGCCGCTCGGCGTTCCCGCGCTTCAAGGGCTGACGCCTCACCGCTGCCGCCCGCTGCGCCCGCGGCGGGCGGCAGCGGTTCCCGGTCACCGGTACGCCGGTCCCCGGCCCCGAGGCAATGACGAACGCGAACCCCCCACCGGAGGTGCACGTGCCGGATCGCTTCTCCACCGCGACGCGCATCCGTGCCCTCGGGGCACAGGCGCAGGCCCGCGTCTACCGCGCGACCGGGCGCCCGCGGCGGCCCGTGCTGCCGCGCGGCCGCAACCGGCTGACCGGGCGGGCCGCGCTGCTCGCCCTCGTGGTGTGCGGGCTGGTGGTCGCCCTGGCCTACCCCACTCGCCAGTACGTCGCCCAGCGCTCGCAGATCGCCGACCAGCGCAAGCAGGCCGAACAGGCCCGCAAGCGGGTCGAGGAACTGCGCGAGGAGAAGGCGCGCTGGCAGGACCCCGAGTACGTCAAGACGCAGGCCCGCACCCGGCTCCACTACGTCCTGCCCGGCGAGACGGCGTATACGGTGGTGACTCCCTCCGGGGCCGCCGCACGGGGTGACGAGGCCGCCGGCCCGCGCCGCGGCGACAGCGACAACGCCGCTCGCCGCCCCTGGTACGCCAACCTGTGGGACGGCGTCGACCACGCCGACGCCGCCGCCCCCGCACACCGCTGAAAGAGACACACCCAGGCATGGAAACGCCCCCGCCCTCCACTGAGCACGCCCCGCCGACGGAGCGCGATGTCGCCGCCGTCGGGGAGCAGTTGGGCCGCGTCCCGCGCGGTCTGCGCGCCGTCGCGCACCGCTGCCCCTGCGGCAACCCGGACGTCGTCGAGACGGCGCCCCGGCTGGAGGACGGCACACCGTTCCCGACGCTGTACTACCTGACCTGCCAGCGCGCTGCGTCCGCGATCGGCACCCTGGAGGCCGAGGGGGTCATGAAGGACATGACCGCCCGCCTCGCCGAGGACGAGGAACTCGCCGCCGGCTACCGGGCCGCGCACGAGGACTACCTCGCCCGCCGCGACGCGATCGAGGTGCTGGAGGGCTTCCCCAGCGCGGGCGGCATGCCCGACCGGGTCAAGTGCCTGCACGTGCTGGTCGGCCACTCCCTGGCGGCCGGTCCCGGCGTCAACCCGCTCGGCGACGAGGCCCTCGCGATGCTGCCGGAGTGGTGGCGCAAGGGCCCGTGCGTCGACCCCTGCGCCGTGCAGGGGGACGACAAGTGACCCGCGTCGCCGCCGTCGACTGCGGCACCAACTCGATCCGCCTGCTGGTCGCCGACGCGGACCCCGCGACCGGCGCCATCAAGGACCTGGACCGCCGGATGACCATCGTCCGGCTCGGACAGGGCGTCGACCGCACCGGCCGCCTCGCCCCCGAGGCGCTGGAGCGTACCTTCGCGGCCTGCCGCGAGTACGCGGGCGTCATCCGCGAACTGGGCGCCGACGCGGTCCGCTTCGTGGCCACCTCCGCGTCCCGCGACGCCTCCAACCGCGAGGACTTCGTGCGCGGCGTGGTGGACATCCTCGGCGTGGAGCCCGAGGTGATCAGCGGCGACCAGGAGGCCGAGTTCTCCTTCACCGGCGCCACCCGTGAACTGGCCGGCCGTGCCGACCTGGAGCGCCCCTTCCTCGTCACCGACATCGGCGGCGGCTCCACGGAGTTCGTGGTCGGCGACACCGAGGTCACCGCGGCCCGCTCGGTCGACGTCGGCTGCGTGCGGATGACCGAGCGGCACCTGGTGCACGACGGCGCCGTGACCGACCCGCCGACGCCCGAGGCGATCGCCGCCATGACGCGGGACATCGACGCCGCGCTGGACCTGGCGGAGAGCACCGTGCCGCTGCGCGAGGCGCGCACGCTTGTCGGGCTGGCCGGTTCCGTGACTTCCGTCGCCGCGATCGCGCTGCGCCTGCCCGGGTACGACCCGGCCGCGATCCACCACGCCCGCATTCCGGTGGAGCAGGTCCGCGAGGTCACCGCCCGGCTGCTGGCCGCCACGCACGCCGAGCGTGCGGCGATCCCGGTGCTGCATCCGGGGCGGGTCGACGTGATCGGCGCGGGGGCGCTCGTGCTGCTGCGGATCATGGAGCGCACGGGTGCCGCGGAGGTCGTCGTGAGCGAGCACGACATCCTCGACGGCATCGCGTGGAGTATCGCCTGAGCAGGGCGCTTGTCAGGTGAGCGGGCCCCCGCGGCGGGTCCGACACGCCTGCGCAAGAAGGTTCGTGAATTTCTTCACATGAAAGTTCCCGCCGGACGGCCCAACTGCCCGGGGTGAGGCCCCCCGGTGACCCCCAAAGCCCTTGACGGGCTTGTGTTTCACCCATGTTGCGGGAGTGCGGAGCGGGCCCCCCGGATGCCGATCGTCGCTGGTGGGGCCAGGCGCTCAACGCCCGTGACCGGCGCCGGGTTCCCCCTGGCGGCTGTGGTCCTGATCACGAAGCGGCGCAGTGTAGCAGAGGGTGCCGGAAACCTTGTGAAGGGGCTCACGAGGTACCCCCCGGGCCGTGGTGAATACTCGAAGCATGAGCACCACGGAGCGTCCCAGGATCCTCGTAGTAGGCGGTGGGTACGTCGGCCTGTACGCGGCCCGGCGCATCCTCAAGAAGATGCGCTATGCGGAGGCGACCGTCACGGTCGTCGACCCGCGTTCGTACATGACGTACCAGCCCTTCCTGCCGGAAGCCGCGGCCGGCAGCATCTCCCCCCGCCATGTCGTGGTGCCGCTGCGCCGCGTTCTCCCCCAGGCGGAGGTTCTGACCGGCCGGGTCACCACCATCGACCAGGACCGCAAGGTCGCGGTCGTCGAACCGCTCGTGGGCGAGTCCTATGAACTGCCCTTCGACTACCTGGTCGTCGCGCTCGGCGCCGTCTCCCGCACCTTCCCGATCCCCGGCCTGGCCGAGAACGGCATCGGCATGAAGGGCGTCGAGGAGGCCATCGGCCTGCGCAACCACGTGCTGGAGCAGCTCGACAAGGCCGCCTCCACGACGGACGAGGACGTCCGCCGCAAGGCCCTCACGTTCGTCTTCGTCGGCGGCGGCTTCGCCGGTGCCGAGACGATCGGCGAGGTCGAGGACATGGCCCGCGACGCGGCCAAGTACTACGCGAACGTCAAGCGCGAGGACATGCGCTTCATCCTGGTCGACGCCGCCGACAAGATCCTCCCCGAGGTCGGCCCCGAGCTCGGCACGTGGGGTCTGGAGCACCTGCGCGAGCGCGGCATCGAGGTCTACCTGAGCACGTCGATGAAGTCCTGTGTCGACAAGCACGTGGTGCTCGCCAACGGCCTCGAGGTCGACGCCTCCACCATCGTGTGGACCGCCGGCGTCAAGCCCAACCCGGTCCTGGCCAAGTACGGCCTGCCGCTCGGCCCGCGCGGCCACGTCGACACCGCCCCGACCCTCCAGGTCCAGGGCACCGACTACATCTGGTCCGCCGGCGACAACGCCCAGGTCCCCGACCTGGCCTCCGGCCCCGGTGCCTGGTGCCCGCCCAACGCCCAGCACGCGCTGCGCCAGGCCAAGGTCCTCGGCGACAACGTGGTCTCCGGCATGCGGGGCTTCCCGCAGCAGGAGTACAAGCACGCCAACAAGGGCGCCGTCGCCGGCCTCGGCCTGCACAAGGGCGTCGCCCTGGTCCGCTTCGGCAAGATGAAGCTGAAGTTCAAGGGCCGCCTGGCCTGGTACATGCACCGTGGCTACCACGGCATGGCGGTCCCGACCTTCAACCGCAAGATCCGGGTCCTCGCGGACTGGACGCTGGCGGTCTTCCTCAAGCGCGAGGTCGTCTCCCTCGGCGCCATCGAGAACCCCCGCGAGGAGTTCTACGAGGCCGCCAAGCCTGTGCCGGCGCCGGTGGTCGCGGCCGAGGCCTCCCCGGCCAAGGCGAAGGCCTAGCCGCCGGCGGGCCGCAGGGCCCGTTCACCCGTTGCAGCCGAAGGGCGTCCGCCATCCGTGGGGCGGGCGCCCTTCGGCATGCCCGTGTCCTGGCCGTGCGGACATCAAACATGAGATGGGTAGGAGAGGAACAATGATCCCGGGAATGTGGTTGTAGTCCCCATCTGTTTTTGCTGCGCAGTGGACCCGTCTTCATGGAGGCACGGAGGTACGCGCCATGGCCGATACGGCCGGACGACTGACCGCTCTCGCCAAGCAGGCGCTCGGCGTTCCCTTCCCCTTGCGCATCCGCGCGTGGGACGGCAGCGAGACCGGGCCCCCGGACGCGCCGGCCCTGGTCGTGAGGCACCGCAGGGCGCTGCGCCGAATGCTGTTCAAGCCCGGCGAGCTGGGACTGGTGCGCGCGTGGGTGGCCGGTGAACTGGACGTCGACGGTGACCTGTACGACGCGCTGCACCGGTTGTCCGGCGTCGTCTGGAACCGCCCGCCCGAGGAGGACGAGCCGGCCCACCGCCGTCTGCTGGCCCGGCTCCGGGACCCGTCGACCGCGCTGATCGCCCGCGAGGTGCTCTCGCTCGCGGGTCCGGGACTGCCGCCGCCCCCGCCGCCGGAGGAGGTCCGCAGACGGGGCGGCGTCCTGCACAGCCCGGTCCGCGACCGGCAGGCCATCAGCCACCACTACGACGTCGGCAACGACTTCTACGAGCTCGTGCTCGGCCCGTCCATGGTCTACTCCTGCGCCTACTGGGAGCGGCCCGACGCGACCCTGGAGGACGCCCAGGAGGCCAAGCTCGACCTCATCTGCCGCAAGTTGGACCTCAAGGCCGGACAGCGGCTGCTGGACGTCGGCTGCGGCTGGGGCTCGATGGTCATGCACGCCGCCGAGCGGTACGGGGTGCACGCCACCGGCGTCACCCTCTCCACCGAGCAGGCCGCCTACGCCCGCAAGCGGATCGCCGAGGCGGGGCTCACCGACCGCGTCGAGATCCGCGTCCAGGACTACCGGGCGGTCGACGACGGCCCGTACGACGCCATTTCGTCGATCGGCATGGCCGAGCACGTGGGCCGCGAGCGCTATCTCCAGTACGCGCGCGTGCTGTACGGGCTGCTGCGGCCGGGCGGCCGGCTGCTCAACCACCAGATCGCCCGCCGCCCGTGGGAGGACGAGGACGCCTACCACGTCGACGAGTTCATCGACCGGTACGTCTTCCCCGACGGGGAGCTGGCCCCTGTCGGCGCCACCGTCTCCCGGCTGGAGGAGGCGGGGCTGGAGGTCCGCGACGTGGAGGCGATCCGGGAGCACTACGCCCTGACGCTGCGCGAGTGGGTCGCCAACCTGGAGGCGCACTGGGGCGAGGCCGTCCGCCTCGCGGGCGCCGGGCGGGCCCGGGTGTGGCGGCTGTACATGGCGGCCTCCGCGCTGGCCTTCGAGCACAACCGCATCGGGGTCAACCAGATCCTCGCGGTGCGCACCCGGGAGTCGGGCGGCTCCGGGATGCCGTCGACCCGCTCCGCCTGGCTGGGCTCCGCCGGGACGGCGTGACACGGCGGGGCGGGGGCCGCCGCGGCCCTCGCCCCGCCGTGTCACGCCGTCCCGGCCGGTCCGTCACTCGGCCTTGATGGACTCCAGCATGTTCAGCCGGGCCGCCCGCCGGGCCGGCCACAGCGCCGCCAGCATGCCCACCACGGCGGCCATCGCGAGGAACACCGCGATCCGGTCCCAGGGCAGCACCAGCGCGTAGCTCGGCAGGTTCGGCCTGATCAGCCCGCCGACCGCCCAGGCGAGGAAGACTCCCAGGCCCAGGCCGAGCACCGCGCCGAAGAGCGAGATCACCAGGGACTCCAGCCGGATCATCCGCTTGACCGCGGCACGGTCCAGGCCGATCGCCCGCAGCATGCCGATCTCGTGCTTGCGCTCGAAGACCGACATCGCCAGCGTGTTGATCACACCCAGCACGGCGACCAGCACGGCCATCGCGAGCAGCCCGTAGAGGATGTTCAGCATCAGGTCGATCGTGGCGCTGAGCTCCCGGGAGATGTCGGCCTTGTCCTGCACCTTGACGACCGGGTTCTCGCCGAGCGCCTTCACCAGCGCGTCCTGGTGGGCCTCGGAGGGGCCGCCGGCCATCTTCACCAGCACCCGCATGTCCCCGGCCTCCGGGGTGTGCGGGGTCACCGTGGCGTTGTCCATGATCACGCCGTTGATGAGGTCACCGCCCACGAAGACACCGCCGATCGTCAGCCGCCCCTTGGCGCCGTCGTCGTAGCGCACAGGCAGGCTCTGTCCGGGGTGCCAGCCGTGCCGCTTCGCGGTGTCGGAGTCCACGACCACCGAGTCGCCGTGCGCCGCGGCCAGGGAGCCGTGGGTGAAGTCCAGGGCGAGCAGCCGCTCGATCTGCGGCGCGTCGACGCCGGTGACCCACTCGTCCTCGCCGTCCAGTTCGGTGTGCGCGTCGCGCACGGCGCTGGAGTCGCTGACGCCCTCGGTCCCCGCGACCTGCTTCGCCACCTCGGGGGAGAGGTTCTGGCCGGTGGCCATGGTGATCTGGTAGTCGGCCCTCAGATGGGCGGCCGCCAGCTCGTCCACCGTGGTCTTCACCGAGATGGCCACCACCGTGAGGGCGGTGATCAGAGTCAGGCCGATCATCAGGGCGGAAGCCGTGGCGGCGGTGCGCCGGGGGTTGCGCACCGAGTTCTGCCGGGCGAGCTTGCCCGTGACACCGAGGGGCCGCAGCAGCGGCGCGGCCGCCGCGACCACCGGCCGGGACAGCAGGGGGGTGAGGACGAACACCCCGATCAGCAGCAGTCCCGCGCCGCCGCCGAGCACCATGTTGCCGTCGTTCTTCATGCCCGAGCCGGCCAGCACCAGGACGACACCGGCGGCCGACAGCAGCGCGCCGAACGTGTTGCGCAGCAGCAGGCCCTTGACGGTGGCCGGGGCGTGCACGCTGCTCATCGCCGCGACCGGCGGGATCTTGGCGGCGCGGCGGGCCGGCAGCCACGCGGCGAGCAGGGTGATGCCGACACCGACCGCGAGCGCCGCGCCCGCGGTGCCCGGCTGCACCGACAGCGGGCCGTCGGGCAGTTCCGCCCCGGCCGAGCCGAGGACCGCCCGCATGACGGCCGCGATGCCGATGCCCAGCAGGAAGCCGGTCGCCCCGGCCACCGCGCCCACGACGAGGGCCTCGACCAGCACCGACCGGGTCACCTGCCGGCGGCTGGCGCCGACGGCGCGCAGCAGCGCCAGCTCCTTGGTGCGCTGGGCGACGAGCATCGTGAAGGTGTTGGCGATGATGAAGATGCCGACGAAGAGCGCGATGCCGGCGAAGCTGAGCAGCGTGGTGTTGAAGTTGCTGAGGTCGGCGGCGATCTGCCGTGCCTCGTCGTCCGCCAGTTGCTGCCCGGTGGTCGCCGTGGCGTCCTTGGCGTACCGCGGCAGCAGCTTCTCGATCGCGGACCTCAGCGTCGCCTGCGCGGTGCCGGGGGCCGCCTTGACGTCGATCTCCTCGAACGTGCCCGGCGTGCCGAAGAGCTTCTGGGCCGTGGCCGTGTCGAAGAGCACCAGGCTGCCGCCGGCGGCGACGTTGCCGTCGTCGGTGGTGAAGACGCCGGTCACCTTCTGCCGCATCACCGGGCCGTCGATGGACATCCGGACGGTGTCACCGACCCCGTAGCCCGTCCGTTCGGCCGTCCTGGAGTCCAGCGCGACCTCGGAGGAGTCGGACGGTGCGCGTCCCTCGCGTATCGGATAGCGGTTCGCCCCGGCGTAGTTGCCGCCGCGGGTGGACCAGCCGTCGCCGACCAGCCTGCCCTGCTTGTCGGCGAGAGCGGTGAAGCCGGTGACGGTCGCGGTGGTGGACCCGGCGCCGGGCAGGCCGCCGATCTCGTCCACCAGCCGCTGGGGGAGCCGGTGGTCGGGATCCCCGTAGGTGACGGCGACCGACACGTCGGCGTAGCTCCTGGAGGACGCCTTGCGGAGGGCGTCGCCGATGGAGTCGGTGAAGACCAGGGTGCCGGAGACGAAGGACACGCCGAGCATCACGGCGAGCACGGTCATCAGCAGTCTGGCCTTGTGCGCGAGGACGTTGCGCAGGGCGGTACGGAACATGGCAGGCGTGGTCTCTCGGTGGTCTCGGTGGCGTCGGACGGTCAGCTCGTACGGCCCTTGGCGTCGAAGCGCTTCATACGCTCCAGCACCGAGTCCGCGGTCGGGCCGTGCAGCTCGTCGACGATGCGGCCGTCGGCCAGGAAGACGACGCGGTCGGCGTAGGAGGCGGCGACCGGGTCGTGGGTGACCATGACGACCGTCTGGCCGAGCTCCCGCACGGAGTTGCGGAGGAAGCCCAGGATCTCCGCGCCGGAACGGGAGTCGAGGTTGCCGGTCGGCTCGTCCGCGAAGATGATCGCGGGCCGGCTCGCCAGCGCCCGCGCGACCGCGACACGCTGCTGCTGACCGCCGGACAGCTGGGACGGCCGGTGCCTCAGGCGGTCGCCGAGGCCGACGGTCTCCACGACCCGGCCCAGCCACTCCTGGTCGGCCTTGCGGCCGGCGATGTCCATCGGCAGCGTGATGTTCTCGGCCGCGGTGAGCGTGGGCAGCAGATTGAACGCCTGGAAGATGAAGCCGATCTTGTCGCGGCGCAACTTGGTGAGCTGCTTGTCCTTCAGCGAGGCCAGCTCGGTGTCGCCGATCCGCGCCGAGCCCGACGAGACCGTGTCCAGACCCGCCATGCAGTGCATCAGCGTGGACTTGCCGGAACCCGAGGGGCCCATGATCGCGGTGAACTCGCCGCTGCGGAACTCCACGGTGACCGCGTCGAGCGCGACCACACGGGTCTCGCCCTCGCCGTACACCTTGCTCAGGTCGGTGGCCCGCGCGGCCGTGGCCATGGCGGTCGGGGGTGCGGTGGTGGTGGTCACGGCAGGCTGCTCCTGTCGGAAACGCTGGGGGAGGTGGTGCGGACTCCGTCCATCGTCCCGGCGTGAACGGCCGCGGTAATCCGTCCCTGACCTGGTTCCTGAGGCAGTCGCAAGAGGTATCCGGGGACCCCCGGGTCATACCAGGGGATGACACCCACCCCGATGCGCCCGTCCTGCGGCGGAACTATTTCGCGTCATATGCAGGCGGCGCCGAACACGCCGGGTACCGCCCCGGGCCTGTGGTTTCGCTGTGTCCGAGGTCATCTGATGTTCCGTCAGGGAGCAATAGAATCAGACAACATGACGAATCCCGGGCCGCTTCCCACCCACCTTCCCGGATAGGCTCGTGCTGCGCTTCGGCGCCGCCCCGCCCGGATGGTGGAATGCAGACACGGCGAGCTTAAACCTCGCTGCCCCTTGCGGGCGTACCGGTTCGAGTCCGGTTCCGGGCACCACCCTTCACCGCGGCGCCGACCCGCGGGAACGGGTGGTCGCGTGCCATTGGGCACCTCGCCGTTCGCAAACTCTGAATTGCCGAGCCGATGTGCTGCCCGGTCAAGCCGGCCCCGGCATTGCCCGACGTCTTACCGCCTCGCCGTGATCCGTGGAATCACCGGGCCGAACCCGTCCACCCGCCCATCCGCGCCGAGAGGCCGCTCACGACGGCGGTTGCGCGTTCGCGCGTCGGCCGATGCCGCTGCTCGGGAGAGGGCGCTCCAAGGTGCGCTTGAGGCGGCGCGCGAGCGGCTTCTCGGCGAGGACGTGCAGCAGCCAGGCGAGGACCAGCATCGCGACCGTCGTCGCGGCGACAGTCGTGGCGGGGCTCAGGTGGTCGTGCAGGCCGTAGATCATCAGGTGGCCGAGGCTCTCGTGGACCAGGTACAGGGGGTAGGTCAGGGTGCCCGCGAAGGTGAGCCGGCGCCAGTTGAGGTGCCGGAACCAGCCGAGGGCGACGCCGGCCATGACCACGAAGCACGCGGTGACCACGGCGGAGGCCACCCCACCGGACAGATCGGCGTGGATTATCTTGCTGAAACGTTCCGTCTCCGCGAGCACCGTCTCCTGCGCGATGAGCCAGGAGACGCCCACGATGCCCCACGCCATCGCGTGGGAGCCGAAGCGGTGGATCAGGTAGAAGCCGATGCCGGCGATGAAGTAGGCCGAGTACGTCGGCACGAGCAGGTTGTTGAGCAGCCTGTCGTTGGCGGCGTGGGTGATCACGGTGCCGACGGTCCACAGGCAGCAGAAGGCGACGGTGCTGCGGTAGGTGACGCCCCTCCACACGACCAGGGCGAACAGCAGATAGAAACGCAGCTCGACCCAGAGACTCCAGAAGACACCGCTCACGGCCGGCGTGCCGAGCGGCTCGTGGAGCATCGTGAGGTTCAGCAGGACCCTGTGGACGTCGGGGCGGTGCGCCAGGACGGGGAAGACGGCCGTCGCCACGCTGAGCAGCACGATGGCCGCCCAGTAGGCGGGGTAGAGCCGGGTGATCCGGGAGCGGAAGAACTGCCCCAGGCCGCGGCCCCAGGCGCTCATGCAGATCACGAATCCGCTGATGAGGAAGAAGAACTCCACGCCCAGCCAGCCGTAGTCCGTGAACGGGGTCACCGACGGCAGGATCTCGCGGCTCGGCTGCCCCCAGGCGTCGGAGGCCTCCCCACCGCGGGAGAGGTAGTGGAAGAACAGCACCGACAGCGCCGCCAGCAGCCGCAGCCCGTCCAGCGCGTACAGGCGCTGCCCGCCGCGGCCCTGCTTCGTCCCTGTCCCTGCCCCTGTCCCCGCACCCGGTCCTGGCGCGGCGGTCGTGTCGCCGGTGCCGGCGGGTATGAGGGCCGTGTCCGACAGCGTCACAGCGCACCGCTCCCCGCGGTGGCGGCCTGTCCGTCCGCCGACCCGTACGAGGGGCGCGGCGCAAGGGCCGCGCGTTCGATTCTGGCCATGCCGTGTCCTTTTCGCTGCGTCGGCTCGCGGATCTCGCAGCGGGGAGATCGCCGAGGAGCCCGTGGCGATGCGGTGGAAGGCCGCATCGGCCGCCGAGACTACCCACCGGCGTGACCGGGCCCGTGTCCGGGGCGTACGCGTGACACGTGACAGCCCGGCCCGACGCGGCGCGTCCGCCGGTCGGTCGGCCCGCCTGGTCGCGCCCGACCGCGTCGGTTGCGGGCTGTGCGGGCCGCCGAGCATGTCCAGGAGCACCATGGCGTCGTGGTCGGGGCTCGCGGCGTCCGCGTAGTGGGCGACAAGGCGGTGGCCGGCGGTGCCGTCCACCCCGGCGCAGGTCGCCCTCGCGTGGCTGCTCGCCCAGGGACCGCACGTCGTCCCGGTCCCCGGCACGAAGACCCCCGAGTACCTCTTCGACAACGCGGGTACCGCGGGCCTGCGGCTGTCCGCGGCCGACCTCGCCGTTCTCCACAGGCTCATGGGTGACGCGGCCGGAGACCCTGGAGTGCGGATCTATAGGTAAGTGCCGGTCAGGCTACTTGCACGTACAAATACACCTCCTGTACTAGTTGATTGACGCAGCAAGCGCTGCGGATGGGGGCGCACCTTGCCGGACATCGGGGGCGTGACCTCGCGTGGCGATCCCACCGCGAGTCCGCAGGCGCCGAGCGCACCGAACCGGCGACACCTCCGCCCGCGACGACGGGGAATCCATCCGGCCCGCCTCACGCGCGGCTCCCCTCACCGCCGGTCCGCCGGCGCCCCCTCCGGTGCTGCGTCCCCTCATCGACAAGCACCAAGAACAGGAACACCTTCATGTCAACGACCAGCAGGCGGACCGTTCTCGGCATGGCCGGGGCCACTGCCGCAGCCGTGGCCGTGGCCGGCACGGGAGTCCTCGGTGGCACCGGCGCCTTCCAGCGCAAGGCGGAAGCGGCCGACGCGCTGGAGGGCGTCAACGAGCCCACGTTCACCGAGCTGACGCCGTTCCGGGACCCGCTGCGCGTACCGCCGACGCTGCGCGCGAAGGGCCACCGGATCACGGAGATCGATCTGGTCGAGTCGCCGGTGCGGCTGCACTCCCAGATGCCGCGCACGCGGATGTGGACATACGACGGCCACTTCCCCGGCCCGACCGTCGAGGTGCGCAGCGGGGACCAGGTCCGCGTCGCCTGGAACAACAGGCTCAGGGGCACGACGCCCGTCAAGGCCGTGTGGGTGCAGCCCGAAGGCCCCGGGCCCGGCCTGCTGCCCTACAACCGCCCGGGTGCGCCGGGGGGTGTCCCGCGTCCCGAGGTCGACCGGCTCACCGCATGGACCACCGTCCATGTGCACGGCGGCCACCAGAACGCCCTCAACGACGGGGCCGCCGAGTACGGAGTCGCCCCCGGCAGCTCCCAGTTGGCCGAGTACGCCAACGACCAGGCGGCGACGCACCTCTTCTACCACGACCACGCCATGGCGGTGACCTCGCTCAACGTCACGGCCGGCCTCATCGGCAACTGGATCGTGCGCGACGCGGAGGAGGACCGGCTCGACCTGCCCCGCGGCAAGTACGAGATCCCCCTCACGATCCAGGACGCCAACTTCGACACGGACGCGCAGGGCCGGCTCACCGGGCAGATCCTGGCCAAGCGCATCGTCGGCGGCGGGGCCATGCCGATGCCGGGCTCCATACCGCCGTCGCTGGCCTCCCTTGCCCCGTTCACCATGGTCAACGGCGTTGTGTGGCCCCACATGGACGTCGAGGCCCGCGCCTACCGCCTCCGGCTGGTGAACGTCTCCGGGGCCCGCATCTACCGTCTGGTCGTCGTCGACGAGGAGACCGGCAAGCCCGTCCGCGGCGCCATGAAGCTCATCGGCACCGACATGGGCCTGCTCGGCAAGGTGCAGACCATCGACGAGGCACTGTCCCTGTCGCCCGCGGAACGCGCGGACGTCGTCATCGACTTCGCCGCCCACCCCGGCAAGAAGCTCACGCTCGTCAACACCGTCGAGGGCCAGACCCCCGGCGCCGCCCTGCCGGACTTCATGGTCCCGCACCCCGAGGTGATGCAGTTCCGCGTGGAGAAGCAGCGCCACGCGTCGTTCCGCATGCCGACAACGTTGTCAGCGTCCTTCCGCAGGATCGGTCTCGCCGACGTTCCCCGGACCGCCACCGAGCGCTTCGTCGTCCTCGGCTTCGACAAGACCGGTGCGATGCCGCAGATCTGGGAGATGCAGGAGGTGCCCGCCGGGACGGCGCCGGGCACCGGTGTCGTCACCGTCGACATGCCCGGCGGCACGCGGACCCTGCGGCGCACCGGCACCATGTTCGAGGACACGACCACGTTCTTCGCGGCGTCCGGCACCTGGGAGAAGTGGCACTTCATCAGCGCCGCGCCCGCCGGCGTTCCGATCTACCACCCGATGCACATCCACTTGATGAACTTCCAGGTGGTCGACCGCCGGACGGTCGACGCGTCCGGAATGGACTTCGCCGCGGCGCGGACCGTGCGGCCCCTGACGGTGGGCGGGCCGGTACCGGTCGCGCCGGAGGAATCCGGCTGGAAGGACACCATCACCGTCAACGCCAACACCCTCGTCACCGTCGCCGGACGGCTCGCGGACCAGACCGGCAAGGTGATGTACCACTGTCATCTCCTCGACCATGAGGACGAGGGCATGATGCGGCCCTTCGTGATCATGCCGCCCGCCGTGCACGACATTCACCACATGATCATGGAGATGAACGGCGGATCGGGCATGCGCGGCATGAAGGGCATGAAGATGTAGCCGCTCCGGCGCTGCTGCCTGCGAGGAGCAGCCCCCGCCGCGACGGGGCGGCGGGGGCTTGCCCATGGCGGTGAGGTCCGGCGGGTTCCGTGGCGCCGCCCTCTGCCGTGGCCAGCCTGAGCCGCCCCCGCCGGGTGCGCACGCGGAGAGCGGCCGTTCGGGTGACGGGGACGTCCCGCTGCTCACGCGCATGCGCCGTCCTCATGGCTTACCTACGCTTTTGGTAGGGGGCGAGCCAGGAGGTGGACCCGATGGCGACGGTGCTTTTCATCGTGAGCGGAGCGACGTACTGGGTGCTCAACGACGGCACCAGGCACGCGACCGGCTACTGGGCCGAGGAGTTCGCGGTGCCGTACAAGAAGGTCACGGAAGCCGGTCACGCGGTGGTCGTGGCGACGCCGGGCGGTGTGGTCCCGAACGTCGACATGATGAGCCTGCGCCCCTCCATGGCGGGTGGCGAGGAGGGCGCCCTGGAGCTCGAGGAGATCATCCGTTCCGCCGAGGTGATGCGGCGGCCGCTGGCGCTGTCGGACGTCCGGCTGGAGGACTACGACGCGGTGTACCTGCCGGGCGGCCACGGCCCGATGGCGGACCTGGCGTGGGACGCCGACGTCGGCCGGCTGCTGACGGCGCAACTCGCCTCCGGCAAGCCGCTCTTCATTGTGTGCCACGCCCCCGCCTCGCTGCTGGCCACCCGCATCCACGGCGTATCGCCGTTCAAGGGCTACCGGGTCACCGGCTTCACCAACGAGGAGGAGGCGGCCGTCGGACTCGCCCCGCGGGCGACCTGGCTGCTGGAGACGGCCCTCAAGGAGCAGGTCGGTGTCGAGTACAGCCGGGGCCCGATCTGGGAGCCCTACATGGTCGAGGACCGCAATCTGGTGACCGGCCAGAACCCCCACTCCGCCGGGGTGCTGGCCGACCGGCTGCTGGAGATCCTCAAGTGAGGTGACTCCGGGGAGGAAGGGGCCCTCCGGGCCTGTCCGTTGGTCCGGGATGGGCCCATCGGTGCAGGTAAATGCGCTTTGAGGAGCGCAAGTTGACCGTTCCTGAGCGCAACCATGCGCGTGACTCGTATGTCTGAACCCATGTCCCGCTGCGGCAACGGGGCGTCCGGGACAGGACAGACGACGATCGAGCGCCAAGGGGCGGGGCCGCGGGCGCGGACGGAGGGCCCGAACGACCGTGGACACGCACGACGGCCGTCACATCGACCCCGCGGACCAGTGGGTCCTCGACCCGGAGACCGGTACCTACCGGCTGCGGCTGGACCCCGACGGACCCAACGGCCCCGGCGGCCCGGACAGACCTGTCGGCGCCCAGGCCGCCACGGTCCCGCCGCAGGGCGGGCGCAGGGCGCGCCGCGAGGAGCAGCGCTCCGCCCCGGAACCGGCCCCCGAGGGCCGTCGCCGCGGCGGGGCCAAGGCGTCCCGGAAGGCCAAGCGGTCCACGAAGCGCCGGGTCCTGATGTGGACCGCGGGCACGCTCGGCTTCGTGCTGCTCGCGGGCAGCGCCGGCGCGTACTTCCTGTACCGGCACTTCGACGGCAACATCTCCACGGTCGACGTCGGCACGGCGGGCAACAAGAACGCCACCAGCCACGACGCGGTGAACATCCTGGTGATCGGAACCGACAGCCGGGTCGGCCTCGGCGGGAAGTACGGGGACTCCGACAACATCGGCCACGCCGACACCACGCTCCTCGTGCACGTGGCGAAGGACCGGTCGAACGCGACCGTCATGAGCATCCCGCGCGACATGATCATCGGCATCCCGGCCTGCCCCACGAAGCAGAAGGACGGCTCCACCAAGACGATCCCCGCCACGGCCCAGGCCAAGTTCAGCCCTCGCTTCAACGAGAGCCTCGGCCAGGAGGGCCGCGACCCGGGTTGCACGATGCGGACCGTCACCGAGATCACCGGCCTGCCGATCGACCACTTCATGATGGTCAACTTCGAGGCCGTGAAGACCCTGTCCACCGCCGTGGGCGGCGTCCCGATCTGCCTCACGCACGCCATCGACGACACCGACTCCAAGGGCCAGGGCTCGCACCTGAAGCTGCCCAAGGGACCGAGCCGCGTGGAGGGCGAGCAGGCCCTGCAGTTCGTCAGGACCCGCCACTCGCTGACGAACGGCAGCGACCTGGACCGCATCCATCTCCAGCAGCAGTTCCTGGGCTCGATGATCCGGGAGATGAAGTCCGGCAACACGCTCACTGACCCGACGAAGCTCTTCAAGCTCGCCAACGCCGCCACCAAGGCGCTCACCGTGGACACCGGCATCGGCAGCGTCACGAAGCTCACCGGCCTCGCACAGGACCTGAGCGCGGTCGACCCCAAGCACATCACGTTCACGACGCTGCCGGTCAAGGACAACCCGTACGAGATCGGTTTCCACGCGACGGTCATGGTCGACGAGACCAGGGCGCCCCAGGTCTTCTCGGCGATCAAGAACGACGTCTCGCTGTCCGGCGGGACGAAGAAGAAGCCCACGGCCGCCGATGCCAAGCTCAAGGGCACGAAGGCCGACCCGTCGCAGGTGCGGGTCGAGGTCTACAACGGTGGCGGCCCGCAGGGCGCGGCGAAGACGACGTCGGAGTGGCTGCAGAACACCAAGGGCGTCGGCCACGCGACCAACGGCGGCAACGCGCCCGGCGGGAAGCAGGCCCGCACGACCCTGGTCTACGGGCCCGACCAGGCCGCCCAGGCCCGGGCACTGGCCGCGATGATGGGCCTGCCCGCCTCGGCGCTGCGCCCGGGTACGGACGCCGCGGGTCCCGGCAAGGCCATGACGCTCACACTCGGCGGCGACTACCAGGGCGCGGGCGTTCCGCTCGCCGACCCGGACAAGCCCCCGGCCGACATCCAGAAGGCGCAGGCCGACAAGAACGAGTGCGTCGGCTGAGTCCGGCTGGGGTGCGGCGCCGCCGGTCCCGGGAACGGCCGAATACCGGGCGGCGGCGGCGCCGTCACCTACCGTGTGTCACCACGAAACCGGGCAAATAATCCCAAGGTGATGCATGGTGACAGTCCACCGGCGGGGTCCGTCATGACCCTCGCGCTCGATGCCGTGCGGAGCCTGGCTGCCGCGGGTGACCCCGACCAGCTCCTGCCGGCGCGTCAGCAGATGGCCTTCACCCTGGGCTTCCACATCATCCTGGTGCCCTTCGGTGTCGCGCTCACCACCCTGATGCTCGTCGCCAACCACCGCGGGCTGCGCCGCGGCGACCAGGACGCCCTGCTCCTGGCCCGCCGCTGGTCCAAGGTCGCCGCGGTGCTGTTCGCCGTCGGTGCGATCACCGGCACCGTGCTCTCCTTCGAACTCGGCATCCTGTGGCCCGGCCTGATGGGCCGCTACGGGGCCGCTTTCGGCTTCCCCTTCGCGATCGAGGGACTCTTCTTCTTCCTCGAGGCGATCTTCGTCTCGATCTACATCTACGGCTGGGACCGCATGGCGCCGTGGGCCCACTTCTGGACCGGTGTGCCGGTGGCCCTGTCCAGCATCGGCGGTGCGGCCGCCGTCATCGCCGCCAACAGCTGGATGAACCAGCCCGGCGGGTTCACCCTGCGGGACGGCCGCGTGGTCGCCGTCCGCCCCGCCGAGGTCTTCTTCAACGGGGCCTTCTGGTGGGAGATGCTCCACATGCTGCTGGCCGCCTACATCGTGGCCGGCTTCGGGGTGGCGAGCGTCTACGCGGTGGGCATGCTGCGCGGGCGGACCTCCCGCTACCACCGGCTGGGGTTCCTCATCGGGTTCGTCACGGCGGCGGTCGTGCTCCCCTTCCAGATGATCGTGGGGGACACGATCGCCCGGTACGTCTTCGAGGCGGAGCCCGCGAAGTTCGCGGCGATCGAACTCCTGCCGACCACCGGCACCCACGTCCCCGAGACCCTCGGCGGCATCCTCGTCGACGGCGAGGTCCGCTACGGCCTGCCCCTCCCCGACGTGGCGTCCCTGCTGGCGGCGTTCAGCCCCTCCACGAGGATCAGCGGGCTGGATGCCATCCCGCCGGACGTGCGCCCCTCCGACCAGGCCGTCAGCACCGTGCACCTGGCCTTCGACGTCATGGTCGGACTGTCCTCCGTGCTGATGCTGCTGGTCCTGTGGTTCGCCTGGCTGTGGTGGCGGCACCGCAGCGTCGACGGCCGGCGCTGGTTCCTGCGGTGCTGCGCGGTCAGCGGCCTGGCCGCGGTGGCGTGCCTGGAGACCGGATGGATCGTCACGGAGCTGGGGCGCCAGCCCTGGACGGTCGTCGGGTACCTCCTCACCAGGGACGCGGTGACCACCCAGGGGAACCTGTGGCCGTTCTTCGGAGCGGTGCTGGTCATCTACGCGGCCGTCGGGGCGAGCGCCGTGGGAGTGCTGCTGTCGATGAAGCGCCGCTGGCAGGCCGAGGGCGGCGACGAGGTGCCCGTGCCCTACGGACCCGGCACCGGCCCGGACCGCGCGGGCGCCGGCGTCGGATCGGGGCAGTGATGCCCGAACTCGTCTCCGTCTTCCTGTTCATCGGGGTCATCGCCTACGCCGTGCTGGGCGGTGCCGACTTCGGCGCCGGCTTCTGGGACCTCACGGCGGGCGGCGCCGAGCGGGGCAGGCAGCCGCGGCACTTGGTCGACACCTCGCTCGGGCCGGTGTGGGAGGCCAACCACACCTGGCTCGTGTACTGCCTGGTGTTCCTCTGGTCGGGCTTCCCCACCGCGTACACCGCCATCACCACGACCCTCTACCTGCCGCTCGGCCTCGCCGCGCTGGGCATCGTGCTGCGCGGGGCGGGGTTCGCGTTCCGCAAGGCCTCCCTGCGCACGCCCGAACAGCGCGTGTACGGGGCCGCCTTCGCACTGTCGTCCCTGCTGGCCCCGTACTGCTTCGGCTCCGTCGCCGGAGGCATCGCCTCGGGACGGGTGCCCGCCGGCGGCAACGGGGACGCGCTCGGCAGCTGGCTCAACCCCACTTCCGTCCTCGGCGGCGTCCTGGCCGTCCTGGTCTGCGCCTACCTGGCCGCCGTCTACCTGCACGTGGCCGCCGGGCGGCAGGACGAGCCGGGGCTCGCCCGGTACTTCCGCGACCGGGCCCTGCTTGCGGGCCTGCTGACCGGGGCCGTCAGCATCGCGGGGATCTTCGTGCTCCGGCACGACTCCCCGCGGCTCTTCCACGAACTCAGCCATCGCGCGCTGCCCCTGGTCCTGGCCGCGGCCCTCTGCGGCGCGACCGGCCTGGTCCTGCTGCGCGGCACCCGGACGACGGGCCTGCGGGCGCTCGCCGCCGCCGCGGTGGCCCTGGTCGTCCTCGGCTGGGGCGTCGCCCAGTACCCGTACCTCCTCGGCACCCACCTGGAGATCCCCCAGGCGGCCGCGCCCACCGCCACGCTGTGGGTGACGGTCGGCGTGGCGATCGTGGCGGGGCTGCTGATCCTCCCCTCCCTCGTGCTCCTCTTCCGCCTGGCCGGCCGCGGCCGGCTCATCCCCGCCGACCACGCTGCCGGGGACCGCCCGGGCCCATGAGCCGCCCTGCCGCCGGTATACGAAGGGCAACGCCGCGGCAAAGCCCCGGAGGCCGCCGCGACCGGTGGAATCCGCCGGTCCGGGCCCTTCCGCCACCCCGTGGGACGCGCGCATCTGTACGCAGGACCGGTACCGCGCCGGGCTCCCGGAGCGGGCGGTCCCATGGGCGGCCCGGATGCCCGGCCACCGCTCCCCGCACCCGCAGACCGGCCCCCGGCGGCCGAATACCGGGCCCCTGCCGGGGCGATGACCGACGGCGGGAGCGGTACGGCGGCCTCCCCTTCGGCACCCGCGGCGCGCGGCCGCCGGGCGGCCGGATTCCGCCCCTGCGCTACCTGTCCGGACAAGTGCGGGGCCTGCGCCTTTACTTCCCCCTGAAGATCTCGTTGCGTACTGGTCATCTGCTCTTGGTCAACCTCCCCCCGAGGGCTCCTATGGTCGCGGTCAAGTAATGGGCAAGAACTACAACGGAGGACGTTGTGTCCCTGGATGCTCGTAGGGCCCGGCGGTTCGCCGCTCCCGCAGTCGCTGCCATAGCCGCCGCGGTCGTGACGATGGTGGTCAACCCGACGCTGGGCGCTTCCGCCACGGCGCCGCCGGCGGCCAAGGCCAAGACCCCGACCGCCAAGAACGTCATCTTCATCAACGGCGACGGCATGGGCCCGGCCCTGCGTCAGGCCGCCCGCCTGCACTTCTCGGGCCTGAACGGCCAGCTCGCCATGGACAAGCTCCCGGTCTCGGGCCAGCTGACCACCGAGCCGGACGACCCGAAGGCCGTCATCACCGACTCGGCCGCCGCGGCGACCGCGTGGGCCACGGGCGAGAAGACCTACAACGGCGCGATCAGCGTCGACGTGGACGGCAACCCGCTGGCCACCCTCGGCCAGCAGGCCAAGGCGGCCGGCAAGGCCACCGGCCTGGTCACCACCGCGCAGGTCACCGACGCCTCGCCGGCGGCGTTCTTCTCGAACACCGCCAACCGTTCGGCGCAGGACGAGATCGCGCGCCAGTACATCGAGGTCAGCAAGCCCGACGTCATCCTGGGCGGCGGCGAGGACTGGTGGCTGCCCGCGGGCAGCGCCGGCGCGTTCCAGGACAAGCCCGCCGAGGACACGTCCGAGGCGAGCAAGGGCACCAAGGGCGACCTCATCAAGAAGGCCCAGAAGGCCGGTTACTCCTACGTCCACAGCGCGGACCAGCTCAGCCGCGCCAAGGGCGGCAAGCTGCTCGGCCTCTTCGCCAACGAGGAGATGTTCCAGCAGCGTCCCGAGGGCCAGGGCGACGTGTACAGCCCGGTCGTCGGTCTGTCCACGATGACCAGCAAGGCCCTCAGCACGCTGGACAAGAACAAGAAGGGCTTCTTCCTCATGGTCGAGGAGGAGGGCACCGACGAGTTCGCGCACTCCAACAACGCCACCCGCACCCTGCAGTCCATGCAGGAGCTGGAGAAGGCCGTGGCCGTGGCCCGTGCGTACGTCGCCACCCACCCCGACACCCTGCTGGTCGTCACCGGTGACCACGAGACCGGCGGCCTGGCCGTCGAGGAGGCCGACGCCGCCGACGAGTCCGGCGACGGCATCTCCGCCGAGGACGGTCCGTTCAGCATCCGCGGCAGCGAGAAGACCTTCTACATGGACTGGACCACCTCCGGTCACACCGGTGTGGACGTGCCCGTGACCGCGGCCGGTCCGCTGTCCGACCGCTTCACCGGCAAGCACGCCAACACCTACGTCTACGACGTGCTGCGCCAGGCCCTGACGCGCCGCTGAGCGATGCGCACCCGGGCGACTGACGCGCTGACGCGCTGACGCGCTGACGCGCTTGACACCGGAGCCCCGGGGCGATCACGCCCCGGGGCTCCGCCGTCGCCGCCGCGCGCGGTTCACCCGTCCGGACCGTCCCCGTGGGCGGCATCGGGGTGAAGAACGGAAGAAGATCCTCCTTGAGGACTAGACCGCCCGCTTTGCCATGCCATTACTCTGGGTGCGAAGCCGTATCGCACGGCATGGAGGAGTGACAGATGAGGAGCAGCAACCCGGTCTTCTCCCGGCGGGGGTTCTCCCGCGGGGAGGGCTACGCGGGCTTCGGCGGTGCGCAGACGCAGCCGCAGGGCAACCCGTACGCGGGCGGGAACCCGTACGCCGGGACCAACCCCTACGACACGGCGACCTACCAGGCCCCGCCCGCCGCCCCGGTGCAGACCGGGCGGATGACGATGGACGACGTCGTCTCCAAGACGGCGATCACCCTGGGCACGGTCGTGGTCGGCGCGCTGCTGGCCTGGTTCGTCCTGCCGGTCAGCCAGGGCAGCTGGACCCTCGCGGGCGGCGCCGGACTCGTGGCGCTGGTCCTCTACGTGATCCTGATGTTCAAGCGCCGTCCGGTCCCCGGCCTCATCCTGGGCTACGCGGCCTTCGAGGGCATCGCGCTCGGCATCATCAGCGAGATGTACAACACGGTCTGGAGCGGCGCCCCCGTGCAGGCGGTGCTGGGCACCATGGCGGTCTTCGCCGGCATGCTCGTGGCGTACCGCACCCGGCTCATCCGGGTCACCCGGCGCTACTACCGCATCGGTATGGGGATCGCCGTCGGCTTCCTCATCCTGATCGTCATCAACCTGATCGCCGCCGCGATCGGCGGCGGTGACGGGCTGGGCCTGCGCAGCGGCGGCCTGGGCATCGCGGTCGGCGTCATCGGCGTGCTGCTCGGCGCCTTCTTCCTCTCGCTGAACTTCAAGGAGATCGAGGACGGCGTGCGCTACGGCGCCCCGGCCAACGAGGCGTGGTGGGCGGCCTTCGGCCTGACCCTCTCCCTCATCTGGATCTACCTGGAGCTGCTGCGCCTCATCGCCATCCTGCGCGGCGACGACTGACGCGAACAGCGCCCGCCCGGCCGGGCGGGCATTCAACGGGCCCCGGAGGCAGTGCCTTTCGGGGCCCGTTCGCATGCGCGGGGGAGGACGCTAGCCGAGCCTCCGGGCGGCGCGCCTCAGGTCGTACTCGTGGACGATCGCCTTGGCGTGCCCGTAGGACAGCTCGTGCTCGCTGCGGAGCCAGCTGACTTTCTCGTCGAAGCGGAGGAAGGCGGGGCCCTCGTCGACCGTGCGAAGCCATTCGCCGATCTCGCGGCCGGTGCAGTGGGGGATGTGGGAGAGCAGGTTCCGGTGGGTCTCTTCAGAGAAGGTCTGGGACATCGGCGCCTCCGGTATGCGTTCCGGTCACCCCACCGTGCCTGAGGCTTCTCCCGATGGCAACAGTGCGATGCGTCGGTTCTGTGTACGTACCGGTAGGCTCCCGGCCGTGCTGGACTGTACGACGCTTCGCGAGGCCGCCGGGGCCCTGGCCGGACGCTACCGCTCCCTGCCGCAGAGCAGGCTGCGCGGCGAGGTGGCGGCCGCGGGACTCGGGCTGGCCCGGGAGCTGGCCGTGCGGGCGCAGCGAGTCGAGTTCCCCGGGCGGGAGCCGCTGCTCATGCCGGACGACGGCGTCTTCGCCGTCGGGGACCAGATCGCGGTGGCCGCCCACGAGCTGGCCGCGGCGCTGGAGCCGCACCCGGACCTCGCCGCGGTACGCGACGAGGCCGTGTCCCTGATCCGGGACACGGCCTCGCGCTGCGGTCTGTAGCGGCTGTCGCCGGTCAGAGGGAGGCGACCACCCGGTCGGCCAGGACGTACACCGACTCCTCGCCGAAGGTGAAGGTGAGCGCGTAGCCGCCGGCCACCGCGGAGCCGCCCAGCAGGACCGGGGACTCGCCGCGGTCCAGGGCGTCGCAGAGCCGGTCCGCGGTCTCGCGGTCGCCCGGGGTCATGCAGAGCGTGGTGCCGTCGGCGAAGACGTACACGTCCAGCGTGCCGAGCGGGCCGGGCCGTACGTCGGCCAGCGGCATCCGCAGGTCGGCGAGCTCGCCGAGGCGCTCGGCGGTCTGCTCCTGGTTGGCCACGACCGGGGCCGGGACGGCGAAGTCCGGGTCGGAGGGGTGCCGGAAGGGCACCGGGCCGACGGGGCCGGGCTCCAGTCCGGTCAGGTCCGCCTGGCGGGGCAGGAACGGGCCGTACGGCAGGACCTCGTAGTCCGAGCCCGCGGCGCCCGGGCCGGAACCGGTGCCGCCGAAGATCTGGACGTCCAGCTGGGCATCGGCGACCGCGTCGCCCGCCTCGCCGGCGCCGTAGGCCAGGGGTGCCTCCTGGGCGGCCCAGAAGGCCCGCGCCTCGGCGAGCTCCCGCTCGCGCTCGTCGGCGAGGGCGTCCGCGACAGCGGTGCGTATGGCCTCGACGCCGGGGGTCTCCGCGGCCGCGCGCGCGGCCGGCACGGAGGCATGAGCGGCCGTGGCCGCCGCCAGGTCCGCGCGCAGGGCGGCGACGTCACGACGAACGCCGCGCGTGGCGAACAGCGCGGCGGAGCCGGCGGCCACGGCGGTTGCCGCACCCGTCAGCAGGACGAGGAACATGGCGCTCACTGGCGTACTCCCGACTGTGCTTTCCCGAGCCTGGCCCCCTGTACACACCACTGTGCACTCAAATCCATGGCCTTCGCAGTGCGGAACGTCACGATATGAGCAGGTCCAAAGTCTTGGGCCGGTCGAGTGATGCACTCCTGACCTGGGCAAACGACCGCCCCCGGGGGAAGGTCACATCCCGGGGGCGGTTCGATTGCGACTTAGGACACGCACACGGGCATTACGACAGGCGTTCGATGACCATGGCCATGCCCTGGCCGCCGCCGACGCACATCGTCTCCAGGCCGAACTGCTTGTCGTGCCACTGGAGCGAGTTGATCAGCGTCGTGGTGATGCGGGCGCCGGTCATGCCGAACGGGTGGCCGACCGCGATCGCGCCGCCGTTGACGTTCAGGCGGTCGATGTCGACGCCCAGGTCCCGGTAGGAGGGGATGACCTGCGCGGCGAAGGCCTCGTTCATCTCGACCAGGTCGATGTCGCCGATGGTCATCCCGGCCCGCTTGAGCGCCTGGCGGGAGGCCTCGACCGGGCCGTGGCCCATGATCTCCGGGGACAGGGCCGACACACCGGTGGACACCACGCGGGCGAGCGGGGTGATGCCGAGCTCGCGGGCCTTGGTGTCGCTCATGACGACCAGTGCGGCCGCGCCGTCGTTCAGCGGGCAGCAGTTGCCGGCGGTGACGGTGCCGTCGGGCCGGAAGACCGGCTTCAGGCCCTGCACTCCCTCCAGGGTGACGCCGGCGCGCGGGCCGTCGTCCTTGGAGACCACGGTGCCGTCGGGCAGCGTCACGGGCGTGATCTCGCGCTCCCAGAAGCCCTTCTTGATGGCTTCCTCGGCCAGGTTCTGCGAGCGCACGCCGAACTCGTCCTGCTCGGCGCGGGTGATGCCCTTCAGCGCGGCCAGGTTCTCCGCGGTCTGGCCCATCGCGATGTACGCGTCCGGGACCAGGCCGTCCTCGCGCGGGTCGTGCCATTCGCCGCCGCCCTGCTCGGCGCGGGCCGCGGTACGGGCCTCGGCCTCCGCGAACAGCGGGTTGTGGGTGCCGGGCATGCCGTCGGAGCTGCCCTTGACGAAGCGGGACACCGTCTCGACACCCGCCGAGACGAAGACGTCGCCCTCGCCCGCCTTGATGGCGTGCAGCGCCATCCGGGTCGTCTGCAGCGAGGAGGAGCAGTAGCGGGTCACGGTGCAGCCCGGGAGGTGGTCCATGCCCATCTGCACGGCCACGATCCGGCCCAGGTTGTGGCCCTGCTCGCCGCCGGGCAGACCGCAGCCGAGCATCAGGTCGTCGATGTCCCGCGGGTCGAGCTGCGGGACCTTGGCCAGCGCCGCCTGGATGATGGTGGCGGTGAGGTCGTCGGGGCGGAGGTCCTTCATGGACCCCTTCACGGCCCGGCCGATGGGGGAGCGGGCGGCAGAGACGATCACGGCTTCGGGCATCGCGACTCCTCGTCGAGGCGGCGTCGGAACGGCTGTACTCCTGGGGAAGTTACCTGTACGTAGAGCACTCAGTCACGTCTTGTGCGCTGTGACCCGGGCCTCTTTCTGAGCGCCCGCTTAGCCCGCGGCGCGCATGCGATGCTGTCGGGGTGAACTCCGAGGACCTGGTACGGCTGCGGCAGGCGCGGGACGCGATGGACCGGGACTACGCCGATCCCCTGGACGTCCCCGCGCTGGCCCGCGGGGCCCTGATGTCCACCGGTCACTTCGCCCGCAGCTTCCGGGCCGCGTTCGGCGAGACGCCGTACAGCTACCTCATGACCCGCCGGATCGAGCGCGCCAAGGCGCTGCTGCGGCGAGGGGACCTGTCGGTCACCGAGGTCTGCTTCGCCGTCGGCTGCACCTCGCTGGGCTCCTTCAGCTCCCGCTTCACGGAACTCGTCGGCGAGACCCCGAGCGCCTACCGCGCCCGCGACCACGCGCAGGGCGCGCCGATCCCGGCGTGCGTGGCCAAGATGTTCACCCGCCCCGTCAGGAACACGGCGGCGGGCAGCGCCTCGGCGTGAAACAAGCCCTAGCGTGAGGGCCATGGACATCACGCTCTCACAGTGCTTCATCGCCGTCGACGACCACGACAAGGCACTCGCCTTCTACCGCGACGTCCTGGGCCTGGAGGTCCGCAACGACGTCGGCTTCGAGGGCATGCGCTGGGTCACCGTCGGCTCCCCGGCGCAGCCGGACGTCACCATCGTCCTGGAATCGCCGCTCGCCAATCCCAATGCCTCGCCCGCCGACAAGCAGGCCATGTCCGAGCTGATGGCGAAGGGCATGCTCCGCGGCGTCATCTTCACGACCCCCGACTGCGACGCGACGTTCGAACGCATCAGCGCCGCGGGCGCCGAGGTCCTCCAGGAGCCCATGGACCAGCCCTACGGCGTCCGCGACTGCGCCTTCCGCGACCCCTCGGGCAACCTCCTGCGCTTCAACCAGCCCCGCTGAGGCGCCCCGGGAGGCGCCGCGCGGGGCGGGCGTCAGTTCTGGGCGGCCTCGGCCGCCGCCGCGGCGGCTTCGGCCGCCTCGGCGGCGAGCGTGGGATCGGTGGTGTCGGGCAGCCGGCGGCGACGGCGGCGCTTGATGAGGGCCCAGCGGCCGCGGGGCCCGGAGACGCTGCCGGAGGCGGCGGCGACCTCGGTGCCGGCCTCGCCGGCCGCCTCGGCGGCGGCCTGGGCGACGGGCATGAAGCCCTCGCCGCGGCGGGCGTCGGGACGCTCGTCCTCCTCGGGCCACAGCCCGAGCGCCGCGCAGAGGGTCGGCAGCATCGCCATGGCGGCGGTCGCGTACCCCTCCGCCGACGGGTGGTAGTTGTCCGGGCCGAACATCTCGCGCGGCCGCGACTCGAACTCGGGGCCCAGCAGGTCGCCCAGCGACACCGTACGGCCGCCCAGGCCCACCACCGCGATGGTCTGCGCGGCGGCCAGCTGCCGGCTCAGGCGGCGGGCGATCCACCGCAGCGGCTGGTAGACCGGCTCGACCGAGCCGAGGTCGGGACAGGTGCCCACGATCACCTCGACGCCGGCCTCGCGCAGCCGCCCCACCGCGTCGGACAGCATCCGCACCGACACCGCCAGCGGCATCCGCCGCGTCACGTCGTTCGCGCCGATCATCACCACGCACAGGTCGGGCGGCGGGCCCGCGTCCTGCGCCAGCAGCAGATCGACCTGGCGGGCCAGGTCGTCGGACTTCGCACCGGGGTTGGCCACATTGACCAGCCGCACCGGCCGTTCCGCCACCGCGGCCAGCCCGGACGCCAGCAGCGCCCCGATCGTCTGGCTCGCCCGGTGGACGCCCTGGCCCGCCGCCGTCGAATCACCCGTGAGGGCGAGCACGATGGGCCGTTCGTCGCTGCTCAGTGCGAAGGCGGCGCCGTAGTGACCGCCCGCCCGCGGGGGGATGGCGTCCGAGCCGCCGACGACGCGACGGGCGAGCGCGGCCTCGGTCAGCACCAGGCCGACCGCCGCTCCGCCCAGGAGCCCGATCCCGCCTCCTCCGTACGCGGCGGCCGTCGCGATCCGCCGCGCCACCCTTGCCCTGGACAAGGTCCACCTCCCGTGCCGCGCACGGGCCCCCGTCGGCCCGCATTGCTTACAACACCTTGTTGCCCCGTCCGATGCCCGGCGCAACCGTTCTTCAGGTGAGGCGCTGCTGCGCGACGAACCAGGCCAGCTGGGTGCGGTTGGCGGTGCCCGTGGACTCCATCAGCGACCGGATCCTGCGCTGCAGCGTGCGCAGGGATATGCCGAGCTGCGAGGCGATCGCCTTGTCGGGCAGCCCCGACATCAGCAGGGAGAGCAGCTGCTCGTCCAGCTCGGGGGAGCCGGGGAACTCCGGGTCCTCCTCCGCGTCGCCCACCACCGGCATCCGCAGCGGCGTGCCGCGCAGCCAGCGGTCCTCGAACAGCTCCAGCAGGGCGTCCACCAGCACCGACGGGTGCAGCAGCAGCAGCCCGGCCGAGGAGACCACCGACCGGTCGCGGCCCCCGGACAGCGGCAGCAGCGCCCGTTCCGCGTCGACGATCATCAGCTTCATGGGCACGGTCGGCGCGGCCCGCGCCAGCTCGCCGGGCTCGACGAAGCCGGGCATGTCGGCGGCGCCCGGGTAGACCAGCGCCGTCGTCTCGTACAGCGAGCGGTACTCGACCCCGGAGGCCAGCCGCTCCTTCTGCACGAAGTTGCCCTCGGAGGAGACGTACGGCGGCCGCACGAAGGTCAGCACCTCCTTGCGCGCCTCGCGCTGGAGCTGTTCGATGATGTGCTGCTGCTCGGCCTCGCCGTGGACGACCTCGGCGATGCCGCCGGGCATCACCGGTTCGGCCGGTCGCGAAGGACGGGCGGCGGCGAGCGCGGTGAGCCGCTCGCGCACTGCGGCGAGGCCGGACTCCACCGCGGCCAGACCGCTGAGCGCGGCGGCGTAGTCGGCGGTGTCCGGGCCGGCCCCGGTGCGGTTCGGGTGCCGCTCGGTCATGGCTCACCCCCCGGTTGTACTGGCCCGGTGTCGTAGGTGCGACGTGTCGTGATCGCGCCACGGTGCGACTCTACCTCCGGACCTTCCGGGGCGTACGTAACACCCGTGTGAAGCGTGCGGCGACCGCCTCCCCCGGGAGCGGCCGCCACGCCCGAAAACCGCTTACCCTGGCCTCACAATCTCGGAGAACCCGGAGACAATGGTGCAGTTCCACGACTCGATGATCAGCCTCGTCGGCAACACCCCGCTCGTGAGGCTCAACAGCGTGACCGCAGGGATCCAGGCCACCGTCCTGGCCAAGGTCGAGTACTTCAACCCGGGCGGCTCGGTGAAGGACCGGATCGCGCTGCGCATGATCGAGGCCGCGGAGAAGAGCGGCGAGCTCAAGCCGGGCGGCACGATCGTGGAGCCGACCTCCGGCAACACGGGCGTGGGACTGGCGATCGTGGCCCAGCAGAAGGGCTACAAGTGCGTCTTCGTCTGCCCCGACAAGGTGTCCACCGACAAGATCAACGTGCTGCGCGCCTACGGCGCCGAGGTCGTGGTCTGCCCCACCGCCGTGGACCCCGGGCACCCCGACTCGTACTACAACGTCTCCGACCGCCTGGTCCGTGAGATCCCGAACGCCTGGAAGCCGGACCAGTACAGCAACCCCAACAACCCGGCCTCGCACTACCACTCCACCGGCCCCGAGCTGTGGGAGCAGACCGAGGGCCGGATCACGCACTTCGTGGCGGGCGTCGGCACCGGCGGCACCATCTCCGGCACCGGCCGCTACCTCAAGGACGCCTCCGACGGCGCGGTCAAGGTCGTCGGCGCCGACCCCGAGGGCTCCGTCTACAGCGGCGGCAGCGGCCGCCCGTACCTGATCGAGGGCGTCGGCGAGGACTTCTGGCCCACCGCGTACGACCGCACCGTCGCCGACGAGATCGTGGCCGTCTCCGACAAGGACGCCTTCCAGATGACCCGGCGCCTGGCCAAGGAGGAGGGCCTGCTGGTCGGCGGCTCCTGCGGCATGGCGGTCGTCGCGGCGCTGCGCGTCGCCGAGCGCCTCGGCCCGGACGACGTGGTCGTCGTGCTGCTGCCGGACTCCGGCCGCGGCTACCTGTCGAAGATCTTCAACGACGAGTGGATGGCCGACTACGGCTTCCTGGAGGAGGGCAGCGGCCAGGCCCGCGTCGCCGACGTCCTGGACCGCAAGGACGGCGGCCTGCCGCACCTGGTGCACATGCACCCCGAGGAGACCGTCGGCCAGGCCATCGAGGTGCTGCGCGAGTACGGCGTCTCGCAGATGCCGATCGTCAAGCCGGGCGCCGGCCACCCCGACGTCATGGCCGCCGAGGTCATCGGCTCCGTCGTGGAGCGCGAGCTGCTGGACGCGCTGTTCACCGGGCGCGCCACCCTCGAGGACCCGCTGGAGCGGCACATGTGCGCGCCGCTGCCGCAGGTCGGCTCGGGCGAGCCGGTCGCCGACCTGATGGCCGTCCTCGGCACCGCCGACGCGGCCGTCGTCCTGGTCGAGGGCAAGCCCACGGGCGTCGTGAGCAGGCAGGACCTGCTGGCGTTCCTCGCCGGGACCGCCAAGTAGCCGCATCGCGGGGGCCTTCCGCGGGAGCGGCGAGGGTTTCGCAGAAGTGGTACATCCGCGTCACGTCCGCGCAGCACGGTCTTAACACGGCTCCGGCACATTGGTGGATGTCGGCAGGACGGACGGGAAGCCCCCGGACGGCCCGCCGGCGGCGTGGATGTGGCGCCAAGGACCTCCGGAGCGGCTCCCGGACCTCCCTGGTGACCCCAGGACGTGCGGCCAGGCCCTGATCCGGCCCGCGTCCCTCGCGGGGACCGCCGTCGTCCCGCCCCCCGGGCGACCGGGGGTGCGGCGGTCCCCGCGCAAGGCGTCCAGGAGCGGCCCGCGTCACGACGCGGGCCGCTCTTCTGGTAAAGAGACCGCGTGATCAACGCACACGTGTTCGCCGCCGTCGAGGAATCCGTCCGCGCCGTCGCCGACGAGGAGGCGCTCTCCCGCTTCGGGAGACTCGCCGCGGGCGACATCAGCGAGAAGAAGGGGCCGCGGGACCTGGTCACGGTCGCCGACCGCCGGGTCGAGGAACGCCTCACGCGGATCCTCACCGACCTGCTCCCCGGCTCCGCGGTGATCGGCGAGGAAGCCGTGCACGGCGACCCGGGGCTGCTGGACGCCTGGCTGGGCGAGGCCCCGGTCTGGATCGTCGACCCGGTCGACGGCACCTCCAACTTCGTCCGCGGCGACACCTCCTTCGTCACCCAGGTCGCGCTCGCCGCCCGCGGCGAGCTGCTGGCGTGCTGGGTCTACCGGCCCGTGGACGGTGTCCTCGCCACCGCGCGGCGCGGCGAGGGCGCGTGGTCCGGCGGGCGCCCGCTGCGGCTGCCGGCCGCCCCCGGCGCACCGGACGAGGTGCTGCTGGTGGCCGGGGCCCGCCCGGCGAACCTCACCCCCGGCCAGCACCGCGCCCTGTACGACCTCGGCCCCGCGCAGGGGATCAAGCCCTGCGCGAGCGGTTCCGCCGGCTGCGACTACCTCGACGTGGCCCTGGGCCGGCTCGACGCGGCCACGTACGCCTACGACAACCCGTGGGACCACTCCCCGGGCGTGCTCCTCGTCGCCGAGGCGGGCGGCACCGTGCTGTCCGCGGACGGGCTGCCGTTCCGTATGGCGGGCGGGCCGCAGCAGTTCGCGGCGGCCCGTGGCAAGGCGGTGGCGGAGCGGGTCGTGGCGCTGTTCGCGCGCTGACGCTCCTCGGGGTCAGTCCTCCCAGGCGTCCGGGTTCCTGCGGCGGGCGCGCCGGTCCTGCTCGCGCTCGGCGAACTGGGCGGCGTTCACGCCCACGACCTCGTCGCCAGGCGGGCGGGCCGCAGCGGTTCGCGGCGGCCCGTGGCAAGGCGGTGGCGGAGCGGGTCGTGGCGTTGTTCGCGCGCTGACGCTCCTCGGGGTCAGTCCTCCCAGGCGTCCGGGTTCCTGCGGCGGGCGCGCCGGTCCTGCTCGCGCTCGGCGAACAGGAACCCCATCGACTGGGCGACGTTCACGCCCACGATCCCGGCCCAGGCGATGAGCAGCCCGGGCAGGTGCTCGTTCGCGCCGATCGCGGAGAGCGGGATGGCCATGATGAGGGAGAAGCCGGCGAAGCCGTAGCGCGCGCCGAACCGGCTGCGGCCCTCGTCGCCGTTCGGCCCGACCTGGCGGCCGGCGCGGGCGAACGCCGTCTGGTGCTCGGCCAGTTCGCGGCGCACGCGCCGTTCGACCTGGGCGTCGATGCGCTGGTCGATCTTCTCCAGGAAGGAGTCGACGAGCGCCGACTCGTACTCCTCACCGAGGTCCTTGCGCGCCTGAAGGGTGGCGGCGAATTCCTTTTTGAGCTCTGGGTCGCGGGCGTCCATGACGCCACCGTACGGACACCGGCGCGCCGGGGCACTGGGGGAAACCCCCGAACTCCCTCAGGGGCGCTCCCCCCTCCCCAGTAGGGTCGTGCCGTGACCGCACCCAGGCCCCTGCTGACCGCGCTGTACGGCGACCACGGCGACCGCCCCGACGCACTCGTCGTCGCGGGGGCGGCCAGCTCCCGCGAAGGGCTGCTGGCCGCGGCCGGGGCCGTGGCACGGCGGATCGCGGGGGCGCCCGCGGTGGCCGTGCACGCCACCGCGACCCTGGAGACGGTCGTCGCGGTCGTCGGCGGGCTGCTCGCGGGAGTGCCGGTGGTGCCGGTGCCGCCCGACGCGGGCCCGGCCGAGCGCGGGCACATCCTTGGCGACTCCGGGGCGGTCGAGGCACCCCCGGTCGACCTCGCGGAGAGCGCCGCCTTCGACGGCCCCGAGCCGGGACCGGACACCACCGCCCTCGTGCTCTACACCTCCGGCACCACCGGGGCCCCCAAGGGCGTCCTTGTACCGCGCCGCGCGATCGCCGCCGACCTGGACGCGCTCGCCGGGGCGTGGGAGTGGACCGCGCAGGACACCCTCGTCCACGGCCTGCCGCTGTTCCACGTGCACGGCCTGGTGCTCGGCGTCCTCGGCGCCCTGCGCACCGGCAGCCGCCTGGTCCACACCGGGCGCCCGACCCCGCAGGCGTACGCGGAGGCGGGCGGCAGCCTGTACTTCGGCGTCCCCACCGTCTGGGGCCGCGTGGCCGCCGAACCGGAGGCGGCCAAGGCGCTCGCCGGCGCCCGGCTGCTGGTGTCCGGCAGCGCGCCGCTGCCCGCGCCGGTCTTCCGGGACCTGGAGGCGCTGACCGGGCAGCGGCCCGTCGAGCGCTACGGCATGACGGAGACCCTGATCACGGTGAGCACCCGCGCCTCCGGCGAGCGGCGGCCCGGGTCCGTCGGCCTCCCCCTGCCCGGCATCCGCACCCGGATCGCGGCCCAGCCCGGCGAGGAGATCGGGGAACTGCAACTCACCGGGCCGACGCTCTTCGACGGCTACCTCGGACGCCCGGAGGCCACCACCGCCTCCTACACCGAGGACGGCTGGTTCCGCACCGGCGACATCGCGGCGGTCGACCCCGACGGCATGCACCGCATCGTCGGCCGGGCCTCCACCGACCTGATCAAGTCCGGCGGCTACCGCATCGGCGCGGGCGAGGTCGAGAACGCGCTGCTGGACCACCCCGCGGTGCGGGAGGCGGCGGTGGTCGGCGCCCCGCACGCGGACCTCGGCCAGGAGATCGTCGCGTACGTCGTCGCCGACGGGGTGACCGAGCGGGAGCTGATCGACTTCGTCGCCGGGCACCTGTCGGTCCACAAGCGCCCCCGCAAAGTGCGTTTCCTGGCCGAACTGCCGCGCAACGCGATGGGCAAGCCCCAGAAGAAGCTGCTGCCGCCCGCGTAGGTGCGCGGGCCGCACGGCATGGCACGCTTGCCGGAGGAGCGGGAACGGACGGGGAGAGCCAGATGTCGACGGACAACGACACCGCGTCGGCGCGCCTGATGAAGCTGTTCGAGGCCCACCGCCTCACGCCCACCCAGCGCCGCATCGCCCACTGCCTGGTGCGGCGCGCCGCCGACGCGCCCTTCCTGTCCAGCGTCGAGGTCGCCGAACTCGCCGGCGTCAGCCAGCCCTCCGTGACCCGCTTCGCCGTCGCCCTCGGCTTCGACGGCTACCCGGCGCTCCGCCGCCACCTGCGGGAGGTCGTCCCCGCCGCGGTGCCCGAGGGCCGGCCGGCGGGCGACACGTACAACGAGTACCAGGAGGCCGTCCAGGCCGAGATCGAGAACCTGCGGCACCTCGCGGCCCTCCTCGCCGACCCGGCGCCCGTCGCCCGGGCCGGCGCGCTGCTGGCCGGATCGCGGCCGCTGCTCGTGCTCGGCCTGCGCGCGGCCGCCGCCCAGGCCCGCGGCTTCGGCTACTTCGCGGGCAAGGTCCACCCCGACGTGCGCCTGCTCGACGAGGGCGGCAGCATGCTCGCCGACCGCGTCGACGCGGCGGTGCTGGCCGGGGCGAGCGCGCTGCTGTGCTTCGCCCTGCCGCGGCACCCGCGCGAGGTCGTCGAGGCGCTGGCGTACGCCCGCGGGGCGGGGCTCACCGTCGTGACCGTGGCCGACAGCGCGTTCGCGCCGGTCGCCGCGCACTCCGACATCCTGCTCCCGGCGGCGGTCGGCACCGGCCTCGCCTTCGACACCGCGTGCGCACCGATGCTGCTCGGGCGGGTGCTGCTGGAGGCCATGTGCGACGGGCTGCCCGACGCCCAGGCGCGGTTGGAGGAGTTCGACGCGAAGGCGGCGGCCGCGGGGCTGTTCGCGGAATGACGGCGGCCCCGGAAAAGGCTCCCGTTCTCCTCACGGAATCTTGAAGTTCGCCGAGTAATCTCCCCCCTCGACATGTGACGGAGCGCGAGGGAGGGGCAGGACGTGGTGCGCGGAACGTATGTGCTGGCAAGGGTCGCGGTCCTGGTGCGGACGGAAGCACGCTGGCTGTGGTGGCTCGGGGTCGTCGCGGCGGGCACCGGGGTCTTCGTCCCCGGCCTGACCGGGCGGCGCATCGGCGTCCTCGGCGGCGCCGTCCTGTTCGTCGTGGCCGCCTTCGCCGCCTTCCTCGTCCGGCGCCGCCGGTACGCGGCCCTGGCCGGGCGGGCGGAGCGGGCCCCGAGGTCCGTGTTCCTCCAGGACCGCCGCGTCACGGCCCGCGGCTGGGCGCGCTCCCGCCGCTGGTGGCTGCTGGGCGCCTTCGCCGTCGCCCTCGCGTCCAGCGCCGCAGTCCCGGCGGCGGGCGGCATGCTGCTCGCCGGCCTCGGCGCGGGCCTGTGGGCCAAGGCGGTCGGCATAGGCCGCTGGGAGCGCGCGCACGACGAACTGGTCTGGGTCCGCCCCGAGCACGCGGGCCGCGGCCCCGCCGCGCCGTCCGTCCCGTCCTACGAGACCACCGGCCCGGCCGCCGGCGACGCCGCCCCCGGCGGCACCCGCCGCTGACCGGCTCTTGCCGCGGGGGCGCGCGTCCCGTGCGGGCGGGCGTTGCCTTCGGCCGCTGATTCGGCCGCGGGGGCCGCGCCTTCCGTGCGGCCTGCTGTGCGGGCCTTCGCAACGATCGCCGGGTCGCCTTGGGCAGGGTGACGTCGCCGACCGCGCGGGCGGTTCGGCCCGGTGCGCCGTGGGGGTGCGGCGGCACGCGCCGTCCGGCCGGGTGGGCGGGCGTTCGGCCCGGAGGGCCCCATGGTGCGGCATCCTGTGCGGCTCAGCCGTCGGCCGTCGACCTGGCCGTACAGGTGTGAGTGCTGCCGCCGGACGCCTGGGCGGTTCGGCCCCGGCATCGCTCCGCGGGGTCTGTGCGGCTCGGCTGTCGTCCGTTGGCCGGGCGATGCCGTGGCGGGGTTGCCGGGTGTGTGCGGAGGCTTCGGCCCGGGGTGCCCTGGTGCGGTCGTCCGGCCCCGCGCCCGCTTGGGCGGCGCAGGCGCAGTCCGCCCGTCGTGTCGATCTGGTCGTCCAGTTCGTGTGCGTCCCCGGCCCTGGTGGCGCGGGGCGCGGGGCGCGGGCACGAGTTCGGTGCGGACGGGGAGTCGTTGACGGGTGGCGGAGGGCCCTGTGGTGCGGCAGTCCGAGAGGCAGGCGCTGGTGCGGTGCGGTGCGGTCGTGGCGGGGTTGCCGGGTGTGTGTGGAGGCTTCGGCCCGGGGTGCCCTGGTGCGGTCGTCCGGCCCCGCGCCCGCTTCGGGCCCTGTGGTGTTGCGTGCGGCTCGGGGCCGGCGCGCGCGCAGCCGTGGTCGTGCGGCGGTCCGGGTCGGGCTCGTCCCGCGCTCGTGCAGTTCCGGCGCTCAGCCGACCCGCCAGGCCACGGCGGTGTTCCCCGGGGCCGTGCCCAGCGGCGCAGTTGCGCGACGTCGACCGGGCGATGCCGGCGGGCGTGCGGCGGCTTCGGCCCGGGCGCAGCCGTCCGAGCCGGGTCGGGCTCGGCCGCGGTGGCGTTCCGCGTGGCGCGGCTGCGGCCCGCTGGCCGGGCGCCGCAGGCGCGAGTTCGGTGGGGGCGAGGGGAACGTGGCCGGGGTCGGCCCGGTCGTGCGGCGCCCCGCGCCGCCGCTCAGCCGCCGGACTCCGCGACGAGTTCCGCGAGGGTCTGGGCGCGGCGCAGGGTGCGGAAGTGCGGGGGGTCGCCGGTGTGGCCGTGGACGGCGGGGCGGGGGAGGGAGTTGTAGGCGAAGTGGGTGGAGAAGTAGTAGGCGCCGGTGTCGAGGAGGGCGACGAAATCGCCCTCCTCCAGCAGGGGGAGGGCGCGTGCGGAGGCGACGAGGTCGCCCGCGAAGCAGCAGGGGCCGGCGATGTCCTGGAGGACGGGCTCACCCCGCTTCGCGACGCCCTTGCCGTCGAGCGCCAGTACCCGCAGCGGCCAGGACTGCGGGGCGAAGACGGTGCGGGTGGCGACCTGCACGCCGGCGTGGGTGACCGCGATGGCCCGGCCGCCCGCGGACTTGGTGTACTCGACCCGCGCGAGGACCGTGCCGTGCCGGGCCAGCAGCGAGCGGCCGAACTCGGTGACGAGCCCGTAGCGCCCGTCGAAGAGCCCGGGGACGGCGGCTCGCAGCATCCCGGCGTACTCGGCGAAGGTGGGCCGTACCTCGTCGGTGGTGAAGTCGACCGGCAGGCCGCCGCCGATGTCGATGACGCGGACCTGCTGCCGTCCGGCCGCGCGGTTGACGCGCTCGGCGAGTTCGTACGTGGCGCGGACGCCGGCCGCCATGCGTTCCAGGGGGACGCCCTGGGAGCCGGTGTGGGTGTGGAGGCGGGTCAGCCAGGGGCGGTCGAGGAAGGCCTGGACGACCTGGTCGGCGGCGCCCTCGTCGCGCAGGGCGACGCCGAACTTCGAGGTGGCGGTCGCGGTGCTCATCGCGCCGATGCTGCCGCCGCCGACCTGCGGGTTGACGCGCAGTCCCAGGGGGGTGGCCGTTCCGGGCCGTACGAGCCGGTCCAGCCGGGCGAGTTCCTGGAAGTTGTCGGCGTTGACGGCGATACCGAGGGCGAGGGCCTCGGCGAGTTCGGCGGGTGTCTTGGCGGGGGAGTCCAGGACGGTGCGGTCCGCGGGGACGCCCGCCGCCCGGGCGAGGGCGAGTTCGCCGGGGCTGGCGACCTCGGCCCCGATGCCCTCCTCCGCCAGCAGCCGCAGTACCGGTACGAGTGAGGCGGCCTTGACGGCGAAGGTGTGCGTGACCTCGGTGCCGGGCGTGGCGAATGCCTCCCGCAGGGCCGCGGCGGAGGCGCGGATCCCGTCCAGGTCCAGCAGGCCGGCCAGCGGCTGCTCCGGTCCGACCAGTCCGTGTTCCACGGCGGCGCGCAGGACGTTCCCCCGTCGGCTCATGCCTCCATGGTGGCGCGGGCGGACAATTCCCTCAGGGGAAGAGACCCGGTTGACTGGGGCTATTCACCAGGCAAGGATGTGAATGATTCAATCCAGTCGCGAGGAGGCAGGGGCATGACCGCAACCGGCAGCGGACCGAGGACCGTGCGCGCACCGCGCGGAAGCGCGCTCACCGCACAGGGCTGGCAGCAGGAAGCCGCGCTGCGCATGCTGCAGAACAACCTCGACCCCGAGGTCGCCGAGCACCCCGAGAAGCTCGTCGTGTACGGCGGCACCGGCAAGGCCGCCCGCGACTGGCGCTCCTTCGACGCGATGGTCCGCACCCTCCAGGGGCTGAAGCAGGACGAGACGATGCTCGTCCAGTCCGGCCGCCCGGTCGGCGTGATGCAGACCCACGAGTGGGCGCCGCGTGTGCTCATCGCCAACTCCAACCTGGTCGGCGACTGGGCCACCTGGGAGGAGTTCCGCCGCCTGGAGGCGCTGGGCCTGACCATGTACGGCCAGATGACGGCCGGTTCGTGGATCTACATCGGCACCCAGGGCATCCTCCAGGGCACGTACGAGACCTTCGCCGCTGTCGCCGAGAAGAAGTTCGGTGGCAGCCTCGCGGGCACCATCACCCTCACCGCCGGGCTCGGCGGCATGGGCGGCGCCCAGCCGCTCGCCGTCACCATGAACGGCGGCGTCGTCATCTGCATCGACGTCGACCCGCGCGCCATCGAGCGCCGTATCGAGCACCGCTACCTGGACGTGAAGGCCGACTCCCTGGAGCACGCCCTCGCCCTGGCCACCGAGGCCCGCGACCGGCGCAAGGCGCTCAGCATCGGCGTGCTGGGCAACGCCGCCGAACTCGTGCCGCAGCTGCTGTCGATGGACGCGCCCATCGACATCGTCACCGACCAGACCTCCGCGCACGACCCGCTGGCGTACCTGCCGATCGGCGTCGACTTCGCGGACATGGCCTCCTACGCGGCCGAGAAGCCCGCCGAGTTCACCCAGCGGGCCCGCGAGGCGATGGCCAAGCACGTCGAGGCGATGGTCGGTTTCATGGACGCCGGCGCCGAGGTCTTCGACTACGGCAACTCCATCCGCGGCGAGGCCCAGCTCGCGGGCTACGACCGGGCGTTCGCCTTCCCCGGCTTCGTCCCCGCCTACATCCGGCCGCTGTTCTGCGAGGGCAAGGGCCCCTTCCGGTGGGCGGCGCTGTCCGGCGACCCGGCCGACATCGCCAAGACCGACAAGGCGATCCTGGAGCTCTTCCCGGAGAACGAGTCCCTGGCCCGCTGGATCAAGATGGCCGGTGAGCGCGTCCACTTCCAGGGCCTGCCGGCGCGCATCTGCTGGCTCGGTTACGGCGAACGCGACAAGGCCGGTGAGCGCTTCAACGAGATGGTCGCCGACGGCACCCTGGCCGCCCCGGTGGTCATCGGCCGCGACCACCTCGACGCGGGCTCGGTGGCCTCCCCGTACCGCGAGACCGAGGCCATGCTCGACGGCTCCGACGCCATCGCCGACTGGCCGCTGCTCAACGCCATGGTCAACGTCGCCTCCGGCGCCTCCTGGGTCTCCATCCACCACGGCGGCGGCGTCGGCATCGGCCGCTCGATCCACGCCGGCCAGGTCACCGTCGCCGACGGCACCAAGCTCGCGGGCGAGAAGATCCGCCGCGTGCTCACCAACGACCCCGGCATGGGCGTCATCCGGCACGTCGACGCGGGCTACGACCGCGCCGAGGAGGTCGCGGCCGAGCGCGGGGTGCGCGTCCCGATGCGCGAGGACGGAACCGCGTGACCTCCTCGTTCCACGAGATGTGGGCGGAGTTGCGGCCGATCGGCCGCGACTCCGGCTCCGGCGGCTACCGCCGCCACGCCTGGACCGGCGCGGACACCGACTGCCGCGCCTGGTTCCGGGCGCAGGCCGAGAGCCGGGGCCTGGCGTACGAGCTGGACCGCAACGGCAACCAGTGGGCCTGGCTCGGCGATCCCACTGCCGGGGACGCCGTCGTCACGGGTTCGCACCTGGACTCGGTGCCGGACGGCGGCGCCTTCGACGGCCCGCTCGGCATCGTGTCGTCCTTCGCGGCGCTGGACGAGCTGCGCGCCCGCGGCGCCCGCCCGGACAAGCCCCTGGCGATCGTCAACTTCGGCGACGAGGAGGGCGCCCGCTTCGGACTGGCCTGTGTCGGCTCCCGGCTCACCGCCGGGCAGCTCACCCCCGACAAGGCCCGGCAGCTGCGCGACGGCGACGGTGTCACCCTCGCGCAGGCCATGGAACGCGCCGGGCACGACCCCGAGGCGATCGGCCCGGACCCCGAACGCCTCGCCCGGATCGGCGCGTTCGTCGAACTCCACGTCGAGCAGGGCCGCTTCCTCGCCGACACCCCGCACGCGGTCGGCGTCGCCTCCGCGATCTGGCCGCACGGCCGCTGGCGGTTCGACTTCCACGGCGAGGCCAACCACGCGGGCACCACCCGCCTGGACGACCGCCACGACCCGATGCTGACGTACGCCGCCACCGTGCTCGCGGCCCGCGAACAGGCCCGGTCCGCCGGGGCCCTGGCCACCTTCGGCAAGGTCGGCGTCGAACCCAACGGCGTCAACGCCATCGCCTCCCTGGTCCGCGGCTGGCTGGACTCCCGCGCGGCCGACGAGGCGACCCTCGCCGCACTCGTCGCCGAGATCGAGCGGGCCGCGGTGGAGCGGGGCGGGCGGGACGGCGTCGCCGTCGGCGTGACCCGCGAGTCGTTCACCCCGGTCGTGGAGTTCGCCCACGGCCTGCGCGACGCACTCGCCAAGCTGCTCGGTGGCGCCCCCGTGCTTCCGACCGGCGCGGGACACGACGCCGGCATCCTCTCCGAGGCGGTCCCGACCGCCATGCTGTTCGTACGGAACCCCACAGGGGTCTCGCACTCCCCGGCGGAGACCGCGGCCGAGGACGACTGCACGGCCGGGGTGACCGCACTCGCCGACGTACTGGAGGGCCTGGCGTGTCACTGACCCCGCAGAGCTACTGGGCCGAGTACGCCTGGACCGGCGGCCGGGTCCGGGCGGGCGTGGTCGTGGAGGCCACCGCCGACGGCCGGATCGCCGCGCTGCGCACCGGTGTCCCGGCCCCGCCGGTGGGCGCGGTCACGCTGCGCGGGCTGACCCTGCCGGGCCTGGCCAACGCCCACAGCCACGCATTCCACAGGGCGCTGCGCGGCACCGTGCAGGCGGGCGCCGGCACGTTCTGGACCTGGCGCGAGGTGATGTACGGCGTCGCCGGGCGGCTCACGCCCGAGAACTACTTCGCCCTCGCCAAGGCCGCGTACGCGGAGATGGCGCTGGCCGGCATCACCTGCGTCGGCGAGTTCCACTACGTGCACCACCGGCCCGGCGGCGCCCCCTACGCCGACCCCAACGCGATGGGTCAGGCCCTGATCGCCGCCGCTCACGAGGCCGGCATCCGCATCACGCTGCTGGACACCGTCTACCTCTCCTCGGGCTTCGGCGCCGCCCCCGAGCCGCACCAACTGCGGTTCAGCGACGGCGACGCCGAGTCCTGGGCCGAGCGCGCCGCCGTGCTGCGCGACGGCCCGCAGGTGCGGATCGGCGCCGCCGTGCACTCGGTGCGGGCCGTTCCCGCCGGGGAGCTGGGCACCGTCGTGCGCTGGGCGCGGGACCGGCAGGCCCCGTTGCACGTGCACCTGTCGGAGCAGCCCGCGGAGAACGAGGCCTGCCTGGCCGCGCACGGCGTCACCCCCACACGGCTGCTCGCCGACCACGGCGTGCTCGGCCCGCGCACCTCGGCCGTGCACGCCACGCACCTCACCGACGAGGACATCGCACTGCTCGGCGGCTCCGCCACGACGATCTGCATGTGCCCCACGACCGAACGCGACCTCGCCGACGGCATCGGCCCCGCCCGGGCGCTCCAGGAGGCGGGCAGCCCGCTCAGCCTGGGCAGCGACAGCCATGCGGTGATCGACCTGTTCGAGGAGGCGCGCGCGATGGAGCTCGACGAGCGCCTGCGCACCCGCACCCGCGGCCACTGGACGGCCGCCGCCCTGCTGGGCGCCGCCACCGCCGACGGCCACGCCTCGCTCGGCTGGGCGGACGGCGGCCGGCTGGAGCCGGGCGCCCTCGCCGACTTCACCACCGTCGCGCTGGACTCCGTCCGCACCGCGGGACCGCCGCCCCGGCTGGGCGTGGAGACGGCGGTCTTCGCCGCCACCAACGCCGATGTCCGGCACACCGTGGTCGGCGGGCGCCACATCGTGCGCGACGGGGCCCACCAGTTCGTGCGCGACGTGGGCGGGGCGCTCGCCGCCGCGATCGCCGAAGTCTCCGCCGCAGAAGGAAACCCCTCATGAGCAGCAGTGTCATCACCGGCATCGGCAGCCTGGTCACCAACGACCCGGCACTCGGCGAGGGCCCGCTCGGCCTGCTGGAGGACGCCGCCGTCGTCATCGACGGGGAGCACGTCGCCTGGGTCGGCCCCAGCGCGCAGGCGCCCGCCGCCGACGAGGCGTACGACGCGGCGGGACGGGCGGTCGTCCCCGGCTTCGTCGACTCCCACTCCCACCTGGTCTTCGCCGGCGACCGCACCCGCGAGTTCAACGCCCGCATGTCCGGCCAGGCCTACACCGCGGGCGGCATCCGCACCACCGTCGCCGCCACCCGGGCCGCGAGCGACGAGGAACTGCACGCCAACGTCGCCCGCTACGTCGCCGAGGCGCTGCGCCAGGGCACCACGACCATCGAGACCAAGTCCGGCTACGGCCTCACCCCGCACGACGAGGCCCGCGGACTGCGGATCGCGGGCGCGCACGCCGACGAGGTCACCTACCTCGGCGCGCACATCGTCGCCCCCGAGTACGCCGACGACCCCGCCGGCTACGTCGACCTCGTCACCGGCCCGATGCTCGACGCCTGCGCCCCGTACGCCCGCTGGGTCGACGTCTTCTGCGAGCGCGGCGCCTTCGACGGCGACCAGGCCCGCGCGATCCTCACCGCCGGCGCCGCCCGCGGCCTGGTCCCGCGCGTCCACGCCAACCAGCTCGGCCACGGCCCCGGTGTGCAGCTCGCCGTGGAGCTGGACGCCGCCTCGGCGGACCACTGCACGCACCTCACCGACGCCGACGTCGATGCCCTGGCGAGCGGCCGCACGGTGGCCACGCTGCTGCCAGGCGCCGAGTTCTCCACCCGCGCGGTCTATCCCGACGCGCGGCGGCTGATCGACGCGGGCGTCACGGTCGCGTTGTCCACGGACTGCAACCCCGGCTCCTCCTTCACCAGCTCGATGCCCTTCTGCGTGGCCGTGGCCGTGCGCGACATGCGGATGACCCCGGACGAGGCGGTGCGGGCGGCCACGTGGGGCGGGGCGCGGGCGCTGCGGCGCGAGGACGTCGGGCACCTGGCACCGGGGGCGCGGGCGGACTTGGTGCTGCTGGACGCGCCCTCGCACGTGCACCTGGCCTACCGGCCCGGGGTGCCGCTGGTGGCCGGCGTGTGGCGGCGGGGGGTGCGGGTCCCGGCGTAGCGCTGCGCTCCGCTGCACCGGGTTTTTCCCCCGCCCTCCCGCCCGTGTGCCCGGCGAGGTCACGCGCCCCGACGCGCGTTGTTGGGGGGCCGGGTTCGGGGCCTCCGGGGCTGCCATTCTGGACAGCACATTTAGGTGCCTCAGGCGCTTTTCGTTGAGCACCCCGGGTCACGCACCCAAATATGCTCCAGTGTCCAGAACGCCACCCCTGCGACCCCGCCCCCTCCGTTTCGTCATGCGCCTGATCCCCGGTGGGGGGTGTGAGGGCGGTCCGGGCGGGCGCAAAGGCCGCGCTGAAGCCCTACCGGCGGTCATGGCGCAGAACGGCCCCCGCGCCTGGTGAGAGGGGCGGGGGCCGTTTCGGAGGGGAGAGGCGGAGGGGGTCAGTCCTCTACGAGGAGGCCGCGCCTGAGCCGTCCGAGGGTGCGGGTCAGCAGCCGGGACACGTGCATCTGCGAGATGCCCAGCTCCTGGCCGATCTCGGACTGTGTCATGTTGCCCACGAAGCGCAGCGACAGGATCTGCCGGTCGCGGTAGGGGAGCTCGGCGATCAGCGGCTTGAGGGACTCCACGTACTCGATCCCCTCCAGACCGTGGTCCTCGTAGCCGATCCGGTCGGCGAGCGCGCCCTCGGAGTCGTCCTCCTCGGGCTGGGCGTCCAGCGAGCTCGCGGTGTACGCGTTGCTGGCGCTCATGCCCTCGACGACCTCGGTCTCGCTGATCTGAAGCCGCTCGGCGAGTTCCGCCACGGTGGGCGCGCGGTCCAGCTTCTGGGCCAGCTCGTCACCGGCCTTGGCCAGGTCCAGGCGGAGTTCCTGCAGCCGGCGCGGGACGCGCACGGACCAGGAGGTGTCGCGGAAGAACCGCTTGATCTCACCGATGATCGTCGGCATGGCGAAGGTGGGGAACTCGACGCCGCGGCTCATCTCGAAGCGGTCGATGGCCTTGATCAGCCCGATCGTGCCGACCTGGACGATGTCCTCGACCGGTTCGCTGCGGGAGCGGAACCGGGACGCCGCGAACTTCACCAGGGCGAGATTGAGCTCGACCAGGGTGTTGCGCACATAGCTGTACTCGTGGGTGCCCTCCTCCAGCGTCTCCAGCCGCTGGAAGAGCGTTTTGGACAGCGCCCGTGCGTCCACCGGCCCCACCTCGTCGTAAGGCGGGATCTCCGGCAGGTCCTCCAGGCCCTCCGGGGTCCCGTACTCCTTGTGAACGGTGGTCTCCGTAGTCGCCGACGCGTCGCGCGCGTCGAGCCGGGATGCCATGCTCTCCTCCCTCGGTGCGGTGACGGGGGCATGCGGAACCAGGAATTCAGCCCACACTCCACGCCTACCCCGTTTGGCGCGGATATTGCAACTCGGACCGGTCCGGTCCTGGCGCGGTCCCGGCAGGGGCCGCGGGTCTCCCGGAGCGACTACCACCGAGGTCAGGAAAGCGCGTAGGGTGCGAGATGCGCATGGCCGATTCATCCGGGAGGAGTGCGCATGGACCGCGAGATGGTCGGGACGACCGGCCGTGACCGGCTGCGTGTCGCTGTGAGCCGCTCGGGCACGAGCGCGGTCGTCGCGCCCACCGGTGAGCTCGATCACCACACGGCAGACCTGCTGCGGGAGCCGCTGGACCAGCTCGTCGAGGACGGTCACAGCACGCTCGTCGTGGACTGCACCGGTCTGGAGTTCTGCGACTCCACCGGACTGAACGTCCTGCTCGGCGCCCGTCTGAAGGCGGAGGCGGCCGGAGGTTCCGTCCACCTGGCGGGGATGCGGCCGGCCGTGGCCAAGGTCTTCTCGATCACCGGTGCCGAGGCCGTGTTCACCGTGCACGACACGCTGGACGACGCGCTCAAGGAGTGATCCTCCGGCGGGCCCCGCGCGGGGCCCGTGAGGTGTGCCCTGATCGTCCGGCAATCGGGATGTGTCCCGCGGGGAGGGCAGGGCAGGAGACACCTCGGGATCACATCTGACACTGGCGGACATCGGTGAGTGGAGGCGCTGATGAGCACCACGCGGCCCCCTGCGGCGGACGACCGCGACCCGGGCGGCGCGGACGCGCTGCCCTCCGGACCGGGGGAGGCCCAGGTGCGCAGGCTCCATCTGTCGGGTGTCGCGGGTGCCGTGCCCATGGCACGTGACTTCACGCGGCAGGCACTGAACGACTGGGGCTGGCTCCCGGCCGACTCCGCGGACCGGCGGGCCGCCGCCGAGGACGTCCTGCTGGTCGTCTCCGAGCTGGTGACGAATGCCTGCCTGCACGCGGGCGGCCCCGAGGAACTGCGGCTGCACCGGCAGCCCAAGTCGCTCCGTCTGGAGGTCGCCGACGGCGGCGTGGGCGACCCCGCCCCGCGGACCCCGCACCGCGCCGGCCGGCCGGGCGGGCACGGCATGTTCATCGTGCAGCGGCTCTGCCTGGACTGGGGTGTGCTGCGCGGCATGGACGGGCAGCCCGGCAAGACGGTCTGGGCCGAGGTCGCGGCTCCCGCGTAGCCGGTCCCCCGGCCTCCACCGCTGCTGTCCCGGCGCATCCCACGGTGCGTCGGTTTTCGTGCGCCCCCGCCTGCCTGACCATCCGTCAGGTCCGGTGGTCATTCCCCGTCGTGGGCGGCGGAGGCGTCCAGTTCCTCGATGGAGGCGTTGGACGGCCGCTCGTCCCGCAGGTCCGCCGCCACCGACTCCGCGTCCCGCAGGACGCGCACCGCGTTCCGCCACGCCAGCTTCGCCAGGTCCTCCCGCGACCAGCCGCGGCGCAGCAGTTCGGCGAAGAGCCGCGGGTAGCCGGACACGTCGCCCAGGCCCTCGGGCAGGTAGGAGACGCCGTCGTAGTCGCCGCCGAGCCCGATGTGGTCGGCACCGGCGGCCTCACGCATGTGGTCCAGGTGGTCGGCGACGGTGCCGATGGTCGCGACCGGCCGGGGGTTGGCCTGCTCGTAGGCCCGCTGGACCGCCAGCGCCTGCGGCGTCTGGTCCAGCGGGTGCAGACCGTGCGCGGTCATCTCGGCGTTGGCTCCGACGATCCACTCGGCGGCTGCGGGCAGCACGAACTGCGGCACGAAGGTCGCCATGGCGACCCCGCCGTTGCCGGGCAGGCGCTCCAGGACGTCGTCGGGCACGTTGCGCACGTGGTCGCAGACCGCCCGCGCGGAGGAGTGCGAGAACAGCACCGGTGCCCGCGACGCCCGCAGTGCTGCGCGCATCGTGTCGGGCGAGACGTGCGAGAGGTCGACGAGCATGCCGAGGCGGTTCATCTCGCGGACGACCTCCTCGCCGAAGGGGGTCAGACCGCCGTGCCGGGGCGCGTCGGTGGCCGAGTCCGCCCAGTCGATGGTGTCGTTGTGGGTGAGCGTCATGTAGCGCACACCCAGCGCGTACAACGTCCGCAGCACACCGAGGGAGTTGGCGATGGAGTGCCCGCCCTCGGCGCCCATCAGCGAGGCGATGCGGCCCTCGGTGCGGGCGGACTCCATGTCGTCGGCGGTGAACGCGGCCCGCAGGTCGCCGGGGTGGCGCCCGATCAGGCGCCGGACGCAGTCGATCTGCTCCAGCACGGCGGCGACGGCGTCCCCGCCGGCCAGGCCGCTGCGCACGTACACCGACCAGAACTGGGCGCCGACCCGCCCGGCCCGCAGCCGCGGGAGGTCGGTGTGCAGGTGCGCCGACTGGTCCGCGGCGATGTCCCGCAGATCGAGGTCGTAGCGCACCTGCTCGCGCAGCCGCCAGGGGAGGTCGTTGTGCCCGTCCACGACGGGATGGGCGTCGAGCAGTTCCCGTGCCCGCGCGAGCAGTTCGTCCTCCGCGCTCATCTACTTGCCTCCGAACCCGAAGCCGGCCGCCCCCTCCACCTTGGCACGCAGGCGCTTGCCCTTGTCGGTCGCCTGCTGGTTCAGCTCCTCCTGGAAGTGCCGCATCCGCTCCAGCAGTTCGGTGTCGTGCGCGGCGAGCATCCGCACCGCCAGCAGGCCCGCGTTGCGCGCACCGGCCACCGAGACCGTGGCGACCGGCACCCCGGCCGGCATCTGGACGATGGACAGCAGCGAGTCCATGCCGTCCAGGTACTTCAGCGGCACCGGCACGCCGATCACCGGAAGCGGCGTCACCGAGGCGAGCATGCCCGGCAGGTGGGCGGCACCGCCGGCGCCCGCGATGATCGCCTTGAGGCCGCGCCCGGCGGCTTGCTCGCCGTACGCGACCATCTCGCGCGGCATGCGGTGCGCGGAGACGACGTCGACCTCGTAGCGCACCTCGAACTCGTCGAGTGCCTGGGCGGCGGCCTCCATGACCGGCCAGTCGGAGTCGGAACCCATCACGATGCCGACCAGGGGGCTGCTGCTCATTCGGTGATCGTCCCTCGCAGGTAGTCGGCGGCGTGCCGGGCGCGCTCGCGCACGTCGGCCAGGTCGGCGCCGTAGGTGTTGACGTGACCGACCTTGCGGCCGGGCTTCACGTCCTTGCCGTACATGTGGATCTTCAGCTGCGGGTCCCGGGCCATGCAGTGCAGATAGCCCTGGTACATGTCGGGGTAGTCGCCGCCGAGGACGTTCGCCATCACCGTCCACGGCTGCCGCGGGCGCGGGTCGCCCAGCGGCAGGTCCAGCACCGCCCGCAGGTGGTTGGCGAACTGCGAGGTCACGGCGCCGTCCTGGGTCCAGTGGCCGCTGTTGTGCGGGCGCATCGCCAGCTCGTTGACCAGGATCCGGCCGTCCCGGGTCTCGAACAGCTCGACCGCCAGGTGGCCGACGACACCGAGTTCCCTGGCGATGGTCAGGGCCAGTTGCTGCGCCTGCGCCGACAGCGCCTCGGGCAGGTCCGGGGCGGGCGCGATCACGGTGTCGCACACGCCGTCGACCTGGATCGACTCCACCACCGGGTAGGCCACCGCCTGCCCGTGCGGGGACCGCACGACGTTCGCCGCCAGCTCCCGCGCGAAGTCGACCTTCTCCTCCGCGAGCACCGGCACCCCGGCCCGGAACGGCTCGGCGGCGCCCGCCTCGTCGCGGACCACCCACACGCCCTTGCCGTCGTAGCCGCCGCGCACGGTCTTGAGCACCACCGGGTAACCGGCGCCCTCCGCCGCGAAGCGCGTCACGTCCGCCGGGTCGGCCACGATGCGGTGCCGCGGGCACGGCACGCCGATGGAGTCCAGCTTCGCCCGCATGACGCCCTTGTCCTGGGCGTGCACCAGGGCGTCCGGCCCCGGGCGGACGGCGATGCCGTCGGCCTCCAGGGCCCGCAGGTGCTCGGTGGGTACGTGCTCGTGGTCGAAGGTGATCACGTCGCAGCCCGCCGCGAACGCGCGCAGCGTCCCCAGGTCGCGGTAGTCGCCGACGACGACGTCTCCCGCCACCAGGGCCGCGGAGTCCACGGGCGTGTCACTGAGGAGCTTGAATCTGATGCCGAGCGGGATGCCCGCCTCATGGGTCATACGGGCGAGCTGGCCGCCGCCGATCATGCCGACTACCGGGAATGTCACAGTCACCAGGATATCTGGGTACGAATGACGCCCCGACCCCTGTCCCAGCGGCCCCCCGGCTAGCATGAAGGCCTCTGACCGAAGACAGACGGGACCGGGCGATCACATGGGCGAAGCGACGGGGCACACCGGCCGGCCGGCGGTGCTCACCGACCGCCTGTGGGGGATAGCGCGCGAGGTCGCCAAGTTCGGCGCGGTCGGCGGCGCGGGTGTGCTGGTCAACATCGGCGTCTTCAACCTCGTCCGGCACCTCACGGACCTCCAGGTGGTGCGTGCCAGCGTCATCGCGACCGTCGTGGCCATCGTCTTCAACTACGTCGGCTTCCGCTACTTCACCTACCGCGACCGCGACAAGGGCGGCCGCACCCGCGAGCTGGGGCTCTTCCTGCTCTTCAGCGCGATCGGGCTGGTGATCGAGAACGGCCTGCTCTACATGGCGACCTACGGCTTCCACTGGGACAGCCCGCTGCAGAGCAACGTCTTCAAGTTCCTCGGCATCGGGGTCGCCACCCTCTTCCGCTTCTGGTCCTACCGCAGCTGGGTCTTCAAGGCCCTGCCGAGCCACGGCGCCGTACGGCAGGCAGAATCGTTCCTGGTCGAAGCCGAGGGCGAGACCGTCGGCGAGGCGCCCGGCGCCCCGGTCGGACGCGCGGGCTGACCGCCGCCCCTGACGTCACAGCGGCGGTTCCTGGCGGGCCAGGAAGAGCGCGAAGACCGGCGGACGCTGCTGGAGCAGTTCCAGCCGGCCGCCGTCCGCCTCGGCCAGGTCCCGCGCGACGGCCAGACCGATGCCCGTGGAGTTGCGCCCGCTGACCGTGCGCTCGAAGACCCGGGCCCCCAGCTCCGGCGGCACGCCCTGGCCCTCGTCCGTCACCTCCACCACCACCTGGTTTCCGGTGACGCGGGTGGAGATCGCCACCGTGCCCGCGCCGTGCATCAGCCCGTTCTCCAGCAGGGTGGCCAGCACCTGCGCGACCGCGCCCGGCGTGCCCACCGCCCGCATCCGGTCGGAACCCGTGGTGATGACCCGCCCCGCGCTGCGGTAGGCCGGGCGCCACTCCTCGACCTGCTGCTTGATCACGTCGTCGATGTCGAAGACCACCGCGGAACCGGTCCGCGGGTCGCGCGCGTTGGTGAGCAGCCGCTGCACGACATCGGTCAGCCGCTCGACCTGGCCGAGCGCGATCGTCGCCTCCTCCTTGACCGTCTCCTGGTCGTCGGCGGTGGCGATGATCTCCTCCAGCCGCATCGACAGCGCGGTCAGCGGGGTCCGCAGCTGGTGCGAGGCGTCCGCGGCCAGCCGCCGTTCCGCGGTCAGCATGCGGGCGATCCGCTCGGCGCTGCGGTCCAGCACGTCGGCGACCCGGTCCAGCTCCGGCACCCCGTAGCGGCGGTGCCGGGGCCGCGGGTCGCCCGAACCCAGCCGTTCCGCGGTCTCGGCCAGATCGGTCAGCGGACTGCCGAGCCGCCGCGCCTGCCGCACCGCCAGCACCACGGCGGCCAGCACCGCCAGCAGCGCCACCGCGAGGATGATCAGCAGGGTGCGGCCGATCTCCTGGCTGACCTTGCTCCGTGACTCCTGGACGACGACGGTCTCGCCGTGCTCGCCCGTCTGCCGGGAGGAGATCACCTTGCCCGTCGGGCGCGTGCCGATGACGATCGGGGTCTCGCCCGGGATCGTCACCCGCGCGTAGCGGTCCGGCGCGATCTGCTGGGACAGCACCGCGCGGCTGATCCGCTCGTCGCCGATGATCCGGCTCTCGACGATGCCGATCAGCCGTACCGCCTCCGAGTCCACGCTCTCCCTGGCGCTGTTCTCGATCGTCCGGGTCTCCACGATGACCAGGGAGACGCCGAAGACGGCGATGACGACGAGCACCACGGCGAGCGTGGACTGGATGAGACGGCGGCGCATGGTTGAAGCGTCTCAGCTTTCCGGGGCGGACAGGTCCGCGGGCATCGTGTTCGGTTCGCTCAGTTCTTCTCGAACCGGAACCCGACACCGCGGACGGTGGAGATGTAGCGCGGGGCGGCCGCGTCGTCGCCCAGCTTCTTGCGCAGCCACGAGATGTGCATGTCGAGCGTCTTGGTCGACGACCACCACGTGGTGTCCCACACCTCGCGCATCAGCTGCTCACGGGTGACCACCCGCCCGGCGTCCCGCACCAGCACACGCAGCAGGTCGAACTCCTTCGCCGTGAGCTGCAGCTCCTCGTCGCCCATCCAGGCGCGGTGCGACTCGACGTCGATCCGCACCCCCTGGGTCGAGGGATGCTGGGCCTCCGCCGTGCCGCGCCGCAGCAGGGCCCGCACGCGGGCCAGCAGCTCGGCCAGCCGGAAGGGCTTGGTCACATAGTCGTCGGCGCCGGCGTCCAGGCCGACCACCGTGTCCACCTCGTCGGCGCGGGCGGTCAGCACCAGCACCGGGAATCCATGGCCCTCGGTGCGCAGCCTCCTGCACACCTCGAGCCCGTCCATTCCGGGCAGCCCCAGATCGAGCACCAACAGATCGAAGGAGCCGAGCAGGGCGGCTTCGAGCGCCGCCGGTCCGTCCTCACGCACCTCGACCTCGTACCCTTCGCGGCGCAGCGCGCGTGCGAGCGGTTCCGAGATGGATGCGTCGTCCTCGGCGAGCAGTACGCGGGTCATGCGCTGATGGTAGTCCGCTCGGAGAAACCGCACGCCGGGCGGGCCGTGCGTGCTGTGAGACGCGTCTCAAGTCGCCCCATATAACACATGTGAAGCTGTCATAAAGTAACGAAAAGCCCGCATCAGTTCCCCCGTGGGACCTTTGACGTTCATGTGGCGTCGATGGGCCCTACTGCTGCGGGGCTGGTCCCCACCAGCATCAGTCATCGACCTGTAGGCCGGGGCCGCCGCCTGGGAAGGCGGTGGCCGTGGATCCTGGCGCGCCTTCGCGTGCGCCGGTGCCGGTCACCCCCCACCCGGGCGCGCCCCCCTCGCGCGGCGCGTCCCGAGCAGCAAGGAAAGCCCATGGCGTCCAGCCTGACTGAGGGCCTCGCCGCACGGAACAGCAGTTCCGGCGGCAGCTTCCTCGGCCACCCCCGCGGCCTGGCCACACTCTTCATGACCGAGACGTGGGAGCGGTTCAGCTACTACGGCATGAGGGCGTTGCTCGTCCTCTACCTGACGGCCTCGGTCGCGGACGGCGGCCTCGGCATGAAGGCCGCCACCGCCGGCGCCATCTACAGCGTCTACACCGCCACCGTGTACCTGCTGGCCATGCCCGGCGGCTGGTTCGCCGACCGCCTGTGGGGCCCGCGCCGCACGGTCGCCATCGGCGGCACGATCATCATGATCGGCCACTTCCTCCTGGCGGTGCCCGTCCGGGCCTCGTTCTTCGTCGGCCTGGTCTTCATCGCCGTCGGCTCCGGCCTGCTGAAGTCCAACATCTCCACGATGGTCGGCCAGCTCTACCCGGACCGGAACGACCCCCGCCGCGACGGCGGCTTCACGATCTTCTACATCGGGATCAACCTCGGCGCCTTCCTCGCGCCGCTGGTCATCGGCACCGTCGGCCAGAACGTCGACTGGCACCTGGGCTTCGCCCTCGCCGGCGTCGGCATGGGCCTCGGCCTCGGCCAGTTCCTGCTGGGCACCAAGCACCTCGCGCCGGTCTCCAGCGTGGTCCCCACCCCCCTGGACACCGCCGAGCGCGCCGGACTGATGAAGAAGGCCCTGCTCTGGCTCGCCGCCGCGGTCGTCTTCTACGGCGTGGTCACCTTCACCGGCCACTTCACGATCAACTGGGTGCTGTGGCCGCTCTCACTGCTGGGCCTGGCGCTGCCGGCGTACTACTTCATGCGCATCCGCCGCGACCAGGAGCTCACCTCGGACGAGAAGACCAAGGTGACCGGCTACATCTGGTTCTTCGTCGTCGCCGCCGTCTTCTGGATGATCTACGACCAGTCCGGCTCGACCCTGACGGTCTTCGCCTCCGACCACACCGCGTCGAAGCTCTGGGGCTTCCACTTCCCCGAGAGCTGGTTCCAGTCGCTGAACCCGCTCTTCGTGATGGCCCTGGCCCCGGTCTTCGCCCTGCTGTGGATGAAGCTGGGCCGGAAGAACCCCAGCACCACCGTGAAGTTCGCGCTCGGCCTCGTCGGCATCGGCGCCTCGTTCGTCGTGATGATGCTGGCCCAGGCCGCCGCCTCCGGCGACACCCGGGTCACCCCGCTGTGGCTCGCCGTGGTCTACCTCATCCAGACCGCCGCGGAGCTGTGCCTGTCCCCGGTGGGCCTGTCGGTGACCACGAAGCTGGCCCCGGTCAAGTACGCCAGCCAGATGATGGGCCTGTGGTTCCTCGCCGTGACGGCGGGCGACTGCGTGGCGGCGATCCTTCAGCTGGTCATCGGGGAGGGGTTCCTGTCGGAGACGGCCTTCGCGATCCAGGGCGGCGTGGCGCTGGCGGCGGGTGTCGCGTTCGTGCTGTACCGCAAGCGGGTGGTCGCCCTGATGGGCGACGTGCACTAGCGGTTCCGCTGCGCTGGCCGCCTGGGTTTTTCCCCCACCCGCCCGCCCGATTGCCCGGCGCGGTATGTGCGGGCCCCGCGCTGCGTGCGTTGTGGGGTCGGCGCCGCTCCGGAGTCCGTCCTCGGCGCTCGCGGTCTACGCCAACGTGCTGTGCAGCGCGGTCGCCGCTCGTCGCCTGCGGGCGGACCCCGGCGCACCCCCTCCCGGGGTCGTTGGGGCGACTTACGGCCGGTGGGGTGTCTGTTGGCGGTGACGGCTGCGCACTTTGTTGGCGCTGCGCCAATGGGTGCCCGGACACGGTGCCGTCTCTACCCACCCACCGGGGATCAGGCGCGATACGAAACAGAGGGGGCGGGGTCGGAGGGGTGGCGTTCTGGACTGTGGAGCATATTTGGGTGCACAACCCGGGGGCACGCAGCCGAGGGTGCCTGAGGCACCTAAATGTGCTGTCCAGAATGGCAGCCCCGGAGGCCCCGAACCCGGCCCCCCCCACAACTGGCGTCGGGGCGCCCTGACTTCACAGGGCACACGGGCGGGAGGGCGGGGGAAAAGGGAACGCCGGACCGGAAGCGACAGGGGCCCGCATGCCGCCCGCCAGGGCTACGCGTTGGGGCGGCCCATCGCCCGGAACGTCCACCCCGCCGCCCGCCACACGGCAGCGTTCAACGCGTTGCGCCCGTCGATGATGTGCCGCTGCCCCGCCACGGCCCCCAGCGCCCCCGTGTCAAGCTCGCGGAACTCCTGCCACTCGGTCAGGTGCAGCACGACCTGGGCGCCGCGTACCGCCTCCAGCGCGCTGGATGCGTAGCCGAGCGTGGGGAAGAGGCGGCGGGCGTTGTCCATCGCCTTGGGGTCGTAGACGGTGACCTGGCCGCCCTGGAGGTGGATCTGCCCGGCGACGTTGAGCGCGGGGGAGTCCCGTACGTCGTCCGAGTCCGGCTTGAAGGCCGCGCCCAGTACCGCGACGCGCTTGCCGAGGAAGCCGCCGCTGCCGCAGGCCTCGCGGGCCAGTTCGACCATGTGGGCCCGGCGCCGCATGTTGATGGAGTCGACCTCGCGCAGGAACGTCAGGGCCTGGTCGGCGCCGAGTTCGCCGGCGCGGGCCATGAACGCCCGGATGTCCTTGGGCAGGCAGCCGCCGCCGAAGCCGATGCCGGCCCGGAGGAACTTCTTGCCGATCCGGTCGTCGTGGCCGATGGCCTCCGCGAGCTTCATGACGTCGCCGCCGGCGGCCTCGCTGACCTCGGCCATGGCGTTGATGAAGGAGATCTTGGTGGCGAGGAAGGCGTTCGCCGCCGTCTTCACCAACTCGGCGGTGGGGTAGTCCGCGACGACGAACGGGGTGCCCTCGGAGACCGGGGTCGCGTAGATCTCCCGCAGGAGCTTCTCGGCGTGCTCGGAGGCGACGCCGACGACGATCCGGTCGGGGTGCAGGGTGTCCTCGACGGCGAAGCCCTCGCGCAGGAACTCCGGGTTCCACGCCAGTTCGGCCCGGTCGCCCACCGGGGCGAGTTCGGCCAGCCGCCCGGCGAGCCGGGCCGCGCTGCCGACCGGCACCGTGGACTTGCCGACGACGAGGGCGGGTCGGGTCAGGTGCGGGGCGAGCAGGTCGAAGGCGGACTCGACGTGGCTCATGTCGCAGGCGTACTCGCCGTGCTTCTGCGGGGTGTTGACGCAGACGAAGTGGACGTCGCCGAAGGCGGCGACCTCCTCCCATGACGTGGTGAAGCGCAGCCGGCCGCTCGCGCCGGGCAGGCCCGCGACATGGCGGCCCAGAAGTTCCTCCAGGCCCGGTTCGTACATGGGGACCCGGCCCGCCGACAGTGTCTCGATCTTGGCGGGGTCGATGTCCAGCCCCAGTACCTCGAAGCCCAGCTCCGCCATCGCGGCGGCGTGCGTGGCGCCCAGATAGCCGGTGCCGATCACGGTGAGCTTGAGGGCCATGGAGGCTCCCTCCCCTGGTGGTGGCCGGTCTGTGCTGCCGAGCATAACCGCGGGGGGTGACGTCCTCCCGTCCGCCCGGTGCGTCGGGGTTGGCGGGGGCGTGGTGCCCGTGTGGCGGGACGGGTGCCATGGGCATGGCCATGGACGGCCTCGGCGCGCCACAATGCCCCGTACGCACGCGTGGGGAGCGGGTGCACAGTGTGGGGGTGGGGCGTGACGACGACGGATCCGGTCGGTCACAAGGACACGGCTGTTGAGGAAACGCACGGGGACGAGGCCGCGCGCGGCCGCAAGCGGCGCCGCCGCACCCGCAGGGTCCTGCTGGCGGCGCTGACGCTGCTGGCGGCGGGGGTGGTCGCGGTGGCGGGAACACTGTGGTGGGCGGTGGACCACTACACCGGCAAGGTGAGCCGGATCCCGAACGCCTTTCCCACCAATGTGCCCGAGAGCGAGCAGCCGGCTCCCGCCAAGGGCGGCGAAACGTTCCTTCTGGTCGGCGTGGACGCCCGCTCCGACCTGCCCACCACCGGCGAGGACGCGCAGGCGCCGGAGTGGAGGCGCGGCGCCCAGCGCAGCGACACCATGATGCTGGTCCACCTGCCCGCCGACCACCGGCACGCCTACGTGGTCTCGCTGCCCCGCGACAGCTGGGTCAGCGTCCCCGGCAACGGCAAGGCCAAGCTCAACGCCGCCTTCTCCTGGGGCGGTCCCCCGCTGCTCATCGACACCGTGCAGCGGCTGACCGACGTCAAGGTCGACCACCTCGCCGTCATCGACTGGAGCGGCTTCCGCACCCTGACCGACGCCATCGGCGGCGTCGACCTCGCCGGCCGGCACATGAACGGCGACCAGGCCCTGACCTACGTCCGCGAGCGCTACCACCTGCCCCGCGGCGACCTGGACCGCACCCACCGCCAGCAGGCCTTCCTCCGCGCGGTGATCGCCAAGACGCTCACCCCGTCCACGATGAGCAGCCCGCTCAAGGCCAAGCACCTGCTGGACCAGGTCACCGGGGTGGTCAGCGTCGACGACCGGCTCTCCGACGGCGACCTGCGCGACCTGATGTGGAAGATGCGCGACGTCCGGGCGTCCGACATGGTCTTCATGAACGCGCCCGTGGGCGGGCTCGACATGATCAAGGGCCAGTCGGTCGTGCTGCTCGACGAGAGCGGCAGCTCCCAGCTCTGGGAGGCCCTGCGCAACGACACCATGGCCGACTACGTCGCGGGCCACTCCCTGGACCGGCTCGGCGCCAGTACGCCGTGAGGGCCGGGAAGCGCCCGCTCCCCGGCCCCCGGTCGTCTCGCCCGGCTCACGAGTCGGGGGTGACGGTGACCTTCTCGTCGTTCTTCAGCTCGGAGATCAGCTGCTTCACCTTCGGCATGTCCCACTTCAGGGAGCTGCCCGCGCTGGTGTTGATCGAGCCGGCGGTCGGCATGTTCATCGACAGGCCGTCACCGCTGTTGACGCCCTTCATCGCCCAGAACATCGAGACCAGGTTCCACAGGCTCATGTCCTTGTCGACGATCAGGGTGTCCAGGCCCGAGCCCATCACCGGGTAGAGCTTGAACGGGTTGAGCACCGTGCCCGGCGTCGCGGTCTGGGACGCGAGGGCGGCCAGGAACTTCTGCTGGTTCTTGGTCCGGCCGAGGTCGCCCTCCGCCTCCTGGTACCGCTGGCGGACGAAGGCGAGCGCCTCGTCGCCGTTGAGGGTCTGGGTGCCCTTCTTGATGTGCAGGCCGGAGTTCTTGTCGTCGATGTTGCGCGGGATGTCCAGCTCGACGCCGCCGACCGCGTCCACGATGTTGGCGAAGCCGGCGAAGCCGATCTCCGCGTAGTGGTCGATGTGCAGGCCGGTGTTGTACTCGATGGTGCGCACCAGCAGCGTCGGGCCGTCGATCGAGTAGGCGGCGTTCAGCTTGTTCTGCCCGGGGGACTTGAACGTCTTGCCCGACTCGGATCCCTTGAAGTCGGGGATCGTGACGTAGGAGTCGCGCGGGAGCGAGATCAGCGAGTTCCCGTTGTCGCCGACGTGCAGGATCATCATGGAGTCCGTGCGCTTGCCCGCGGCGGAGCCGGTGTGCAGCTGCTTCTTCTGGTCGCCGGACAGGCCCTCGCGGCTGTCGGAGCCCACGATCAGGTAGTTGGTGCCCTTGCCGGTCTCCGGCCGGTCGATCACCGTGCCGAGGTCGACCTCGCGGCGCACCTTGCCGTCGGCCCATATGTAGGTGCCGATGGACCAGGCGAGCACGACGACCACCAGCGCCAGCAGGGTCACCTTGACCCGGCGTGCGCGGCTGCCCGGACGGGGAGGCCGGCCGGCGGTCGTGGGCGGGCCGTAGCCGCCCCCGTCACCCCCGTCGCCGCCGTACCCGCCGCCGCCGTAGGCGGGCGCGGGGGCGGCAGGGCTGCCGTACCCCTGCTGGCGCGGGACGCTGCCGGGGCCCGCCGCCGCGCGGCGCGGGGAGAGCTCGGGGGGCAGCGGGGGCTCGGGCGTCTGCTGCTGCCGCTGGTTCCTGTTGTCGGACCAGCCGTCGGGCCATGCGTTCATGTACGGCAGTGTGCCCGTTCCGAGGGCAGAGCAGGAGATCGGTTCCGCTTCTGCAGCAGAGCTGATGCAAAGGTCACAGGACTGCCGCTTCCCCGTGACCCAATGCGCCCGTCCCGCGTCATCCCGTGAGGTGGGTGGGCAGGTCGGTGTGCGTCTCGATCATCCCGGCCGCCTGCTCCAGCAGTTCGTGGGCCAGGTTGGAGCAGGCCCGGGACGCGGCCACGTCCTCCCCGATGCGCAGGTCCGGTTCGTCGCCGGGATTGCGCCGGGAGTACCCGTGCCCCACGACTCCCGGGGCGCCGTCGCCGGCCAGCGACGCGGTGCAGGCGGTGCGGTTGCCGTCCTCCTCCAGGGTCAGCTTGATCGTCCAGGTCTTCTCCATGGCGCTCACCTCAAGGACAGGCTCGGATGGCGGGTTCAACACGGACATCGAAAACATCGGGAACATCCCCCTTTGACAGCATCCGCCCGGCCCCGTCCCCGGGCAAGGTGTGCCGGGCGGAGGGCGCCGCGGGCCACTGCATAGGCTGGGCCCATGTTCGAAGAGCCTGCCCCGCACCCCGTCGCGGCCAAGCCGACCTCCGCCTCGCGGATCACGCTGGCGCACATCATGACCCAGAACGACACGAACCTCCTGGGCACCGTGCACGGCGGTGTGGTCATGAAGCTGGTGGACGACGCCGCGGGGGCCGTCGCCGGCCGCCACTCCGAGGGCCCGGCCGTGACCGGCGCCATGGACGAGATGGCGTTCCTGGAGCCGGTGCGGGTCGGCGACCTGCTCAAGGTGCAGGCGCAGGTCAACTGGACCGGCCGGTCCTCCATGGAGGTCGGCGTGCGGGTGGTCGCCGAACGCTGGAACGAGTCGGGGCCGGGCACCCAGGTGGCCAGCGCCTATCTGGTCTTCGTCGCCGTCGACGCCGAGGGCAAGCCGCGGTCCGTGCCGGAACTGGTCCTGGAGACCGACCGGGACCGCCGCCGCTACCAGGAGGCCCAGATCCGGCGCACGCACCGGCTGGCCCGCCGCCGGGCGATCATGGAGCTGCGCCAGAAGCGGGCCGCCGAGGGGCTGGACGGCTGACCGCGGTCAGCCGCACAGCATGCGGTCGCCCCGGACCGGCCTGATGCCCACCGGCTCCGGCCGCGGCTGGGGTGCCGGGGCGGGCTCCCCGGCCCGTACCGGCGTGACGCCCCGGTAGTCGGCGCCCACGATCACCCGCAGCACCGGCCCGAGCCCGGGCACGGCCCGCAGCTCCGCGTACGGCAGCGCGGTGCCGAGCACGGCCGCGGAGCGGTCCCAGCCCGGGTCGTAGTGGATGACGGTGTACTCCGCGTCGTGCCGCGTGGTGTTGCCCGGCATCCCCGTGGTGCGGAAGCCGGTGCCGCGCAGGTCCTTGTCGGCGCGGGCGCCGAGGCCCGTGACGGCCGTGCCGTTGTTGACCTGGACGTGGATCGAGCCGGGTGGCACGTCCACCTGCTCGGGGCTGCGCGAGGGCGCGGGCGTCCCGCTCGCGGGGGCGGCGGCCGGGCCGGCCAGGGGCCGGTCCTCCCGGAGGGCGTCGAAGAGCCGCTTGGCGCCCCCGGTGGACCAGCGCACGGTCGAGCCGACCCCCTGGACGCGGAAGGGCGTCGGCTCCACCGGTACCGTCGCGAACTCCAGCGACCCGACGCCGAAGCCGCCGCGCAACCCGGTGACCAGCGAGATCAGGTCGTCCGGTGTGGTCTGCCGGTCGGTGCGCACCGAGCCGAGCGCGGCCGCGGCGACCTGTTCGAGCTTGGCCGGGTTGCGCAGCAGCCCGGTCTCGGTCGCCCGGCGCACCAGGGCCGCCAGGAAGCGCTGCTGGTGGCCCATGCGGGTCACGTCCATGGCGTCCTGGCCGAACCCGGAGCGGACGTACTGGAGCGCGGCGCCGCCGTTCATGCGGACGGTCCCGGCGGGCAGGTCGATCCCGGTGTAGCGGTCGCTCAGCGGGTGGGCGGTGCACACGTCGACGCCGCCGACGAGGTCGACGGCCTTCATGAAGCGCCGGAAGTCGATCTCGGCGTAGTGGTCGACGGGCAGCCCGGTCAGCTTCTCGACGGCCCTGACGGTCAGCGCGGGGCCGCCGTCCCCGTACGCCCACTTCAGCTTGCCGGGGCGGGGGAGCTCGGCGTAGGAGTCCCGGGGCAGGCCGACCACGCTGATCCGGCGGCCGTCCCGCGAGACGTGCGCGAGCATCATCGTGTCCGCGCAGTCGCAGGCCTGGCCGCCCAGGTGCCAGCGGGTGCGCTGGGCCGCGGTGAGGCCCCGGCGCAGGTCGGTGCCGACGATCAGGTAGTTGGTGCCCTTGGTGGATCCGGCGCGGCTCTTCTGCCCGCCGAGGGCGTCCACGTGCGCGAGACGGCTGTCCATGTGCGCGCGGACGGCGTGCCCGATCCCGCTGGCGGTCAGGATGACCAGCGAGACCGCGCCGAGGAGGCGCATCCCGCGGCGCACCGGGGTCCGGCGGGCGGCGGGCGCCGGCGGGCGGCGTCGAGCGGCGGTCATAAAGGCACGTTAAGCAGTCATACCGTCCTACGGTATGAGCCTCGCCCGGGCCCGCGCACCGCTGTCATCCGTTCGCGGTAACGTGTGCGGCTGTGAACGCTGCGACCCCCCACCTGCCGCCCGCCGTTTCCGTGATCATGCCGGTGCTCGACGAGGAGCGCCATCTGCGCGCGTCCGTCCGGCACATCCTGGAGCAGGACTACGCGGGCGAGCTGGAGGTCGTCATCGCCCTCGGCCCCTCGACGGACCGCACCGACGAGATCGCCGCCGAGCTCGTGCGCGAGGACCCCCGGGTGCACACCGTGCCCAACCCCACGGGCCGCACCCCCGCCGCCCTGAACGCGGCCATCAAGGCCTCCCGGCACCCCGTCGTGGTCCGGGTCGACGGTCACGGCATGCTCTCCCCGGACTACATCAAGACCGCGGTGCGGCTGATGGACGAGACCGGGGCCGCCAACGTCGGCGGCATCATGCACGCCGAGGGCGAGACCGACTGGGAGCGCGCCGTCGCCGCCGCCATGACCTCGAAGATCGGCGTCGGCAACGCGGCCTTCCACACCGGCGGCCAGGCGGCCCCCGCCGACACCGTCTACCTGGGCGTCTTCCGCCGCGAGGTGCTGGAGCAGCAGGGCGGCTACAACGAGGAGTTCATCCGCGCCCAGGACTGGGAGCTGAACTACCGCATCCGCGAGGCCGGCGGCCTGATCTGGTTCTCGCCCGAGCTGCGGGTCTCCTACCGGCCGCGGCCGAGCGTGCGGGCGCTGGCCAAGCAGTACAAGGACTACGGCCGGTGGCGCCGTGTCGTCACCCGCTACCACCAGGGGTCGGTCAACCTGCGCTACCTGGCCGCCCCCGGCGCCGTCCTGGCGATAGCCGCGGGCGTGGTCGTCGGTGCGGCCGTCACCCCGCTGGGCTTCGTGGTCCCCGGCGGCTATCTGGCCGCCATCGCGCTGGGTTCGCTGCCGGCCGGCAAGGGTCTGCCCCTCGCGGCGCGGGCGCAGATCCCGGTCGCGCTGGCCACGATGCACATGTCCTGGGGCTTCGGCTTCCTCACCAGCCCGCGTTCGCTGGCCCGCCGGGTCATCGCCAGCCGCCGTCCCGCGGTGCGGCCGACGGCCGACGCCGACGCGTGACACCCGCGGCCGGGCCCCGGCGGGGGGCCCGGCCTCCGCTTGCTACCAGCGGTAGTACGGGTTGACCTTCATGCACGCCGACTTGTCGGAGGCGTTGAGCGCGTTCGCGCTGTCCAGCACTTCCTTGGTGTCGGACGAGCTCTGCTTCGGGTAGCTCGTGCCGGTCGTCCAGTCGGCGCCGACCACCAGCGTGATCCCGGAGGCCTGGTCGGACTTCTTCACCGAGCTCGTCGGCATGCCCAGCGACTTCGCGACCGCCAGGGCGTTCGCCTGCTGGTCGTCGGAGGGGTAGGTGACCGTCGAGCCGGACTGCGACTGCGGGGTGCTCTCGGCGGCCGCCTGCGTGAAGCCCAGCGCGAGGAGGCGGTCGGAGATCGCCTTGGCCCGTCTGGGGACGGCGGCCTGGGCGGCCGTGCCGGTGCCGTTCTCCACCGTGACCGCGATGTCCGCCTTGGCGTCGGGCTTCGCGGTCGGGGTGGCCGTCGGCTTCTTCTTCTGGCTCGCCTTGCCGTCGACCGGCTGGTCGTTGCGGAGCAGCGTGAAGAGCTTCGTCGCCGCGGGGGTCGGCACGACGTGGGCGTTCGGGTCCTCGGGGTCGGCGCCCCACGGCATCGTGGTCATCGTGATGCGGCTGGTGGGGACGCCCTTGAGGTCGTTGCCCATGTCGTACAGCTTCTTGACCGTGCCGAGGCCGGTGTCGACCGTCAGCGCCTTCGTGGCGCTCTCCGCGAGGCCCGTGAGCGCCCCGGGGTCGGTGAGCTTCGTGCCGGACTTCAGCTGGCGCACCATCGCGTTCATGTACATGTGCTGGGCGTGGGTGCGGCCGATGTCGCTGCCGTCCTCGAAGCCGTGGCGGGTGCGCAGCCACTGCAGCGCCTGCTGGCCCTTGATGGTGTGGTCGCCCGCGGTGAGCTTGAGTCCGGACTTCTTGTCCCAGACGTTGCTCTTGACGCAGACCGGGACGCCGCCGACCGCGTCGGCCATGGACACCACGCCGGCGAAGTCGATCATCATGAAGTGGTCGATGGATATGCCGGTCAGGTTCTCCCAGGTGGCCACGGTGCAGCCCGGACCGCCGTGCCCGAGGCTGGCGTTGATCGTCTCCGCGCTGGTCTCGGGGTAGACCGTGCCGTCGTCGGGGTCGGTGCACTTGGGGATGGTGACCCGGGTGTCGCGCGGGATGCTGACCACGGTCATGTTGCTGCGGTCGGCCGAGACGTGCAGCAGCATCTGGACGTCGGCCAGCGGCTTGCGGTTCGCGTCGGCCTTGGCGCCGCCGAGCTTCTGGTTCTCCTTGGAGGCCCGGCTGTCCGAGCCCAGCAGCAGGATGTTGAGCGGTGTCTGCCCGGCCGCGTTCGCCTTGCTCTTGTCGACCTTGCTGTCGCCGAGGTTGAGAGCGTCCTTGCGGATGTTCGCGTTCAGGTGCTCGTAGTAGGCCCAGGCGGCGCCGGCCGACCCGACTATCGCGAGCGATGTGACGATCGCCACCCAGCGCAGCGCACGCCGCTTGCCCTTCTTGCGGCGGCGGTTGCCGCGCCGGCCCGGACCGCCGGGGCCCCCCGCGCCGTCGTCGCCGTCACCCGGCCCGCCGGTCCGCGGGTCGGTGGCGGCGGAGTCGTCGCCGTACTCCTCCTCGGGGGCGTACGGCTCGGGCTCGTACACCTCCTGGTCGAAGGCCGAGGGCTGGTACGCGGTGGTGTCGTAGGGCGCGTACTGCTGCTGTCCCTGCGGCTGCTGCGGCTGCTGCGGCTGCTGCTGGTAACCGCCGCCGTACGAGGGCTGCTGCGGAATGTACGGTGCCCCGTCACCGCCCCTGTACGGAGCGTTGCCCCACCCGGGTTCATGAGGTTCGCGAGGGGCGTTGAGCCCCCCAGGGGCGCTGCCGTGGCGCATTCAGGCCTCCCATGGCGCGCTGGACACTCCGGTCGACCGCTGCGCCGAGGCGCCGCGCATCGTGGGTGATTCTCAGCTGCGCGACTGTCAAAGCCCTGTGGGGTCCGACAGAGATGCTCGCGGATGGTTGGAGTCACGATACATAACGACGACAACTGTCCAGGCCTTCGCTTCTTATCGGTCATGTAAAACGATTGGCCCTGTATCCCCAAAGGGGGGCGTTCCCGACTACCACCGATAGGGGGCGTACACCGGCATGCACGTTGATTTGTCCGAGCCGTTGAGCGCTCCGGCGCTGTCGGGGAGCTTCGCGTCGGGGTCGGCGCCACCCGTGTAGGACGTCCCCTCGCGCCAGTCCGCGCCGACCACGAGTGTGATGGACGCAACGTGTGTGGATTCCTTCACAACCGCGGCCGGCAGCTTGAGGGCCTTCGCCACGGAGAGCGCGTCCGACCTTGCCTGGGCCCCCAGGTCCGCGGGGTAGTCGATCACGGTGGTGGCCGACGGCTGTGCCGCGGCGGCCTTCACGGCGCCCGTGAAGCCCCGGCCGGCCAGCAGGCCCGCCACGACGCCCGCGCGGCCGTTGACGGGCGCGCCCGTGCTGTCGCCGGCGGTGCCGTTGACCACCGTCACCGGGATCTCGGCGGCCGGCCGCGCCGGCGGTCCCGACTGGGCGGGCTTCTTCGGCTTCTTCGCGCCGTTGTTGTCGAAGGGCACGTCGTTCACGAGCTTCGCCCACACCTTGGGCGCGTCCACCACGTCCGGGACGTAGTGCTGGTCGTTCTCCGGGTCCGTGGCCGGCGGCATGGTGAGCATCGTGATCCGGTTCGACGGGACGCTCTTGAGCTCCATGCCGAGGTCGTACAGCTTCTTGGGGGTGCCGATCTCCTCGGAGACCTGCAGCGCCTTCGTCGCCGCCTCCGCCAGGTTCCGCAGCCGGCCGCTGTCGGTGAAGACGTTCTGCGAGCGCAGCTCCCGCACCATCGAGTTCATGTACATGTGCTGGGCCTCGGCCCGGCCGAGGTCGCTCTCGAAGGCGTGCCGGGTGCGCAGCCACTGCAGCGCGGTCTTCCCGGAGATCTTCTGCCGGCCCGCCCTGAGCTTCAGGCCGGAGCCGCCGGGCTGCTGCGCGGTGGGGTGGTCCCACACGTTCTGCTTCACGCACACCTCGACACCGCCCACGGCGTCGGCCATCTTCACCACACCCGCGAAGTCGATCATCATCCAGTGGTCGATGTAGACCTTGGTGAGGTTCTGGACGGTGGCCAGCGTGCAGCCCGGACCGCCGTGCGTGAGGCTCTCGTTGATGATCGCGTGCGTGGTGGCGGGGAACTTCTCGCCCGTCTTGGGATCGGTGCACTCGGGGATCGGCACCCGGGTGTCGCGCGGGATGCTCACCACCGACATGTTGCTGCGGTCCGCGGAGACGTGGACCAGCATGATCACGTCGGCGCGCGGCTTGTCCCCGCGGGTGTACTTCGCGCCGCCCAGCTTCAGGTTGGCGTCGGTGTTGCGGCTGTCGGAGCCCAGCAGAAGGATGTTGAGCGCGTTCGTGGGCGCCTTGTGCACGTTGCTGGCGCCGCTGCTGCGCTTGCCCTTGCGGATGTTGTGGCTCAAGTGCTGGTAGTACGCGTAACCGGCCCCCGCCGTACCGAGTATCAGCAGGGCCAGGACCACCGCGGTCCAGCGCAGCGCACGCCGCCCGCGGCGCCGCGGCGTCCCCGCGGGAGGCTGTGCGCCGCCGCCGTCCGCCACGGCCGCCGCCGGTGTCCCGCCCGGCACCTTTGCCTCATGCTGCGGCCGCGTCTCGTACAGGCTGTCGTCCCACCCGAGATCGCGTACGCCACGGTCGGTCATGTCTGGTCCCCACCCCTGAAGCCCCGTTGGATCCCCGTAGATGTGTTCCCGCTGTGTTCCTGCTGCTGCGGAGCGAGCCGGCGTCGCCGCACGGCCGCCGGACTACTTGGCGCAGACGCTTCTGTCGTCCGCCTCGACCTTCTGGATGCCCTCGGGCGCCTTGGTGGGTGCCGTGATCGGCGTCCCCGCGGCGGTGAAGTCCTTGCCGAGGGTGAGCGTCATGTTGGCGCGCGGCGCCGCGTTCTCGGTGCCCTGCGTGAGGGCGGAGGCGGGCAGCCCCATCATCTCGGCCAGCCGCCGTGCCTGGTCGGCCTGGTTGGGGGCGTACTCCAGCGTCGTCTTCTTCACCTCGGCGGGCGCGTTGCCGCCGTTGGTGGAACGGCTGACGCCCTCCGAGTTCTGCAGCCAGTTGACGGTGTCCTGGGCCGCGCCGAAGATCCCGCTGCCGTTGAAGACCTCGACCCGCACGTTGACCGGGTCGGCCTTCGGGCCCTTGAGCTTGCCCGCGGCCGCGTCCTTCTCCTTCTTCTTCACCTCGGTGAGCGAGATGTCCTGACGCACCATGGTGAACAGCTGCGGCGCCCTGGTCTTGTCCAGCACGACCGTCGTGTGCACCTTCTCGGCGGGGTTGTCTATGACCGGGACCGTGGCGAAGGTGATGTTCTTGGTGTTCACCCGGCTCAGGTCCTTGGCCAGGTCGGCGAGCTTCGTCACGCTGCCGATGCCGGTGTCCACGGTGAGCGCCTTGGTCGCGGTGTTCGCCAGCTTCAGCAGCTTCGTCGGGCTGGTCAGCGTGTCGCCCGACTTCATCTCCCGCATCATCGAGCCCAGGAACTGCTGCTGCAGCTGGATACGGCTCAGGTCGCCGCCGAAGCCGACGCTGTGCCGGGTGCGGACGAACGCCAGCGCCTGCTCGCCCTCCACCTTGTGGCGGCCCTTGGACAGCTTGAGGTGCGAGTCCGGGTCGTCGATGTCCTTGGCCAGGCACACCTCGACACCGCCCACCGCCGTGGACAGGTCCTTGACGGCGTCGAAGTTGGCCATCATGAAGTGGTCCGGCATGATCCCGGTCAGCGCCTGGACCGTGCGCATCGTGCAGCCGGGGTCGCGCCCGTACTGCCCCAGGCTGGTGTTGAAGCGGACCCCCTCCTCGCCCGGGATGAGCTTGGTGGAGCCGTCCGCCTGCTTCGTCGGGCAGTCCGGGATGTCGGTGATGATGTCGCGCGGGATGCTCAACGCGGTCGCGTTGGAGCGGTCCTTGGAGACATGGAAGAGGATCGTGGTGTCCGCGTGGCCGATGTTCGCCGTGTCGCCGTACTTGCCCTTCAGGCCCTGCCGGCTGTCGGTGCCGATCACGAGGATGTCGACCGGGCCGTTGGTGGTGGCGCTGCTGGAGCCGATGCCCGTGTCCACCGTGTTGATGTTGCCGTTGAGCTGCTGGTACAGGGCGTAGACGCCGATGCTCGCGGCCACCACCACGAGGCCGAGCGTGCCGGCGGTCCAGATCAGGGCCTTCTTCTTCCGGCCCGACTTGCGCGACTGCGCCTTGCGCCGGCCGGCGCGGGTCGCCGCGCGGCCGCCCGCGGTCTCCGGGACCGCACCCCGCCGTCCGCCCTGACCCGCGCGCTGGGCCTGCCGGCGCGGGCCGGGCGGCTGCTCCTGGCCGGGGCGGCCCTGACCGGCCTGCCCCTGGTGGCGGCTTCCGCTCCGCTGGGGATCGCGCGGCGCCCGGCGGCCGCCCTGGGACGGAACGGCGCGGTCCGCGGGCGCTCCCGGGTCCAGCCGCAGCTCGTAGCTGCCCGTCTCGGGATCGAACACCCACTGGTCCGCCGGGTCGACGTGCTGCTTACGGCCTTGCGTGTCCACGGTTGATCGAGTCCTCCGTCTCGGCCGCTGCGTCAGGCCGGATCGCCCACACTAACCCCACAGTTCAGCGTCCAGGGGCGCAGCTGACAAATTCCGGTCCCTACAACTGGACAAACTGTTCAATCCCCACTGCCTCCGCAGACATCGCGGTCCGCGGTCGTGCCGCGGTAGGAGGGGGCGTCCGTCGCGGTCCCCGTCGCAGAGGGAGATGCGGAAGCGGTGGATGTGGTTCCGCCGGGGCCGGGGCGGTCGCCCGGGCTGCTGCCCGCGCCGGAACTCGGGCTGTCGCCCGGGCCGTAACCCGGGTCGTCCTCCTGCACCGCCACGGTGCCGTCCTCGCGCAGCGTGGTGAAGAGCTTCTCGGCCGCGGGCTGCACCAGTTCGTCCCGGTTGGGGTCCGGGGTGTAGGGGCGGCGCGGCACCGTCAGGAAGCGCACCTGCCCCGCCGGCGTCCGGCGCAGGGTCTGGGTGAGGTCGTACAGCTCGCGCAGCGAGTCCAGTCCGGGGTCGGCGGTGAGGGAGGACGTTGCCGCGTCCAGCAGCGGATAGAGCTTGGCGGGGTTGAGCAGCACGCCCGAGCTGTCGACCTTCTTCACCAGCGAGGCCAGGAACTCCTGCTGCCGGTCGATGCGCTGGGTGTCGCTGCCGTCGCCGATGCCGTGGCGGGTGCGGACGTAGCCGAGCGCGTCCTCGCCGTGCAGCACCTGGCGGCCGGCCTTCAGGTCCAGGTGCGCGTCGCGGTCGTGCACATCGTGCGGGACGCAGACCTCGACGCCGCCGACCGCGTCGACCATCTTCTTGAACCCGTTGAAGTCCACCACGAGATGGTGGTCGACCCGGATCCCGGTCAGCTTCTCCACGGTCCGGATCGTGCACGCCGCCCCGCCGAACTCGAAGGCCCAGTTGAACTGGGCGAACTGGGCGTTGGACATGGTGCCGTCGGGCCGCCGGCAGGAGGGTATGTGCACCATCAGGTCGCGCGGCAGGCTGACCGCCGTCGCCGTCTTCCGGTCGGCGGCCAGGTGCAGCAGGATCGCGGTGTCCGAGCGCTGGGTGCCGGTGTCCTGCCCGTACCCGCGGTTGCCGCCGCCCCGGTTGTCGGAGCCGAGCAGCAGGATGTTCTCGGCGGAGGTCGCCTGCGGCAGCGCGCTGGGCCGCTCGGACTGGACGCGCAGCAGTTCGCGCGAGGTGTCGGTGTCCGTCTGGATGTTCCCGTCCAGATGCCGGTACAGGTGCCAGGCGACGCCCGCGCCGGCGAGCAGCGCCAGCGAGGTGACGCCGGCCAGGACGCGGACCCACCGCCGGCGGCGGCGCGGGCGCGCCGGCGGCGGCACCGCGTCGGGTGAGGTGTCCTTCGACTCCGGCGAATCGACTGGCGTGGTCACGTACGGTCCCGTCCTTCGGATGATGTGGCTTTCTTCTCACCCGTACAGACAGTTGAATTACGCAGTCGGTTGTGTGGAGTTGTTCATTTGTGCGTTCGGCCTTCCAAACCGCCCGGCTTCCGCCGGGGAGCCGCGGCCCCGGGGCTGCTTACGCCGTGTGGGTGACGCGCTCGCTCTCCCGGCGTTTGTCCAGGCCGGCGGGGGTCAGCCGGTCCAGGTGACGGCAGAGCACCACCGAACCGCCGGCGGCCAGCGGAGCCAGCAGCCCGGCCGCCAGCCCGTCCCAGTCGCCGTAGGACCGGCCCGACAGCAGCCTCGAGCCCGCGCCCAGGCCGAGCGACGCCGCCGACGCCGCCGCCCGCTCCGCCACCCCGGCGCCGGTCAGCACCTCGCCGCCCGGCAGTTCCAGCGCCGGGGCGCCGGGGTCCACGGGGGCGTACGGGGAGAAGCGGTCGCCCTGCGTCGGTACCTCCACCGCGTAGTCCGCGAACCCGGCCGGCGGCTGCGGGAAGCGCCCGCCCAGCGGACGCAGCGCCAGCGCGACCCGCTCGCCCGGGCAGGCGAGGGCCGCCTCCAGGGTGTCCGGGCCGGAGACGGCGAAGTCGGCGCCGGCCGGGTCCCCGCCGGGCACCGCCACGACGCCGGTGGAGAAGCAGGCGAGCAGCCACACCGCGGTCTGCCAGTGGGCGGGTAGCAGCAGCGCGGCCCGGTCACCCGGCTGGGCGCCGAGCTCGTCCTGGATGAGGTTGGCGGTCTTCGCCACCCAGTTGCCGAAGGTGGCCACGGACAGTTCGACGCGCTCACCGGTGGCGTCGTCGTAGAAGGTGACCAGGGGGCGGGCGGGGTCCGTCGCGAGCGCGGAACGCAGCAGGTCGGCGGGCGTACGGGCAGTCGATGTCACGCGGCCCAGGCTACGTCAGGTGGCCTGCGCACGGGCGTTGCTGAGGGAGCGGCAGACCGCCGCCCGGGAGTGGAACGTCCGTCAGATCCCGGCTGCGGGTTTATGGGCCTTATGTAAGTGTTTTTTCCATGCGTGCATTTATCGCCACTTCCGTCGGCTGCGCGTGCATGGCGGCTCTTGCCCTCCCGCTCGCGCTCCCCTCCGGTGCCACCGCGACGATCCACACCCCGTACCGGGCGGCCGCTCCCGACGTCCCGTCGGGGAGCACCCACACCCTGATGCTGGCCCCGCTCGCGACGTCCGGCCGGGCGCTCGGCTCACCCCTGGCCGAAGGGCTCTCCGAGCGCTCCGTCAAGCCGTTCTCCCTGCTCGGTGTGACCTGGGACGACGCCCGCACCGACCTGGAGGGAACGGTCCAGGTGCGCACGCGCTCCGTCGGCACCGGTATCTGGTCGGCCTGGCAGGATGTCGAGTCGCACTCCGAGGACGCCCCCGACGCCGGCTCTCCGGAAGCAACGGAGGCGGGTGTGCGCGGCGCCACCGCCCCGCTGTGGGTCGGCCGCTGCGACGGGGTCGAGGTGCGCGTGGTGCCCCGGCGGACCGGCGGCGTGCGCGGCGCGCTGCCCGCCCTGCCCGAGGGACTGCGGCTGGACATGATCGACCCGGGGGACGATCCGCCGGGGGCGCCATCGGCGGCGCCGTCCACCGCGGGCGCGCCGCCGTCCTCCGCGGACCCCGCCGACGGCCCCGCGCTGCCGGGCCGTCAGGACCGGCCCGGCGACCAGGACTCCCCGGGCGGCGGCGATCCGGCCGACACCGGCACCACGGGCGACCCTGGCGACACCGGGACAGGGGACACGAACAGCACGGGCGGCCCGGACGGCACCGACGACCCGGACGACGAGTCCGGGGACCCCGACGCGACCGACCCGACCGACACCTCGGGCACCGACGACGAACTCCCCGTCGTCCCCGCCCTCACCCGCAGCGAGACCGAGGCCCTCACCGGCCGCCGGTACATCGGCGCCCGTCCCCGCATCGTCACCCGCGCCGGCTGGAACGCCGACGAGTCCCTGCGCACCGAGGACTTCCTCTTCACCGACAACGTCGACGCGGTCTTCGTCCACCACAGCGCCACGGGCAACGACTACGACTGCTCCGACGCGCCGTCGCTCATCCGCAGTATCTACCGCTACCACATCAAAAGCAGCGGATGGCGCGACATCGGCTACAACTTCCTCGTCGACAAGTGCGGAACCATCTACGAGGGCCGGGGCGGCGGCGTCGCCAAGTCCGTGTTCGGCGCGCACACCCTCGGCTTCAACGCCGACAGCATGGGCGTCGCGGTGCTCGGCACGTTCAGCGACGACAAGCCCTCCGAGGCGGCACTCGACGCGGTCGCCCGACTCGCCGCATGGAAACTCGGCATCTACGGACACAATCCGGCGGGTACGGCATATCTCTTGTCAGGAGGGAGCAACAAGTACAGGAAGGGTGTCCGGGTCAGCTTCAATTCCATCTCCGGGCACCGCGACGGCTTCGCCACCGAGTGCCCAGGAACGGTGCTGTACGACGATCTCGGCTACATCCGCCGCAAGGCGGCGGCCCTTCAGGGTCGCTGATGGGAGCCGCGACGAGACCCGCATAGGATTGGCCGCTCGTACGTTCGGCCCCGCCAGGAAGCGGAGACAACACAGGTGACTGAAGCGATCCTCTTGGTCGGTGGAAAGGGCACGCGGCTGCGGCCGCTGACGGTGCACACCCCCAAGCCGATGGTCCCCGCGGCGGGTGTCCCCTTCCTGACCCACCAGTTGGCCAGGGCCCGTGCCGCGGGCGTCGAGCACATCGTTCTCGCCACCTCCTACCTCGCCGAGGTCTTCGAGCCCTGGTTCGGCGACGGCTCCGACCTCGGGCTGCGCCTGGAGTACGTCACCGAGGAGGAGCCCCTGGGCACCGGGGGCGCCATCCGCAACGTCGCGGACCGCCTCGACTCCGCGCCCGGCGACCCCGTCCTGATCTTCAACGGCGACATCCTCACCGGCCTCGACATCGCCGGCCTGGTCGCCACCCACCGCCGCAGCGGCGCGGACGTCTCCCTCCACCTCACCAAGGTCGACGACCCGCGCGCGTACGGACTGGTGCCGACCGACGCCGACGGCCGGGTCACCGCCTTCCTGGAGAAGCCGGAGACCCCCGAGGAGATCGTCACCGACCAGATCAACGCGGGCGCCTACGTCTTCAACCGCTCCGTCATCGACGCCATCCCCACCGGCCGCCCGGTCTCCGTCGAGCGGGAGACCTTCCCCGGCCTGCTCTCCGCCGGCGCGCACCTCCAGGGCATGGTCGACTCCACGTACTGGCTCGACCTCGGCACACCGCACGCCTTCGTGCGCGGCTCCGCCGACCTCGTCCTCGGGCGCGCCCCGTCCCCGGCGGTGCCGGGCCGCTGCGGCGAACGCCTCGTCATGGAAGGCGCCCGCGTCGCCGACGACGCCAAGCTCACCGGCGGCACGGCCGTGTCCCCCGGCGCGGTCATCGGCGCCGGCGCGGTGGTGGAGGGCAGCACCGTCCTGGCCGGAGCCGTCGTCCGCCCCGGCGCGGTCGTCACCGACTCCCTCATCGGCGAGGGCGCCGTCATCGGCGAACGCACCGTCCTCGACACCGCGGTCATCGGCGACTCCGCCCGCATCGGCGCGGACAACGAACTGCGCTTCGGCGCGCGGGTCTGGTGCGGGGCGGTCATCCCGGACGGGGCACTGCGCTTCTCGTCCGACCAGTGATTCCGGCCGGTGCGGGGAGCGCCGGCGCGTAGGCTCGGGGCGTGCATCCCGAGCAGACCCGACTCCTCCGCGGCGCGACGGCACGCGTGCCCGGCCCGCGCACCGCGGGCCGGATCCGCCGGTGGACCCCGCGCGGACCGCTGGACCTGGGCCTGACCCTCGGACCCCTGCGCCGCGGCCCCGGCGACCCCGCCTTCCGGGTGGGCCCCGACGGCGCGGTCTACCGCGCCTCGCGCACCCCCGAGGGCCCCGGCACCCTCCGCATCGCCCGCCCCGCCGGCGGCGAGGTCGAGGCCGAGGCGTGGGGCCCCGGTGCCGACTGGCTGCTCGACCGGCTGCCGGAACTGCTCGGCGACGCCGACAAGCCCGACGCGTTCACCGCCCGCCACCGGATCGTCCACGAGGCCCACCGCCGCAACCCCGGGCTCCGCCTGACCCGTACCGGCCTGGTCCTGGAATCGCTCGTGCCCGCGATCCTGGAGCAGAAGGTCACCTCCGACGAGGCGTACCGCTCCTGGCGCGTCCTGCTGTGGCGCTTCGGCGAGCCCGCCCCCGGCCCCGGCGAGGAACTGCGCATGCGCGTCATGCCCGACGCGCGCGGCTGGGCCATGATCCCCTCCTGGGAGTGGCACCGCGCCAACGTCGACGGCAAGCGCTCCGCGGCCGCGGTGCGCGCCGCCCGCGCGGCCGCCCGCATGGAGCAGGCCACCGTGCTCGGCCCCGCCGAGGCCTCCGCCCGCCTCCAGGCGATCCCGGGCATCGGCCCCTGGACCGCCGCCGAGACCCTCCAGCGCAGCAACGGCGACCCCGACGCCGTCACGGTCGGCGACCTCCACCTGCCCCACACCGTCGGCTACGCACTCACCGGCGCCCACCGCACCGACGACGCCACCATGCTGGAGCTCCTCGAGCCCTACGCCGGCCAGCGCCACCGCGCCGCCCGCCTCATTCTCCTGACCGGCCGCCGCCCCCCGCGCCGCGCCCCCCGCATGGCCCCGGGCAACATCGTCCCGCTGTGACGCGTGGGGCCGCCCCGCTGGTGGCGCCGGTAGGCGCTCTGCCCAAGGCCGTTGTCAGTGGCCGGCCGTAGTGTGCCGGGACAGGGAGCCGGAGGGGAGCCACCATGGGGTATTCGCGCGTACTGGTCGTCGCCCGCAGTCAGCGGCCGCTGCTGGACACGGCGTTGTTCGACGCGGTCCGGGACGACCGCGACTCCGTGGTCACCCTCTGGCCGAGGCCCGGAGGCTGGCAGACCGCCGAGTTCCACCACGAGGTGCTGGACGACCTGGACGAGGTCCTGCGCGAGGTCGTCCACTGGACCGGGGCGCCCGCCTGCGTCGCCTCGGTGCACGACGGCGATGTCGCACGGATACTCGGCCTCGCGCCGGGCGCCGGACGCTGGGAGGCATGGCTGAACGTGGGGAACGCGGCCGCCCTGCTGATGCACGTCCCCGACGACGTCGACGACACCGGCGAGTACTGCGGCACAACGGAGTTCGAGGCGGCAAAGGCCCTGACCCGTGCCGAGTTGGAGGCCGGCATCCCCGACGCCTCCCGCGCCGCCCTGGCCTGGGCCCGCTCCGCCGGGTTCGGCGAGGGCGTGACGGCCGACGCGGTCGAGGACGTCCTGCGGTCGAAGGAGACATGCGCCGAGGAACTCTTCGCCATCCTCCTGGAACGGCTCGGCTTCCCGGCGCCGGCCGACCCGGGCGGTGCCCGGGCGATCGCGGTCTAGAGCCCGGCGGCGAAGCCGACGAAGTCGGCCCACCCGGCGGAGGTGAAGCCCAGCCTCGGCCCGTCCGGGTCCTTGGAGTCCCGCACGTGCACGATCCCCCGCCCAGCGTCTTGTCGCTGTTCCACCGCCTTCGTCTCCAGGCGCGCACAGTCCCGGAGCCATGCCGAGTGCCGCAGGCGTGGCTTCGCCCTGACCCGCTGGACGTACTCCCACGGTCGCCGGGCGCTCCTTCCGTACGACTCATCGAAGTCACTCTTTGTGACTAACCGATTGCCGAATGCATGTGCGCCCCACGTGAGCTACCTACGTTGATGCTTATGTCGGAGCACTGGCTGATCGAGCTCGAACCGGAGGTGCGCGAGTGGTTGGACACCCTGAGCACGGTGCAGTACCGCACAGTGGAACGTCAGGCGGACCGCCTTGCAGCGAGCCCCACGACAATCGGTGAACCGTACTCGCGGCACCTGCAAGGACCGGTCCGGGAGCTGCGCTTCGTTCTTGGCGTCGACTCGGTTCGGATCACCTACTGGCTTGCACCCGGGCGCCGTATCGTTCTGATGACGGTCTTCTCGAAGTCCCGGATGCGGGAGGAGGCGCAGGTGCATCGAGCGATGCTGAAGCAGAAGGAATGCGAAGCGGAGCATCCGCCTGCCCACGTGACGTACGACCGTGCACCGGAGGAGCGGACGTGAGCAAGGGCTATCACACGCAGTGGCGTATCCCGGACGAGCACCGTGCGGACCCCGCGTATGTCGAGGCCGGTGCGGCGATCGCTCTCGGGCAGGCCGTCCACGACCGGCGTGTCGCACTCGGGCTGTCCCAGCGGGAGTTCGCCGAACGCGCCGGGTTGCCCGAGAGTGAGGCGGAGCGGATCGAGGGCGGTGCCGTCACGCCGACGCTGCCGTTGCTGCACCGCCTCGCGCGGGCACTCGACGCCAAGTTGGATCTCTCGATCGAGGCAGACGAGACACACGTGAGCTTCGTGGCCCACGCCGCGTAGGCTTTGCTCACCGCATTTCGACGAACGTCTGCGCGCCCCGCGCCGGCAGGTGATTCCGGCCGCGCCTCGGGGGCGGGCCCCCGTCAGTGACCGCCGTCCCCGGCGCCGAAGAGGTCACGGCACGGCTTCAGCCCGTGGATCTCGACGGGAACGGACCGGTGCGCCTCCCAGTCCGCGCGGTCCAGGCGGAGCCGGTGCAGGGTCCGGGCGGCGCCCTGTACGGCCGCCACGTCCAGACCGTCGAACCGGTACCCCAACTTGTCGGAGACCCGGCGGGAAGCCGGGTTGTCCGTCATCGCCGCCGATGTCACGCAGTGGGCGCCGAGCCCTTCGAAGGCCAGGTGCAGCACCGCGGCCCGCATCTCCGTGCCGATGCCCCGGCCCTGGTGGGCCAGCCCCAGCCACGAGCCCGTCCGGGTCTCGCGGGTGACGGAGAAGTCGTCCGCGCACAGGTCCTGCCGGCCGACGACCTCTCCCTCGCACCGCACCGCCAGGCTCAGCGTCCACGCCTCCGGACGCCAGGCGGCCACCGTTCCCAGCACGTGCTGGAACGTGGCCTGTTCACGCTCGCGCGGACGGGCGTCGGTCCACGGGACGGTGAAGGGCATCAGGGCCTCGTCGTGGACGCCGGCGGCGGCGACGCCCGCCAGTCGCGCGAGTCCCGCCAGGTCCGGCAGGCCCAACTCCAGCCGCGGCGTGGTGATCCGGAGTCCGTACAGGGGCCACACATGTTCTTCCATGGCCGGAGCCTGCCCCCGCGCCCGACCCGGCGTCGACCGGTTTTCCCACGTGCCGGACCTCGGGAAATCCGCTTGCGCGGCTGTCGTGGACGCCCGGCACACTGCGGCCCATGAGCAGATTCGCCCAGGTCGTCGTGATCGCGCAGGACGCCGCCGAGGTCATGGAGCCGCTGACCCGTCCCGACGACGAACGGCAGTGGCTCCAGTGCTTCGAGCGGGTCCAGCCCGGTCTGTTCGGCATCGGGATGTGGGTCGTGGAGTTCTGGCGTCTCAACTGGAAGGGCCTGCTGGCGCATTTGGAGTCCCTTCCGTGGCCCGTCCCCGACTCCGTGCAGGTCCTGATCCATGACGAGGAGGACCACTGCTGCGGCCTGTGGATGGTGTACGACGGCAGGCTCACCGAGGTGTCCCTGCCCCGGACGGAGCGGTATCCGTACCGGGGCAGCGTCACCGGCGTCCTCAGCCGGACTGATTACATCGGTAACGGCGTCCCGAAGGACGCCTAGCGCACGGCGATGAACGCCTCCGCGCCCCGTGCCGGACGGTCCTTCGGCGGGACGGCGGGGCGGCCGATCGCGACGGTGCCCATCGGGTCCCAGTCCTCGGGCAGGTCCAGCACCTCGCGGACCACGTCGCGGCAGAACATCGTGGACGACACCCAGGCGGAGCCGAGTTGCTCGCCGGCGAGGGCGACCAGGAAGTTCTCCACGGCCGCGCCCATCGCGACCACGAACATCTCTCGTTCGGCCGCCGACCGCCGGGGGTCGGGGTAGTCGTGCGCGCCGTCGGCGACCAGGCACGGGACGACCAGGTAGGGCGCGCGGCGCAGGACGTCGCCGCGGCGGACGCGTTTGGCGATCGACTCCTCGCTGCGGCCGTCGCGGCGCAGGTCGGCGATCCACGCGTCGCGCATCGCGTCCAGCAGCCGCACCCGGGCGGCCTCGGTCTCCAGCAGCACGAAGCGCCACGGCGTCGTGTGGTGCGGCGCCGGGGCGGTGACGGCGAGCGCCACGGCCCGCCGTACCGCGTCCCCGTCGACGGGCGCGTCGGAGAAGTCGCGGATCGTGCGGCGCAGGGAGACGGCCTCGCGCACCGCCTCGGAGGTGCCCAGCCGGAACATGTCGTCGGCGGCGGACCGCAGCAGCGCGCGGGCGCCGGTGCCGCTCTCCTCGGGCGGGAGCACCAGGCGTTCCAGGCCGCGGACCACGGCCACCGGGGTGTTGCCCGCCTTGCCCTTGACGAGGTCGCCGGCCGCGGCCAGCTCGTCGCCCAGCGCCGTGACGGTGACGGCGAGTTCGTTGCCGTGGGAGTCGGTCGCGCCGCGCAGGTCGTCGACGACGCGGATCCCGGCCGCGCCGATGGCGACGTCGGTGAGCCCCTCGCGCCAGGGGCGCCCGAAGGTGTCGGTGACGACGACGCCGACGTTGACGCCGAGGGCCTCGCGCACGCCGGCGCGAATCGTCCGCGCGGAGGCGTCCGGGTCCTCGGGCAGCAGCAGCACCGTGCCGGGCGCCGTGTTGGAGGCGTCGACGCCGGCCGCGGCCATGACGAAGCCGTGCCGGGTCTCCACGATCCGCGTCGGGCCGCGCCGGGCGACCAGCCGGACCGTCTCCGCGTCGATGGCGGCCTCGCGGTCGTCGGCGTGGACGACGCGCCGCTCGGCCTTGCTGACGATCTTCGACGTGACGACGAGGACGTCGCCGTCCTCCAGGTAGCCGGCGGCCGCGGCGACGAGCTTCGCCAGGTCGTCGCCGGCCGTGATCTCGGGCAGTCCGCCGACCGCCCAGACGCGGTAGGACGCGGAGGCGGTCACGCCCGGACCTCCTCTGCCAGCTTCAGCGCCTCGCGCGCCATCGCGGCGGTGGCGTCCAGGTCCGTCATCATCAGCGGCACCGCCCGGCAGCGGATGCCCGCCGCCTCGACCTCGTCGGCCGCGCCCGCGTCGACGGTGTCGACGAGCCAGCCGTCCAGCAGCCCGGACCCGTAGTGCGCGGCGACCGCCGCGGCCGTGGATTCCACGCCGACGGCGGCCAGGACCTTGTCGGCCATGCCCCGCACCGGGGCGCCGCCGACGATGGGGGACAGGCCCACGACCGGCACGCCCGCCTCGGCGATGGCCTCGCGGATGCCGGGCACGGCCAGGATCGTGCCGACGGAGACCACCGGGTTCGACGGCGGGAAGAGGATGACGTCCGCCTCGGCGATGGCCTCCAGCACGCCGGGCGCCGGCTTCGCGGCCTCCGCGCCGACCGGCAGCACCGCGTACGCCTCGGCGGAGGCCCGCAGCCGCACCCAGTACTCCTGGAAGTGCACGGCCTTGCGGCCGGCCCCGCCGTCCGGGTCGTCGATCACGACGTGTGTCTCGATGCGGTCGTCGGTCATCGGGATGAGCCGTACGCCGGGCTTCCAGCGGGCGCACAGCGCCTCGGTGACCGCGCTCAGCGGGTAGCCGGCGCCGATCATCTGGGTGCGCACGATGTGGGTGGCGAAGTCGCGGTCGCCCAGGCCGAACCACTCGGGGCCGACCCCGTACGCGGCGAGTTCCTCCTTCACCGTGAAGGTCTCGTCCGCGCGGCCCCAGCCCTGGCCCTCGTGGATGCCGCCGCCCAGCGTGTACATGACGGTGTCGAGATCGGGGCAGACCTTCAGCCCGAACAGGTGGATGTCGTCCCCGGTGTTGCCGATCACGGTGATGTCCGCGTCCGGCGCCGCTTCCTTGAGACCGCGCAGGAAGCGGGCGCCCCCGATGCCACCGGCCAGTACCACGATTCGCATGCGGACAGTCTGGCAGCCGCGGTTGTCAGCCTGCGAACGTCCCCTCTGCGGCCGGGGTCCGCGAGGTGCAGGCGTACGGCGTCATCTCGGTCAGGCCCGGGAAGTAGACGTGCAGGCTGACCGCCGGTTCCAGGGAGTCGTTGACGACGTCGTGGACGTAGCCGGGGGCGAACACCCGCTGGTGCCCGGCGGAGAGTGAACGGCGCACCTCGCCGTTGCCGCCGAGGGCCCGCTCGGTCAGCGTGCCCTCCAGGACGGTCAGCACTCCGCTGGAGCGGCCGTGGTCGTGCAGTCCGCTGCCCTGGCCGGGGACCCAGCTCAGCAGCCAGATCTCGTAACCGGGCCCGGTGCGCAGCCGGTCGTACCAGCGCGTGGTGGCGTCGTAGCGCACGCGCGGCGCCCAGTGGGTGCGGTCCCCGGCGATGCGGCGGGCCAGCCCGGCGAACTCGGCCACCGTGACGGGGTGGGCGGGGACGGGCGGCAGGAGGTGCGGGAGGGCGAGCGGGTCGCCGGCGATCGAGACGTCGCTGTTCATGGGTGCGGGAGTTCCTACGGGAAGTGAGGAGCGTCAGGCAGGGCGCATGAGGCTGTGCAGGCTGGGAAGGAAGATCGTCAGCGGCAACAGCTGGAACAGCGACAGTGAGCTTCCACGGCACGACGGAATTCGCCGAGGCGGCGGATCCGGAAAGGCGCGTGGGTCACTGGCATGCGCCCCAGCACACCGGCTCTGCGGGGTGTCTGTCAACTTGACATCCGGTTTGTCGGAAAACTTTCACCTGATCCGGCTATTCGACCAGGTGAAAGGTTTGTGCACCCCCGCCCCGGGAAGGTGCGGACGCAACCCACGGGCACGCAGGAACGTCTCCCCGGGAAACGTCGTTGTGTTTTCGTGATCTCATCGTGATCGCCGGTCCCGCGCGGACGTCGATCACGATTGACGTATGCGGACGTTTGGACTGATTTGAACACTTTCCGTCAGACCTTGGTTCCGCAGGGTGAATAACGGGCCCAATAGCAGATCTCGGCTTGACTGGCCCGTATCGGCACACTTGTAATTTCACTCGTGTCGTTCGACCGTCACAGGTAACGGCAACATCACGGGGAAGCGAAAACAGACGAGGGGCGCGCATGACCGAGCTGTTCCAGCTGTTGCTGGCCGAAGAGGCCGACGAAGAGCTCGGGTGGCAGGAGCGCGCGCTGTGCGCGCAGACCGATCCCGAGTCCTTCTTCCCCGAGAAGGGCGGCTCCACCCGCGAGGCCAAGAAGGTCTGCCTCGCCTGCGAGGTCCGCTCCGACTGCCTGGACTACGCCCTCGCCAACGACGAGCGCTTCGGCATCTGGGGCGGCCTGTCCGAGCGCGAGCGGCGCCGCCTGAAGAAGGGCGTGGTCTGAACCCACGCCCGGCACGTCGTGTTCGTTCCCATATGTGCTCCGGACCCGGAAGGGCGGCCTCCCGCAACCGTTAGTGTGGGGGCCCGTCCGAGACGCCTGAGGCGTCGTCCGAAGTCCAGCGAACCGGGGCCCGAACCTCGATGTCCGTGAACAGCTCAGCAGGGACTCAATACGCCGCCCAGGCTCCGGAGTTCCCGCGCCACGTCGTCACCGCCGTGCTGGTCGCCCACGACGGTGCCCGGTGGCTGCCCAACGCGCTCGCGGGCCTGGTCTCCCAGGACCGCCCGGTCCAGGACGTCATCGCCGCCGACACCGGCAGCGCCGACGACTCCGCCCGGCTGCTCGCCGAGTCCCTCGGCGACCACCGCGTCCTGCATCTCGCCCGGCGCAGCGGCTTCGGCGCCGCCGTCGAGGAGTGCGTCCGCGCCGCGCCGCCGATGACCGCGGAGGAGCTCCCCTACCTCCAGCGCCGCAGCGGCTGGGACCCGGTCTCCCGCTCCTGGGACGACGGCGCCTACGACGAGCCCGAGCAGCCCCACGGCGAGCCGGTGCACTGGCTCTGGCTGCTCCACGACGACTGCGAGCCCGCCCCCGACGCTCTGCACGGCCTGCTCAAGGTCGCCGACTCCGCGCCCTCCGCCGGAGTCATCGGCCCCAAGCTGCGCAGCTGGTACGACCGCCGCCAGCTCCTCGAGGTCGGCGTCACCATCGCCCGCAGCGGCCGCCGCTGGACCGGGCTGGAGCGCCGCGAGCAGGACCAGGGCCAGCACGACCAGGTGCGCCCGGTGCTCTCGGTGTCCAGCGCCGGCATGCTCGTGCGCCGCGACGTGTGGGAGGAGCTCGGCGGATTCGACCGGCGGCTGCCCCTCATGCGGGACGACGTCGACTTCTGCTGGCGCGCCCAGTCCGCCGGGCACACCGTCCTCATCGCCCCCGACGCCGTCATGCGGCACGCGGAGGCCGCCTCCCGCGAACGCCGCCCCGTCGACTGCGCCGGCCGCTCCGCCGTCGACCCGCACCGCGTCGACAAGGCCGGCGCCGTCTACACGCTGCTGGCCAACACCCGCGGCGCCCTGCTGCCCTACGTCTTCGCGCGCCTGGTGCTCGGCACCGTGCTGCGCACGCTGGCCTACCTGGTCGGCAAGGTGCCCAAGCAGGCCGTCGACGAGATCACCGGCCTGATGTCGGTGCTGCTGCGGCCCGGCCGCGTCCTCGCCGCCCGCCGCCGGCGTTCCCGGCCCGCCGTCGAGGCCGCGGAACTGCGGCCGCTCTTCCCGTCGCCCGGCGCGACCGTGCGGGCCACCGTCGAGCAGGTCGTCAGCAACATCTCCGGCCGCGCCGCGGCCGACGCCACCTCCGCCGGCCGCCACGGCGGCCTCGACTCCGGCCCCAGCGGCGGCGACGACGACAGCGAGTACCTGGAGATCGAGCAGTTCGCCCTGCTCAAGCGGATCGCCCGGCAGCCCGCACCCGTGCTCTTCGCGGTCCTGCTGCTGTTCTCCCTCATCGCCTGCCGCCAACTGCTGGGCGGCGGCGCCCTGTCCGGCGGCGCCCTGCTGCCCGCCCCCGACCGGGCGGGCGACCTGTGGGGCTCCTACCTCGGAGCCTGGCACGCCTTCGGCACCGGCAGCACCGCGAGCGCGCCGCCGTACCTGGCGATCGTGGCGGTCATGGCGAACGTGCTGTTCGGCAGCACCGGCCTCGCCCTGACCGTGCTCCTGGTGGCCTCCGTCCCGCTCGCCGGACTCAGCGCGTACTTCGCCTCCCGGCCGCTGGTCGAGTCCCGGCTGCTGCGGGCCTGGGCGGCCGTCGCGTACGCCTTCCTGCCCGCCGCGACCGGCGCCCTGGCCGGCGGGCGGCTCGGCACCGCAGTGCTGGCCATCGTGCTGCCGCTGATGGCGCGAGCCGCCGTCTCCGCCGCCGGCCTGCGGCTGTCCCGCGACGCCGTCGACCGCGGCGTGCGCCCCGGCTGGCGTGCCGCCTGGGCCTTCGCACTGCTGCTGACGCTCACCACCGCCTTCACCCCGGTCACCTGGCCCATCGCACTGGTGCTCATCGGCGTCGCCGTCGCGTTGCGGCTCGTGCGCGGGCAGGGACACCTCGTCGTGCCGCTGGCGATGCGGGCCGTCGCGATCCTCGGCGCCCCCATGGTGGTGCTCGCACCCTGGTCGCTGGACCTGCTCACCCAGCCCAAGCGCTTCCTGTACGAGGCCGGCCTGCCCTACGGCCCGCGCGCCGCCTCCGCCACCGACCTCGTCCTGGTCAACCCCGGCGGCCCCGGCGCGGCCGGCGGCTTCCTGCTGGCCGGCATCGTGCTGGCCGCGCTCGCCGCCCTGCTGCGCGGCGGGCGCCGGCTGAGCATCATCAGCGCCTGGGCGGCCGCCCTGACCGGACTGGTCTTCGCGGTCGCGGCCAACACCACCGCGTGGGCGGGACCCGCCACCCTGGTGTACGGCCTCGCCCTGCTCGCCGCCGCCGCGGTCGGCGCCGAGAACGCACAGGAACGGCTTGCCGCCTCCGGCTTCGGCTGGCGCCAGCCCGCTGCCGCCCTCGTCGCCCTCGCCGCCGTCCTCGCCCCGCTGTCCGCCGCGGTCGGCTGGATGGCCGGCGGCGCCGACGGCCCCCTGGAGCGCCGCGACCCGACGCAGGTCCCGGCATTCGTCGCCGAGGAGGGCTCCACCCGCGACCAGGCCCGCACCCTGGTGCTGTCGGGCACGCCCGCCCGTGTCTCGTACGCCCTGGTGCGGGGCGCCGGAGCGCGCCTCGGCGACGCCGAGATCGCGGCCTCCGCGGGCGGCGACACCCGGCTGGACAAGATCGTCTCCAACCTCGTCGCCGGTTCCGGCGCCGACCAGGCGACGCAGCTCGGCGGCTACGCCGTGCGCTACGTCCTCGTCCAGCAGGGCGCCCCGCGCGAGATGAGCCGCACCCTCGACAGCACCCCGGGCCTGTCCCGGCTCAGCCAGGCCGACGGCAGCGCGCTGTGGCGGGTCGACAACGACGTGGCACGCCTCGTCATCGTCCCCAAGCCCGCGGCTTCCGGTGACACGGCGGGCACGGAACCGGCGGACGCCGCGAGCGCCCAGCCGGTCATGGTGGCCTCCGGCAAGGTCGAGGCGCACACCACGATCCCCACCGGCCCCGAGGGACGCGTCCTGCGCCTCGCGGACAGCGTCGCTCCCGGCTGGAACGCCACCCTCGACGGCCGCGCGCTCACCGCGACCACCGTCGACGGCTGGGCCCAGGGCTTCGAACTCCCCGCCACCGGCGGCCACTTGGACCTCACCTACGACGACCCCTTCACCCACGTCGTATGGGTGTGGGCCCAGGGCTTCCTCGCCCTGGTCCTGGTCGTCATGGCCCTGCCCGGACGCCGCCGGGAGATCGACGACGACCTGCCGGAGACCGAACCGGTCCCCGCCGGCGCCGCCGCCGTCGCCGACATCCCCGCCCAGGCCGCCGGCGACGGCCGACGCGCCCGCAGGCTGCGCGCCGCCGCCGAGGCGGAGGGCGAGGACGCCGACCCGGACGGAACCGGGCACGACGGTTCCGAGGAGCAGGCGGCCGAGTACACCGAGTACCCGGAGTACGACCCCTACGCCGCCGCGCCCCAGCAGGACGACCCGTACGGCCAGGAGCAGTGGGCCGCCGACTACCAGAGCACCTACGGCTACGAGCAGCCCGCCCAGCAGCCGCAGGAGCAGCAGGAGCAGCAGGCGCCGGTCTACGACCCCTACGGCTACGGCGAGCAGCAGGAGCAGCCCCAGCACGGCTACGAGCAGCAGGGCTACGAGCAGCAGCAGCCGGGTTACGAGCAGCAGCAGGGCTACGGGCAGCCGGGTTACGAGCAGCAGCAGGGCTATGAGCAGCAGCCCTACGACCCCTCCTACACCCCCTACGACCCGGCGTACGACACGGACGGCTACCGCCGCGACGGGAGAAACCAGCAGTGAACCGCAGCGCCCTCTCCCTGATCGGCGTCACCGCCGCCCTCGCCGCCGTCACCGGCATCGCCACCCTGACCGGCACGGGCACCCCGGAAGCCGCGCCCGCTGCGAGCGCGGCCCGGCTGCCCGTCGAACGGTCGACGCTGACCTGCCCGGCGCCGTCCGACTCGGACTTCGCGACGACGACGTACACGTCGTTCACGCCGAAGGGCGACGCGGCCGGCGGCAGCGGCACCGCTACCCTTCTGCCCGCCGCGGGCCAGAACGGCAAGGCGCCCAAGGGCAAGCCCAAGCCGGTCGCCCCGCTGAAGGAGGCGGGCAAGCCCGTCACCGCGACCACCGGGCGCACCGACGCCCCGGCCCTCATCGGCACCGCGGACGGGGCCCTGGCCCCCGGCTGGACCGTGCAGCAGACCACCGTCATCGACGCCGGCCCGGCGCGCGCGGTGCTCGGCACCTCCTGCGCGGTACCGGACAGCGAGTTCTGGTTCCCCGCCGTCAGCACCGCCGCGAACCGGCAGGACTACGTCCACCTGACCAACCCCGACGACAACGCGGCCGTCGTCGACCTGGAGCTCTACGGCCCCAAGGGCCAGATCAAGACCGAGACCGGCGACGGCATCACCGTGCCGCCCGGCGCCTCCGTCCCGGTGCTGCTGTCGACCCTCACCCCCGAGAAGACCGACGGCCTCACCCTCCACGTCAGCGCCCGCAGCGGCCGGGTCGGCGCCACCGTCGAGGCCGCCGACAGCAAGGCCGGCGGCGACTGGCTCGCGGCCGCCGCCGACCCCGCCGACACCGTGGTCATGCCGGGCATCCCCGCCGACGCCACGTCGGTGCGGCTGGTCGTCTTCGCGACCGGCGACGACGACGCCGACCTCAAGCTGCGGCTCGCGGCCTCCGGCGGCGAGATCACGCCGGCCGGCCACGACACCGTCCACGTCAAGAGCGGCATGACCTCCACCGTCGACCTCGGCGACGTCACCAAGGGCGAGGCGGGCTCGCTCGTCCTGGCCCCGAGCGGCACGACGGGCGCGGCCCCGGTCGTCGCGGCCCTCCAGATCACCCGCGGCAAGGGCAGCAACCAGGAGATCGCCTTCCTGCCCGCCACCGCGCCCGTCGGCGATCGCGCCACGGTCGCGGACAACCGCACCAAGGGCTCCACGCTGGCCCTGACCGCGCTGAAGACGGACGCCACGGTCAAGATCACGACCTCGGCGTCCACCTCGGGCGGCGAGCCGGTCGACAAGACGCTCTCCGTCAAGGCCGGGACGACCGTGGTGCTCTCCCCGCCCGACCCGTCGGCCCGCAAGGGCACCTACGCGGTCACGGTCGAGCCGTCCTCCGGCGGTCCGGTCTACGCCTCGCGCACGCTGGAGCTGCCGCGGGACGGCGTCCCGATGTTCACCGTCCAGACGATGCCGGACGACCGCGGGCTGGTGGCGGTGCCGGCCTCTCGGGAAGACCTCTCGATCCTCAACTGACCGCGTCCGCCGCTCGTCCGGGCCCGGTGCGCAAGTCTGCGCACCGGGCCCGCGCGCTATCCCTCGCCGTAGCGGGGGTCGACGTTCTCGGGGGAGAGCCCCAGCAGTTCGGCCACCTGCTCCACGACCACGTCGTGCACCAGCAGCGCCCGCTCCTCCCGGGTCTTGGCCCGGATCTCCACCGGCCTCCGGTAGACCACGATGCGGTGCGGGCTGCCCTTGCGCCCGCCGAGCAGCCGCCCGAGCGGGACTCCGTCCTCGGCGGACCCCGAGGACCCGGCGGCCTCGTCGTCGGACCCGCCGGGCGGCCACGGCACCTCCTGCACGGCGAACTCCACCTCCGACAGCTGCGGCCACCGGCGCTCCAGGCGGTCGGCCGCGTCCCGGACGAGGTCGTCGAAGGCGTCGGCGCGGCTGAGCGCCAGCGGCACCTGCGGTGGCGCGATGGGACCGCGCATGCCGCGTCCGTGGCGGTCGCGGCGGCGCTGGCGGGGTGCGGGCGAAGGGGTGTCCATCACCTCTGAGAGTAGCCGCCGGAAGCCCCGGGTATGCCGGCCCGTGACCGGTGCCATCACCACGGGCTACGAGGACCCGACATCCGGGGCGATGTCGCGGAATGTACGGTCGCGTGCCGGTGCCGTTTCCACAATTCCCCACGTCTGACTGTTCGGCTGCCGCCAAATGACGCCATTTGGCATGTTTGGTGACGGCAGTCATCGTCGGCTGGGCCGTGCATTTCCGGCCCTTCGCAGGTCAGGGGGGCGGGTCGCAGGTCGGGCCATCCCGGCGAACCGGGACGACACGACGGAGTGGTGTCCCGGGGAGTCGTCGCGGCCCGCTCAAGAGTGCGGTACCGTCCAACGTCGTGAGCCCTGTACGTCGCTGTTCGCGCACCGCGTGTGGCCGTCCCGCCGTCGCGACGCTGACGTACGTCTACGCGGACTCCACCGCCGTACTCGGCCCGCTCGCGACCTACGCCGAACCCCACTGCTACGACCTGTGCTCCGAGCACTCCGAGCGCCTCACCGCCCCGCGCGGCTGGGAGGTCGTGCGCCTCGCCACCGACACCGGTCCCACCCGCCCCAGCGGTGACGACCTGGAGGCGCTCGCCAACGCCGTGCGCGAGGCCGCCCGCCCCCCGGAGCGCGACGGCGGCAAGCCGGCCGGCGGCCGGGGCGGCGACCCGATGGAGATCGCCCGGCGCGGCCACCTGCGCGTCCTGCGCTCGCCCGACTCCTGACCCCGCTCCGCCGCCCTCCCGGACCCCTGGCACCCCGATCCACCGCGACGGGTACCGCTCGTCCGGATGTTCAGGTATGCCCGGTAGGTTGGTCCGCAGGCCATGACCGGCAACCGGACAGAGGAGCACAAGCGGTGACCGATCTCTCGCAGCTCGTGAAGGCGTACGACGTCCGTGGCGTCGTCCCCGACCAATGGGGCGAGCCGCTCGCCGAACTCTTCGGCGCGGCCTTCGTCACCGTGACCGGTGCGGACGCGATCGTGACCGGCCACGACATGCGGCCGTCCTCGCCCGGCCTGTCCCGGGCCTTCGCCCGCGGCGCAGCCTCCCGCGGCGCGTCGGTGACCGAGATCGGGCTCTGCTCGACCGACCAGCTCTACTTCGCCAGCGGCAAACTCGGCCTGCCCGGCGCGATGTTCACCGCCAGCCACAACCCGGCCCGGTACAACGGCATCAAGATGTGCCGCGCGGGCGCCGCGCCGGTCGGCCAGGAGACCGGCCTCGCCGAGATCCGCGAGCTCGTCGAGCAGTGGTCCGAGACCGGCCTGCCCGCGAGCGACGCCACCCCCGGCACGGTCACCCAGCAGGACCTGCTCGGCGACTACGCCGCCCACCTGCGCACCCTCGTCGACCTCACGGTGATCCGGCCCCTGAAAGTCGTCGTCGACGCCGGCAACGGCATGGGCGGCCACACCGTCCCGACCGTCTTCGACGGGCTGCCCCTCGACCTCGTCCCGATGTACTTCGAGCTCGACGGCACCTTCCCCAACCACGAGGCGAACCCGCTCGACCCCAAGAACATCGTCGACCTCCAGGCCAAGGTCCGGGAGACCGGCGCCGACCTCGGCATCGCCTTCGACGGCGACGCCGACCGCTGCTTCGTGGTGGACGAGCGCGGCGAGCCCGTCTCCCCGTCGGCCATCACCGCGCTCGTCGCGGCGCGCGAACTGGCCAAGCACCCCGGCGCCACCGTCATCCACAACCTGATCACCTCGTGGTCCGTCCCCGAGGTCGTCAAGGAGCACGGCGGCACCCCCGTCCGCACCCGCGTCGGCCACTCCTTCATCAAGCAGGAAATGGCCCGCACCGGCGCCGTGTTCGGCGGCGAGCACTCCGCGCACTACTACTTCCGCGACTTCTGGAACGCCGACACGGGCATGCTCGCCGCCCTCCACGTCCTCGCCGCCCTCGGCGGCCAGGACGGCACGCTGTCCGCGCTCGTCGCCGAGTACGACCGCTACGCCGCCTCCGGCGAGATCAACACCGCCGTCGACGACCAGGCCGGCCGCACCGCCGCCGTCCGCGCGGCCTTCGCCGACCGCCCGGGCGTCACCACCGACGAGCTCGACGGCCTCACCGTCACCTCCGGCGACTGGTGGTTCAACCTCCGCCCGTCCAACACCGAGCCGCTGCTGCGCCTGAACGTCGAGGCCCGCACCGCGGACCTCGTCGCCGAGGTGCGCGACGAGGTCCTGGCGATCGTCCGCGCCTGACGGCGCCCACCGCCCGGTGCCGGACGGCCCGCGGTCCGCACGTCCGCCGTTCCCGGCGCCCCCGCACGGGGCGCCGGGAACGCCCGCACCCCGAGCGGGACGTGCTCCCCGCACCGCCAACGCCCCAGCGATAGGCTGAAACGGCCGACCGGCCCGGTGGCCGGGAAGCCGCCCCGTACGCCCCCTTACGGACTGCACGGCCCGCACTGCCCGGACACCACGGGCACCGACCCGAAGGAAGTCGCGCCACCATGCCGCTCGTCGAATCCAGCCTCCTCGAAATCCTCGCCTGCCCCGCCTGCCACGCCCCCCTCCGCGAGGACGACGACGCCCGCGAACTCGCCTGCACCTCCGGCGACTGCGGCCTGGCCTACCCCGTCCGCGACGACATCCCCGTCCTGCTCGTCGACGAGGCCCGCCGCCCGGCGTAACGCCCGCACCGACCGAGCGACGGACAAGGGACCGGGAGGCCACGCAACGATGCTGGACGAGACGCTGCTCGACGACCCCGAAGGCCTCGCCCGCGCCGACACCCGGGGCCGGCTCCTGGGTGTCGCCGCCGCGGGTGCCCGCGTGCGCACCGCCGCCCGCCTGGCACAGGAGGCGGGCATAGGGGAACTGAAGCCGGACGGCCGCCCCCGCAGCGTCCTCGTCGCGGGCCCCGGCGCGGCCACTGCCGCCGCCGTCGCCGAACTGCTGGCGGCCCTCGGCAGCGGCAGCGCCCCGGTCCTGCCGCTGCGCCCCACCGGCCCCGCCCCGTACGACCTGCGCTGGACCCTGCCCGGCTGGGCCGGCCCCCTCGACCTGCTGCTCATCGCCACCCCCACGGGCACCGAGGCCGGCATCGCCGACCTCATCGAACAGGCCTACCGCCGCGGCTGCACCGCCGCCGCCGTCGTGCCCGCCGGGTCGCCCATCGCCGAGGCCATCGCCCAAGTACGCGGCATGGTCCTGCCGTACGCCGCTGCCCCCGAGTCCGGCGCACCCGACGCCGCCGACCCCGACGAGGACCTCGGCGCCTTCTGGGCCCTGCTCACCCCGCTGCTCGCCCTCGGCGACCGGATCGGGCTGCTGCCCGCGCCCGCCGACGCCATCGAGCGGGTCGCCGACCGCCTCGACGAGGTCGCCGCCCGCTGCGGCCCCGCCATCGCGACCTACAGCAACCCGGCCAAGGCGCTGGCCTCCGAACTCGCCGAGTCCCTCCCGGTGCTGTGGAGCGAGGGCCCCCTGGCCGCCGTCGCCGCACGCCGCTTCGCCGCGACCATCGCCTCCCGCGCCGGACGCCCCGCCCTGCACGGCGAACTCCCCGAAGCCGTCGACACCCACGGCGCGCTGCTCGCGGGCGCGCTCGCCGGAGCCCTGGACCCCGACGACTTCTTCCGCGACCGCGTCGAGGAACCCGAGGACCTGCGCCTGCGCGTCGTCCTCCTGCACCGGCCCGGCAACGGCACCCAGGCCCCGGCCACCAGCTCCGCCGCCGTCGCCCGGGAATTCACCACCACCCACGACACCCCGCTCAGCGAACTCGCCGCCGGCGCCGACGGCACTCCACTGGAATCCGTCGTCGAACTCCTCGCCGTCACGGATTTCGCCTCCGTTTACCTCGCTGTCACTTCCGCCGGGAGATCATGAGCCCATGGATCGGCTGACCAACACCATTCGCCCGTACGCGTGGGGCTCCACGACCGCCATCCCGGAGCTTCTGGGCACCACCCCCACGGGCGAGCCGCAGGCCGAGCTGTGGATGGGCGCCCACCCCGGCGCCCCCTCCCGCGTCGACCGCGGCGACGGCCCGGTCCCGCTCGACCAGGTCATCGACGCCGACCCGCTCGCCGAGCTCGGCTCCGCCGCCGTGGAGCGCTTCGGCCCCCGGCTGCCGTTCCTGCTCAAGGTGCTGGCCGCCGGCTCCCCGCTCTCCCTCCAGGTCCACCCCGACCTCGCGCAGGCCGCGTCCGGCTACGCCGACGAGGAGGTCCGGGGCATCCCCGTGGACGCCCCGCACCGCAACTACAAGGACGCCAACCACAAGCCGGAGATGATCGTCGCCCTCACGCCCTTCGAGGGCCTGTGCGGCTTCCGGCACCCCAAGGAGACCGCGGCCCTCCTCACCGGCCTCGGCGTCGACTCCCTCAAGCCCTACGTCGACATCCTGCACGCGCACCCCGAGGACGCCGCCCTGCGCGAAGTCCTCACCGCCGTGCTCGGTGCCGAGCGCCACGCCGTCGCCGGCACCGTCGACGCCGCCGCCGAGGCAGCCGGCCGCCTCGCCACCGAAGGCGGCCCGTACGCCGACGCCTACGCCGCGTACGCCGCCATCGCCCGCACCTACCCCGGCGACCCCGGCGTCATCGCCGCCATGCTGCTCAACCACATACGCCTCCAGCCCGGCGAAGCCCTCTTCCTGGGCGCCGGCATCCCGCACGCCTACCTCAGCGGCCTCGGCGTCGAGATCATGGCCAACTCCGACAACGTCCTGCGCTGCGGCCTCACCCCCAAGCACGTCGACGTCCCCGAACTCCTGCGCATCGTCCGCTTCGAGTCGGCCGACCCCGGCGTCCTGCGCCCCGAGGCCTCCGCGGACGGCGAGGAGCTCTACACCACCCCCATCGAGGAGTTCCGGCTCTCCCGGTACGCCCTCGCCGCCGGCGGCGCCCCGCGCACCCTCGACGACCGCACCGCGCAGATCCTGCTCTGCACCGAGGGCACCGCCACCGTCCGCGACGCCGTCACCGCCGGGGAGCCGCAGCGGGAACTCGCCCTGGCCCCCGGTCAGTCGGCCTACGTGCCCGCCGGTGAACAGGTCCAACTCCTCGGCGAGGGAACCGTCTTCCGCGCCACCGTGGTGGCCTGAGGAACCCGTGCGATCCCGGCCTGCAAGAATGTCCCGCCGTAGTGCCGTAAAGATCGGGCAAAGGCCGGCGGCCGACGGAAGGGATACCCAGCACCTATGAGCGCGTCAGGCGGAACCAAGGCGATCGTCGCCGCATTGGGCGCCAACCTTGCCATCGCGGTGAGCAAGTTCGTGGCGTTCGCCTTCAGCGGCTCGTCCTCCATGCTCGCCGAAGGCGTCCACTCGGTCGCCGACTCGGGCAACCAGGCACTCCTCCTGCTGGGCGGCAAGAAGGCCAAGAAGGCAGCCACCGAGGAACACCCCTTCGGCTACGGGCGCGAGCGGTACATCTACGGATTCCTCGTCTCCATCGTCCTGTTCACCATCGGTGGCGTCTTCGCGCTGTACGAGGGCTACGAGAAGGTCCAGCACCCCCACGAGGTCGAGCACTGGTACTGGCCGATCGGCGTCCTCGTCTTCGCGATCGTGGCCGAGGGCTTCTCCTTCCGCACCGCCATCCAGGAGTCCAACGGCCTGCGCGGCCGGCAGACCTGGGCCCAGTTCATCCGCACCGCCAAGGCCCCCGAACTGCCCGTCGTCCTGCTGGAGGACTTCGGCGCCCTCGTCGGCCTCGTGCTCGCGCTCATCGGCGTCGGCGTGTCCCTGCTCACCGGCAACGGTGTCTGGGACGGCGTCGGCACCCTGTGCATCGGCGCCCTGCTCGTCGTCATCGCCCTCGTCCTCGCGTCCGAGACCAAGTCCCTCCTCCTCGGCGAGTCCGCGGGCCCCGAGACCGTCGCCCGCATCCGCGAGGCCATCGTCGACGGCGACACCGTCACCCGCGTGATCCACATGCGCACCCTCCACCTCGGCCCCGAGGAACTCCTCGTCGCCGCCAAGATCGCCGTCCAGCACGACGACACGGCCACCGAGGTCGCCCGCGCCATCGACGCGGCCGAGGCCCGCATCCGCGTGGCCGTCCCCATCGCCCGCGTGATCTACCTCGAACCCGATATCTACCGCGAGCAGAAGGCGGCCCCCGAGGCGCCGGCCGCTCACGAAACGGCCTGATCCCTCCCCGCCACCTCCACCGTCGGCCCGGTTCCGGCCGGGCACTCGGTGTAGATTCATGGGTAGCCAGACGTCGCTGCTGATGGCGGTCGGGCGGTCCGCACACCGGACCGTCCGAGGGAGAGAGGGCCTCCGACGGGCTGAGCTGCGGTCGAGGGAGACGTATGTCCGCATACCTCCCACGCCCCGCAGCGGAAAAGCCGATGTCCGCTCTCGAACCACCCCACGAGGAGACTGCATGTCCCCCGTCAACAACGACTTCAAGGTCGCCGACCTCTCGCTGGCCGAGTTCGGCCGCAAGGAGATCACCCTCGCCGAGCACGAGATGCCCGGCCTGATGGCGATCCGCGAGGAGTTCGCCGCCGCGCAGCCGCTCGCCGGCGCCCGCATCACCGGCTCCCTGCACATGACCGTGCAGACCGCCGTCCTCATCGAGACCCTCGCCGCCCTCGGCGCGCAGGTCCGCTGGGCCTCCTGCAACATCTTCTCCACGCAGGACCACGCCGCCGCGGCCATCGCGGTCGGCCCCAACGGCACCGTCGACAACCCCCAGGGCATCCCGGTCTTCGCCTGGAAGGGCGAGACCCTCTCCGAGTACTGGTGGTGCACGGAGCAGGCCCTCACCTGGGCCGACGCCCCCACCGGCGGCCCGAACATGATCCTCGACGACGGCGGCGACGCCACCCTCCTGGTCCACAAGGGCGTCGAGTTCGAGAAGGCCGGCTCGGCCCCCGACCCGTCCACCGCCGACAGCGAGGAGTACGAGCAGATCCTGCTGCTCCTCAACCGGACCCTCGGCGAGAACCCCCAGAAGTGGACCCAGCTCTCCTCCGAGATCCGCGGCGTCACCGAGGAGACCACCACCGGCGTCCACCGCCTGTACGAGATGCAGCGCGACGGCACCCTGCTCTTCCCGGCGATCAACGTCAACGACGCCGTCACCAAGTCCAAGTTCGACAACAAGTACGGCTGCCGCCACTCGCTCATCGACGGCATCAACCGTGCCACCGACGTCCTCATCGGCGGCAAGGTCGCCGTGGTCTGCGGCTACGGCGACGTCGGCAAGGGCTGCGCCGAGTCGCTGCGCGGCCAGGGCGCCCGCGTCATCGTGACCGAGATCGACCCCATCAACGCCCTCCAGGCCGCGATGGACGGCTACCAGGTCACCGTGCTCGAGGACGTCGTCGAGACCGCCGACATCTTCGTCACCACCACCGGCAACCGCGACATCATCCTCGCCGAGCACATGCAGCGCATGAAGCACCAGGCGATCGTCGGCAACATCGGCCACTTCGACAACGAGATCGACATGGCCGGCCTCGCCAAGATCCCCGGCATCGTCAAGGACGAGGTCAAGCCCCAGGTCCACACCTGGACCTTCCCCGACGGCCGAGTCCTCATCGTGCTGTCCGAGGGCCGCCTGCTGAACCTGGGCAACGCCACCGGCCACCCCTCGTTCGTGATGTCCAACTCCTTCTCGGACCAGACCCTGGCCCAGATCGAGCTGTTCACCAAGCCCGAGGAGTACCCGATCGGCGTCTACGTCCTGCCCAAGCAGCTCGACGAGAAGGTCGCCCGGCTCCACCTCGACGCCCTCGGCGTCAAGCTCACCACCCTGCGCCCCGAGCAGGCCTCGTACATCGGCGTCCCGGTCGAGGGCCCGTACAAGCCCGACCACTACCGCTACTGAGGCCACTGCCGCCGCCGCGAACACCGCGGCGCCCCGGCACCACCTCAGCCGGCCCGCAGGCCCCCGCCCCCGGCGGGGGCCTGCCCCGTACCACCGGCACCGCCCCCGTAAGGTCGAACCATGCCCCGCGGCCGCTACTCGTTCCACGACACGCACGACCACACCCCCCTCGGCGAAGAACACTTCCACTGCGCCACCGGCCCCTCCGGCTGGCGCTACACCGCGCAGACCACGCACGCCGACGGCAGCCACGCGGGCTCCATCGACCTCACCGTCGACGAACTCGGCCGCCCCATCCGCCTGGAACTCACCGCAGCGAGCTGGCAGGTCCGCGGCGCCGCCCTCGACGGCGTCACCTGGGTACGCACCGACCCCTCCGGCGAACACGCCCAGGAGGGAAACGTCCGGGCACACGCCTTCAGCGGCGTATCGCCTGCCTTCTACATCGCGACAGCGCGCATCCTGCGCCTGCGTCCCGGTGCCCCGGCCACCCGCGTCCGCCTCGTCGCATTCCAGCCCCCCGTGCTCGCTCCCCGTACCCTCGACCAGTCGTGGGCCTTGGTGAAGAGCGAAGCACACCCCACTGACAGCGGCCCCCTGACCGTGGACGAATACCAGGTCAGCGCCCTCGACACCGGGGAACAGCACACCGTGCACATCGCCGGGGACGTCGTGCTCGCCGCCCCCGGCATCGAACTCGAGGACCTCGAATCAGCCCCGTCGCAATTCCCCCCGGCGGACTGACCGTTCAGGCCGGCGGCGCGAACCCGGTCGACGGCCCGGAAGACGGCGCAGGCGGCACGGGAACGTCAGCGAGGGCCGGGGGAGCAGAGAGAGCAGGAGGACCGGAGGGAAGCACGGGCGGAACCGGGAAACCCGACGCGCCGGCCCCGGGCTCCGCGGGCACGCCCCAGCCCCCCGCCGGTGCCTGCGCGGGCGCAACCCCCGCCGGACCGAAGACCCGCCGCGCCTCCCGTACCTGCCGCTCGGCCGCCACCGCCGCCAGGTACGCCACCGCGGGAGTCCCCTGCGGCACCGGCGTCCTCGTGCACGCCGACACGTCCGCCGCCAGCCGCTCCGCCATCGACCACCCCACCTGCGGATCCAACTGGTGGACACGCGCCAGGTACTGCCGTACCGCCAGCCACAGCCCCTCGGGCACCGCGGACAGATCCACACCGGCCACCTGGTCCGCCAGCCACGGCGGTGCGGACGGGACCGCCTGCGGGGCCCGCGGCATCGGGATCCGTTCCCGTACCACCAGCGTCCCCGCGAACAGGTCCCCGACCCGGCGCCCCCGCGCCGAGACCAGCGAGGCGATACAGGCGATCACGCCGAGAAACGCCTGGATCTCGATCACCCCCACCGCCCCCCGCACCAGCGCGTGCCGGAACCGGATCGGCCCGCCGTCGTCCCGGACCACCCGCAGCCCGCACGCCAGCTTCCCCAGTGAACGGCCCCGCGACAGCGTCTCCACGGCGATCGGCACCCCGATCAGCACAAGCACCAGCGACGCCACGTACACCGCGGCCAGCGCGGCATCGTCGAGCGACGCCGTCGCCGCGAGCAGTCCCAGCGAGACGATCACGTACCCGCCGAAGTAGACGACGGCGTCCAGGGCCGCCGCCAGCGCCCGGCTCGGCAGCCGCGCGGGCTGCAGCCCCAACTCCACCGCCTCACCGGTCACCAGCCGCCCGGCGCCGCTCGCCTCCCAGGACGTCCCGCCACCCGCCGCACCATTCGTTCCGAACGCACCGCTCATACGGGCACCCTCCTCGATCCCACCCCGGAACCCGGCGCGACCAGTCTGCCCCGTCTGCCAAGCTGGGACCTCCCGGCCAGCCAGGAGCAGCGACCATGGACCTCGACGTCTTCGCAGCCGCGCACCGCCACGAGTGGGACCGGCTCGACGCCCTCCTGCACCGCGGCCGGCGCCTCACCGGCGAAGAGGCCGACGAACTCGTCACCCTGTACCAACGCGCCGCCACCCACCTCTCCCTCCTCCAGTCCAGCGCCCCCGATCCCGCGCTGGTCGGGCGCCTCACCACCCTGGTCGCCCGCGCCCGCAGCGCCGTCACCGGCGCCCGCACCCCCGGCTGGCGCGACGTGGCCCACTTCTTCACGGCGGCCTTCCCCGCGGGCGTCTACCGATCACGCCACTGGTGGGTCCCCACCGCCCTGGTCTCCACGGCCCTCGCCGCGCTCATCGGCTGGTGGGTCGCCACGCACCCGCACGTCCAGGCCGCCATCGCCGCCCCCGACGAACTGCGGACCCTCACCCGCCCCGGCGGCGAGTACGAGTCCTACTACTCCAGCCACCCGGCCACCTCCTTCGCGGCCCAGGTCTGGACGAACAACGCCATGGCCGCCGGCTACTGCCTCGTCCTCGGCGTGTTCCTCGGGCTCCCCGTGCTGTACGTCCTCTTCCAGAACGTGCTCAACCTGGGCATCGGCCTCGGTCTCATGGGCTCGGCAGGCCGCCTCGACACGTTCCTCGGTCTGCTCCTCCCGCACGGTCTCCTCGAACTCACCGCCGTGTTCGTCGCCGCCGGCACGGGGCTGCGCCTCGGCTGGACCGTCATCGACCCCGGTCCACGCCCCCGCAGGACCGCTCTTGCCGAGGAGGGACGCGCCGCCATCGGCATGGCCATAGGGCTGGCCGTCGTCCTCCTCGTCTCCGGCGTGATCGAAGCCTTCGTGACCCCCTCCGGCCTGCCCACCTGGGCCCGCATCGCCATCGGCGTCGCCGCCGAGCTGGGCTTCCTCGTCTATGTCTTCGTGCCGGGACGGCGCGCCGCCCACGCGGGCGAGACCGGCGACCTCGAGCGCCCGGACCGCAGCGATGTCCTCCCCACCGCAGCATGACCCGGATGGCGCACCGTGTGGATGTGCATCCGGGGTCGCTGACCTGCTAGTCTCCTCTTCGCCCCAAGAAACCTGTTGACACGGGTGGAGTGGGGAGGTAGATTCGAGAAGTTGCCACGAACTAGACAAGTTCGAGGCCAGCGGCTAGAGTCTAGACCGCTTCGAAGAATCATCGATCGCAGCGAAATCTCCCAGGATGAAAATCCCGAGCGTTTTGTCGCGTCGTTTATTCGAAAAGCAAATCCCCCTGCCGGCGGGAATCGGGCCCGAAAGAGTCTGATAAGCTGGTGACAACGAAGGGAAAGCCCGGAGGGGCCGGTGAAACGGCCTCGAAGGAAGCTTCCGTTCCTTGAGAACTCAACAGCGTGCCAAAAGTCAACGCCAGATATGTTGAAACCCCGTCTCCGGACCGAATGGTCTGGGGCGAGGTTCCTTTGAAGAAAAACACAGCGAGGACGCTGGGCACGTCGGGATTATTCCTCCCGATGGTGCCGCTCTCGTGAA